>CAUZOL010000492.1:0-4099 GCA_963581435.1 Planctomycetota bacterium
TGCGCCGGCTCCCGGGAGTTCCAGTTTCCAGGCAATGTTCGAGTCGGTACTCCACTCGACTGGCAGGTTTTTCTCGCTCGACGCGCCGGAACCACCTGGGCCGCGAAAACCGATCCAGTCGGCTGCAAAAGTGGTGCTTGTCATCAGCAGGGTGATCAGGGCGGGCAGCAGCAGGCGAGACATATTGAATTCCTCAAATTCAGGCGGGATGACTGTGTGGAAGGACAATTGGCGTGTGGTAGGACAATAGGTGTGTGGTAGGACTAACGCCATCCTATGCGCTGCACTCATCGACTGTCCAGCGCGGACGACTGGCTATGCCGATCTACCGCTTCTTCGCGGCCGGAACGTGTAGCATGAGGTCCTCGATGGTGGCAGCAACCTTGGCGGGCGGCAGTTTTTCGATCAGGTAGACATGGTTGCGATCGGTTTGGGGTTGCCAATCGTTCGATCCATCTTCCAGCACGCGCATGCGGCCCGGTTCGCTCATGTCCCAGAATCCGGCCAATTCGCCATGTATCCCGCGAACGGCATACAGAGCCGCCGTCTGGTCCCAGCTCTCGCGGTTCTTCAGTCCATTGTAGAGTTCGTAAGATCGGCGCACGGGATGTTGCTTGGGAAGTTTCACCAGGCGAGCCCCCGTCATGACGCGTTTGCCGATTTCAAATCCGCTGAAGACGATTCGCGTGGGCCAACGGTCAATCGCCTGCCGGGAAGCCTTGGCATCGCGGAAGACGTTCCACTCGCGCCCCTTGGGAAACGCACCGCCCATGCAGACCCAAACCTTGACCTTACGCCGAACAAGTTCCTTGCCCGACAACCGGCTGTGCGCATCGGCTGGACTCTGCAGCAAGTTGGCCAGGTTGGTCAAAAAGCCGACGCTTACCATCACCACGCTGCCATCCGGTTGGGCCGCCAACACTCGGCGGTAGAGTTTGGTTGCGTCGTGCGCATCCTCGCTCGATTTGAGATCGTGGGGAAACTCTTCGGCCACGCGTTGGGCATACTTCGACTTGTTGTCTCCGGTAGCGCCCTTGACCACGCCAATCGGAATGTCGCCACGCCCGTAATAGGTGTTGATGGCATCCAGGCAGGGACCGCTAAAAGGATGCCGCGCCGAAATGCCCATCGCCAACAACTTCACCTCGCCTCGATCGGCCAAGGCATGTAGCAATGCAACGGTTCCCGCGTCATCGACATCCGATTCCAGGTCCGTATCGAAGATCAGTCTCACCGGTTCCTTGTCCGCCGCCCAACCGACGGGTGACGCCACAACTCCCCAGACACATGCAAACCACGCAGCGTGAAGCAACAACTTTGACGTCATCTCAATATCTCTCTCAGCTGGACGAATTCAAGGACTCTAATGAACGTGGAAGTCGATGGTTTCTGCTCTGATCGCACCGCCGCAAAAGAGGATTGCGGGGTCGGTCACTCAGCGTGGTAACCGCGCCAGATCCAGACCAGTGTGTCGGCCAGCGTTTGGTCGAACACTTTGCCATCGCAGTGACGCGTCGCGCGACTGTAAACGTAGCGGTAATCGTAGCCGCGGGCTTTGAGGGCCGCGGCCGTTCGTTCGTTGGCCATCACCCAGTTGTGATAGGTGCTCTCCGGATCTTTGGAGCGGTTGTCGTTTTCGGAGACGTGCGCGAAGATTCGCAGAGGTTTCTTCTTGCTGTTTTCGATGAGCTTCATGCTGGAATGGTATTCCCACGCCCCCAGCGGGTACTTCTTCTCTTCCGCCGCATCATCGTCTTGTTGATCAACGAACGTTCCCGAGTAGGTAATTAAACGACGAAATAAGTCGGGTCGAAACCAGCCCATGCTAAGCGCCGCCGCGCCACCCGAACTACAGCCCATTGTGGCTTTGCCCCAGGGGTTGTTGGTGAAGGCGATTTTCGGGTACGCCGCTTTGATCTTGGCATCGTTCAGCACGGCCGGCAGGACTTCGTCGTTGATGAATCGGGCGAGTCGGTCAGACATCGTGTCGTATTCCAGACCGCGTTGGCTGCCATAGCTGTCGTTGCCGCCATTTTGAACGGCGATCGCAATGAACGCGGGAAGCTTACGATTCGGATCCTTGGAGATAGTCAGATTGTCCAGTGCATGGCGCACCAGATTCAATCGACTCGGCCCGTCATGCATCACAAGAATCGGTGCCTTCGTACCGTCTTTGTAAGCGGCTGGAACGTAGACGAATATCTTCCGCTCTTTCCGCACGGGCTTTCGACGGTCCAGCGTGGAATCATCGCCACGGAAAATCTTGCTGTCGGCCAGACGCATCGAGAACTCGAAGGATTTCCCTTTGGGATTTCCCCGGTCGGTCAGATCGGGATCGATCTTGTAATCTGGACCGATGGTGACATTCCCATTGCCCTCAGTCCCCGGGTTCTCTGTGTAGTCATCGGCGGCAAACACCGAATTGGACGACAGGCCAACGAGGGCAATCGAGAAACAACCGAAGATGCAAGCTGTCGGGAACTTGAATTTGAATATCATGATGCCAGTCAATCGGTGGAACAAGATTGGTATGTCGAGACGTTACCACATGGTAAACGGTCCGGTGAGCGCGAACAAACATTACTCTCGATTGGCTCGGAGTTGAGTCGTCGCCAAGAGGTCGGGGATGAGGAAGTTCCGACCCTCACATCGGCGCGATTCTTCGCGTGCCGACGTTGATGGTTTGTAGCATCGACTGGTCGTAGCTGGCGTGAATCAAATCCAGTTTGAGCGATTGATGCTCGGGCGAGTCCCACAGGTTGTTGAACTCCCAAGGGTCGGCTTCGAGGTCGTACAGTTCTCCCAAACCGTGGCCGTGATAGACGCACAGTTTGTAACGTCGGTTTCGGTACATGGTGCCGAACGTTCCGTTGCCGTCGCCCGCCACAAAATGTGCATCGAGTGCGTCGTAGTATTCGCTCCGCACGAAGTCGCGGTGATGATCGGGCGAGACTTCGCCGCGCGCGATCGGTAGCAGGCTGCGACCCTGCACGTGTTCTTGTTCCGGCACACCGGCCAATTCCAGTAGAGTCGCCGACTTGTCGATCAACTCCACCAGCGCATCGCTCCTTAGACCGGTCTGGATATTGCCGGGCCAACTGAGGATCAACGGCACGCGGACCAGCCCTTCGTAAAATCGGCACCCTTTGAACAGCAGGCCGTGATCGCCCAGGGTCTCGCCGTGATCGCTGGTAAAAATTATCGCCGTATTATCGCGCTGTCCGGTTTGATCGAGGAAGTCGAGAATACGGGCGAACTGATCGTCGATTAAGGCGATCATTGCGTAGTACAACGCCTGCACGTTCTTGCCGTCGAATTCCGTGGGGTCTTGCGTTTCGGTTTGAAAATCGATGCAGCGCAGCGCCTGTTGTTGCGCGAAATCACTGTCACGAAAATACGGCCCAGGCATCGCAGCAGCGTCAAATTGGTCGGCATAAGCCCGCGGCGGGATAAACGGCGGGTGCGGATCGTAGACATTCACGTTCAACATCCACGGTCCGTCGTGGTCGCCGCCAATGAATTCGAGTGCACGTTCTGTCGCCCAGGTGGTTTGATGCAACTCGGCGGGAACACGGTCTTCGTCTTCACGTAACGCGTTGAGGTCGCCCCCGTTGGCTCGTACCCAGTCGGCATAGTCGTGACCTTCGGCCCAGTCGTCGCGGGGTGCGTGGCTGAACTTCCAGAAGCGGAAACCATCATCCAGTCGCGGTTCGGTGCGATGCCCCGAACTCTGCAAATGGAACTTGCCGATCAATCCACAGTCATAGCCCGCATCGGCGATGAGTTTCGAGATGAGCGGTGGGTGATGGTTGAATGACTCGTTGCCGTTACGGCAATTGTGCACGCGACTGGCATACATGCCGGTCATAAAACTCGACCGGCTCGGCGTGCAAATAGGGCTTTGGCAATACGCGTGAGTGAACGCCGTTCCTTGCGACACCAACGCGTCAATTGTTGGCGTCTTCACATGCGAATTGCCGAGCGCGCCGATCGTATCGAATCGCTGCTGATCGGTGCAGTACCAGAGAATGTTGGGTCGCGGAGTGTTCATCAGTATGATTTATCCTAGCTGCGACTCAATGAGTCGCAGAGTGTATTT
>CAUZOL010000493.1:0-4044 GCA_963581435.1 Planctomycetota bacterium
GCCACCACTACAGGACATCCATCGACGAAATTCTCCATGAACAACATCAGCGATTACGACTACGAATTGCCGACAGAATTGATTGCCGATCAGCCGGCCGCGCGGCGCGATGAATCGCGGTTGCTGGTGATCGACCGCCAGAGCGGAGAACTCACTCACCGCCGCATTACCGACCTGCCGGAGTTGCTCAGCCCGGGCGACACTTTGGTGTTGAACGATACCAAGGTGATTCCCGCGCGGTTATTCGGCCGGCGCGCCGCCACCGGGGGACGTTGGGAAGGCTTGTTCGTCGGCACAACGAACGAAGGTGACTGGCGGCTGATCGGACAGACGCGCGGACGACTCACCGCGGGCGAACAGATTGTCATCACACCGGCTCACGACGCGAATTCAGACGACGAATTATCATTGAAGTTGATTGAACGAGAAGCCGAGGACGGAATCTGGATCGCCCGCCCCGAAAGCCAGAATGATCCCCATTCGCTGCTGGCACAATTTGGTACCGTTCCGTTGCCTCCTTATATGCACCGCAAATTGGCAACCGAAGCCGACTGGTCCCGCTACCAAACCGTGTACGCCCGCCATCCCGGTGCCGTCGCCGCTCCAACCGCCGGATTGCATCTCACGCCGGAATTGCTCGCCGACATGCAGTCGAACGGCATCACTCGGGAGTTCGTCACGTTGCACGTTGGCATCGGCACGTTTCGCCCCATCGCGGTCGAATCGCTGAGCGAACACCACATGCACAGCGAATGGTGCGAACTCTCGCCGCCGTCGGCCGAGAACTTAAGACAGTCGCGAGAGCAAGGCGGGCGGATTGTCGCCGTCGGCACGACATCGGTCCGCGTGTTGGAGTCTGCGGCACAGCAGGGGAGCATCGGTGAGTGGCAGGGCGAGACGAATCTGTTTATTCGCCCCCCTTACGAATTCCGGGCGATCGACTGTCTGCTGACAAACTTTCATCTTCCGAAATCGACGCTGCTGGTATTGGTCAGCGCGTTCGCCGGTGCCGACCTCATCCGTCGCGCCTATGCCGAAGCCGTTCGCGAGCGTTACCGCTTCTTCAGTTACGGCGATGCGATGCTGATCTTGTAGGCCTCAAATTTGAGCCATTTCCCCCTTTTGCCACAGTCGGAAAAGTCGACTACAGACGAATTTACGACGAAAAGTGAATGCTTCCCAGCAGATCCGTCATGGGCCGCACCATCGACGCCAATTGAGGCCGTATCGACATCCCGCAGCTGCGTCTTCTCACCCGGCAAGTGCATGCCGGACGATAAGACTTCTACGACACCAAATCGCGGTCCAAGGCACTCGCAGGACCGCTTATATCAGTCTGTTCCGGGGCATGATCGCAACTGGGCAGTCAAAATCCTTTCCCGAAAGGATGGCGATATGTCTCCATCGCGATTGTCCCGGTTGATGCAGCTTCCCCTTTTCCGATATGATTACCTGCAGCGGATCGTCAACGATCGCGAAGCGTCGCGGTCGCGTGAAGCAGCAGAGTTCCAGGGAGGGGATGCCGCCATGCAGGTGAATGGTCCGGGGCCGGTCTCCGGCAACACACCAATTGGTCGAACGGAACCGGTCGTCGGTTCCACCAAACCGGAAGCGACGCGGCCGATAACGCCGCGCGATGAAGTCGAAATTTCAGAAGTCAGCCGCATGTTCGATCAACTCAGCCAATCATCTGCCGTTCGTGCCGAACGTCTCGCCCAAATTAAGGCGGAGATCGATGCTGGCACGTACGATACCCCCGAGAAGATGGAAGCGGCGTTGTCGAAGCTGTTCGGCGAAATCGGACTGGATGCGGGCGATGAGTAATGCGGTGGGAGACTAACCGGTGAGTGAACTGCCGACAGTTGAAGTCGCCGTCTCGCCGGTCGACAAATTCCGTGAGTTCCTGGCGACCAAAAGCCTGCGGTTGACGCAAGAGCGTCGACAGGTTGCGGAAGAGGTCTTTTCCGATCACGAACATTTCGACGCCGAGCAGTTAGCGCAGCGTTTGAAATCCGTTAGCCGCGCCACCGTGTACCGCACACTGACGCTTATGGATGATGGGGGACTGTTGCGTAAAGTCGCTCGTCGCGCGAACGGAAAAGCAGTCTACGAGCACGACTACGGCTACCCCGAACACGACCATTTGATTTGCAACCAGTGCGGCACACTGATCGAGTTTCCCGCCGTTGATGTGACGCAAATCGTCGATGAGGTCGCCGTTCAGCAGGGTTTTCGCGTCGAGGGCCATCGGCTGGAAGTGTACGGCGTTTGCTCCGAGTGTCTTCGCCCCCGCCAACGCCGACACCGCAAGCTCGACCAGATTTAGGCTGGCCGACGCCGCGCTCAGCAAGCCCCGCGGCTAAATGACTCAAGTTTCCGTTTCCGTTGTGGTCATCGCCTTTTCAATTGCCTCCATCGTTTCACCAATGCCCGCGTGGATCACGATGTCGGCAGTGTGATCCAGCGGCGTTGGCTCACGGTTGATAATGACGAGTCGCGCACCGCTTTCCCGGGCGAGTGTGGGAAGTCCGGCAGCTGGCTGAACCACCAGCGATGATCCCATCGCCAGAAACAGGTCGGTATCGCGGCACCAGGCAATCGCTTCCCGCAGCACGGCTTCACGGTCGTCTACAACAACAACGGCACGTTCAGCTACACGCCGAACGCCGACTTCAGCGGCGCCGACACCTTCAGTTACACTGTCGATGACGGCAAAGGCAATCGCGAAACAGCCATCGTGACAGTCACAATTAACGCAGTTGAAGATGTGCCGGTCGCGGCCGAAGATGCGGTCACCACCATCGAAGACACAGCGGTGACTACCGACAACGTGCTGGCCAACGACAGCGATTTGGATGGCGACACGCTGTCGGTTGCGTCGTTCACACAAGCCACGAACGGCACATGCCTGTAAAAAGATGATCGAAGAGGACGGGGCCGAGCAGTTTCTCGTCAATCTGCTTTACGTCTTGCGAGAGTGTTTCGGCGACGAGGATGTTGGTACCCCGGACGAATCAGAATAGATAGAGAACAGCCGTTGTTTCGTGCTATCAGCTGGCGCTGCTGAGCCGGTGTCTGACCGCTCGCACGATTTCGTCGATTTGGAATGGTTTCAAGAGGGTTGGTTCTTTTTCCAGCTTCACACGCCATGCCATCAAGATCCGATCCGACCTCTGTTGCTCGTGATTGCATTCATCAACCATCGTCTGCATGGTGACTTCCCATTCTTCAAGACGCATCGACTATTTCTCCTTGATAGCGGCAGCGCATCATCCGACTTCCATCGTGATGTTGGCATGATCGCAGCCCACCGGATCACCAGCCGCTTGTGTTGGCACAACCTCAATCTTGTCGCATGGACAGCTCGGCTTGCTTTTTCACCTTGGGAAGTGAAAAAGCAGCATTCATGTCCACCGAACCTTTGAACTGGACTCCTGAAGCCTGCGCCGCAACGCCGTGTACCTCTGCCGGGTGTCGGCCCGCTTGATCGCCATGCCGAGTGCCTTTTTCGTGCCGACCAGCACCACCAGCCGTTTGCCTCGGGTCACGGCAGTATACAGCAGATTTCGTTGCAGCATCATGTAATGCTGTGTGTGCAGAGGGATCACGACGCACGGAAACTCCGATCCCTGACTCTTGTGAATAGACAGGACATACGCCAGCGACAATTCGTCCAGATCAGCAAAGTCATATTTGACGGGCCGTCCCTCGAATAGAACCACCAGTTCCTGTTCGATGCGGTTCATCTTCTCGACGACGCCGAGATCGCCATTGAACACATCCCGGTCGTAATTGTTTTCAGTTTGGATCACCCGATCTCCGATCCGAAAGGTCCAACCGAACCGCTGAATTTCAGTCCCGCCGTCACCGGGGTTCATCGCCGCCTGCATGACCTGATTGAGATTCCTCGCCCCCAACAGTGACCGGTTCATCGGCGTGAGCACCTGAATGTCCGACTTGGGATCAAACCCAAACCGAGCCGGAATCCGTTCCTTCACTAATCGCACCAGCATGTCCTGGATGGCTTCCGGTTCGTCGCACTCC
>CAUZOL010000494.1:0-4023 GCA_963581435.1 Planctomycetota bacterium
CCCGTCCGAGTCGAGATTGAAGGTTCCGTCTCCTTTCCCGAACCAGATCGCCGCGCCGCCGCCATGATGGCCGTAGTACATGATGTCGAGGTGACCGTCCGCGTTGATATCCACCAGCGACGACATCCACGGGTACTTGATCCCTTCCGCAACCGTCTTGGACTGGATCTTTACTTTGTGGGTCAGGCCGGATTCTTCGGCGGGCACGGCGACAAAGGGCAAATCGACGTCCTCGGCCTCTGCGGTGGCCACGGACACGGCATACAGCAGCAAGAGAAAAACTCCATAACGCATCATAGTAGTTTCCCTCATCAGTTTGATTCACTAGGATTTTCGGAAAGGGAACAGAGGGATCAGGCCTCTCTGTTCTCACCGGTCACTCATCAAAGAGGCCTGACCCCTTCGACCTTGTCACTTGAACATCCTTACGTGTCTCCTCATCAGTCGTTCTGTTTGTCGTTGTCCTTGCGATACACAGGCTTCCACCGCTTGATACCCAGCGCTTCGGCTCCCGGCATCATTTTCTCCACATCATCCACAAGAGGGAAGTCGACACCGGCATCGAAGTAACGCTTGAGCCGATCAGGGTGCCTCAAGTCGTATCCGAAGTAATTGATGCGCACGCCGGCCTTCTTCAGCCGGGCCATATTCTTCGGGGAGGCCACACCACGGAGCAATTGCACAAACTGGTCGCCACGTTCGAGAGACTGATTGACGTACCGCGAGTCGAAGCCTTGGTAACGCATGTTGCAGATGAGAATGCCCGGAAAGACTTTGCGAGCCGCGGCGGACTCGCTCCACCCGGTGGCCAGAAACGCCTGATGTTGGCGTCCCTGTCGAACGATCTCGCGGGCCACGGCCGTACCTGCGTCTGCGCCTCCCCTGGTATGCACGTTAAGCCAGACATTCACCGGCATCATCGCCAGCGTTTCTCGCAACGTCGGCACCTTGACGCCAGCAAACTTCGCGTTCTTCCAACTGCCTGCGTCCAGTCGTCTGATCTCTGCGAGCGTCAGTTCCGAGACCTTACCTGAACCGTCGGTCGTGCGATCAACGGACCCGTCGTGAATCACTACGCACTGCTTGTCTTTGGTCAGGTAGACGTCGAATTCGATCTGGTGAACGCCCAGACGAATCGCCTCGGCAAAAGCGGGAAGCGTGTTTTCAGGATGCGACACGCAGGCGCCGCGATGCGCACAGATGCCGCGAGTCGGCATGACGATCTTCTCGTCTGCCATCGAAAGCACACATGGCCCGAAACCGAGTGCTAATCCCAATGCCAACAAACGAATCGGCTTCATGTAGAATATCCTTTGTTTCCGTCGCGTGTGTGACACGGTCTCTCCGTCTTCAGCTTTTCGTATTCGGCCTCTCGACGGTCGAAGGCTCTCTGAGCTTGACGTTCGAGATGATGGGAAAGCATTTGCCTGGTTGGGCCACCGCCGACGTGACTTGGCAGGACGTTTAGGTCCCCTTCCGCTCCGGCCACGACCAGCGGGTCGCCGCCCGTCACGAGGACAAGACTCGCGAAAATGTACGTGGTCACTATCTTGCTCATTATCTCACTGAGTCTTGATCGAGGCGGGGTCGTAGCGAAACAGAAAGGTCTGCATCGGACTGCTGAATGAGCGTGGTATCAGCGCCACGCACACGTCGTGAGTCGGGTCGTACACCATGGAGCATTCGTGCGTGTACGACCCCTTAGGGAGCGCTACATCCAACTCGGCCATCGTGTTCTTGGCACAATCCAGTGCATAGAGCTTACTGCCCAGCCACAGAATTGTGTCATGCCGCGGAATGTAGACGGCCTCTCGCCCAATGGCAGCCGTTCCCCGCGTGGTGAGCTGCTTCCACGCCGCTTTCTGGTCAAATGAACGGGCGAAGACATCGACGCGCGACGCGTCGCCCTTCAACTGAATCAACCGGTCGCGTTTTGAGTCGTGAAGGAGCGGCTGGAATTCATAGTGGTACTTGATGTCCTTTGCCGGGCGCGGATACGTCGAGTCAATCAGAGTCCACTGCACGCTCCCGGTGTTACGATCCACCTTAGTGTGGTACAGCTTTTCTCTTGCCACGGCGTAAACGCCACGGGGAGTGCCTGCGAGCGTCAGGTGCCACGGATTGGCGAATGTCCGACCAAAGTGCGGTCTGTGCATCTTCTTCGCGGCGGGATCGTAGACCCAACTCGCGTGACCGTGTTTCTTCGCCTGCCAGACGAAAACATCGTTTGGGTCGTCGCCGAGTTGCACTTCGATTCCATCAAAAAGCGATGGGCGGGCCAGGTAGACGACTGTCTTGCTGACCGGATCGTAGCAGTACCACAGATAAGTGTGCTGACTGAACGGCATCATGCCATAGCTCCAACCGAAGACGCCGGCATTCGTGCTTTCGAGAAACGGTGGAAAGCGTGGCGGAAAGTCAAGGCTCCAGCGATTGTTGGCAATGCTGTAGCGCGCGATGTCGTTGCCTGAGTAGCCTGAGTGACCACCGCCAAGATACAGAACTTCGCTGCGGTCGGTGTCTATGACGGCCGTGGACCACGTCTTGCTGATCAGCTGTCCGGGCGGACTGGCATCCACGAACGTGTTTGCCGGGAGCGAGGACAGCAACTTGGCATGAGCTTCCGGTGACGGCGGCGGAGCCTGTTCCAGCGATACTTTCTGCTCGGGATACTTCCAGGCGATCGAATCCGACGTTGCGCCCGCCAGGTCGATTGCTGGGCCAGATGGATCGTAACGCAGTGCATAGGTGCGGCGTTCGGGTCCGAAGGCAACCATGAGGACAACGCCCTGCTTCTCCGCAGAAGTCGCCGTCAGCCAGGAATAACGTTCGAGTTTCAAGTCGTTATTGATCGGGGTCCACGTATCCTGCTTGACATCATAGACCCAGGTTTGCTTGACCGCGGACGACGAGTGCTTGTGATTTCGCCTGACCAGCCTTGCGTCGTTACCACAGACAAGAATCCGGCCGCCCGGCAGAACGGCCGCCGTGGGTGCTGTCATCGGTGGCGGAGATGACTTTGGCGCTCGCCGCTCCCAGCGACTTTCGTCACAGTCAAAAACCCACGTGTCATTGAGAGCAGCCGCTTGATTGTAGCCGCCGAACAGAATCATCCGCCGGTTGACGGAGTCGTAAACGATCGGCGCGTTGCAGCGCGGCGGAGGCTCGACGTCTAACTCCGGTCGTTTCCAGACGTTCGCCGCACAGTCGTAAAACCATGTCGGTGCCGCACCGCTGGGGTTCGTGGCCAGGCCGCCACCGAACAGCATCACGCGATCGTTGCCCGCGTCGTAACACATGCTGGCCCACGTGACCGTGCGACAGGTTGTGGGATGATTGCCGGGTTTCAAGTCTGTCCACGAGTTCGTTTTCGGGTCGAGTGCGAAGGTGAAGCCATCGCAGAAGTAAATGACGCGATTCCGTTTCGAATCCCAGCAGGCCATGTTAAAGGTGCTGACCGGGCTGGGACGTACAATGCCGTCAAAGTCCCACCAGCGGACACGATTGGTCGAGTGGTATCCGCCGACAACCTGCAGCCGTGGTCCTTCGTCGTACTTCAGTCCGTCGGGTCCAGACTGGCCGTAGATGCGGAACGGAGGAAATGATTTCACCGTCCATTTGCCCTGAGCGACCTGAGGAAAAGCGGGTCGCCATTGCGGCTGCTGTGGATCGAATAATTCCAGCTCGTACCGCTGATACACATTGCGTGCCGACTTCTTGCCTCCGGTCCCCCACAGGTAGAGCCTGTCCACGTCATTCGCATAGATCGCCCGGGCAAACGTCTTGCCGCCGGAGGCATCCTCACGATGAATGAGTCGCCATTGGTTGGCAGGCAATTCGCCGTAGTGAGGCGCTTCCGTCCGCTTGCTTTCGTCAGCAGCGCCTCCCGCAGGAAGCAACGTGACAGCCAGCAGGAACAGTGAATAATTCATTGCGGCGAGTCCTGTTATCGGGATGAGCGATACGAAGTCACAAGATCGGGCAGGTCGTAAACGATCAAAGCTCCATGCACTGTGTTGCTTA
>CAUZOL010000495.1:0-3968 GCA_963581435.1 Planctomycetota bacterium
GGGAATGTCGTTCCCCGTCCCGAAGTACATCTCGTCCGGCGTCTGACCGCGGAACGCCGAATGTGGAAGTTGGGAGTTGTGCTCGTCCACGTAGAAAGTGACCAAGTTCTCAATCGTGCTGACGGTATCGAGCGTGTTCAGATACAACCACTGATGCTTCAACGCACGCCACCACGATTCGATCATCGAGTTGGAATACGTGATCTCCGTCATGGCGAGAAGCCGTTTCAGGAGTCCGGATTCAATCAGTTCGTCGACAGCGCTGTTATGGTTTTCGCCGCCGCCGTCGGTGAGCAGGGTCGGCTTGTCGCCGAGGAGACCTTTCGAGGCCTCGATCAGGAGTCCGGCGGTGGCAGTCGGGTCGAACGATTCCGAAACCTTCCACGCCAGGATACGGCGTGAGAAATTGTCGATGATCGCCTGCAGATAAACGCGGCTTCCATTGAGCAGTCGAATCACAGTGATATCGACATGCCAGATCTCGTTGGGACAGGCAGCGCGAATCCCGACCTTCGGTTTGGCTGGATGAATGCGTCCACGAGGCCGTCGCCATTTGTCAATCCGCACGAGCCGATACCACGTCGATGAAGAGGCAAAGACCTTGCGAAGCCGTTGAGCAAGCAACGCCAGCGTTCCCGTGGGAACGTGACGGTATTCCTCGGAAGTCACCATCTCCTTGATCGTGCTGACTTCCGTCAGTGTGAGTTGTTGCGACGAGCGTCGTGGACAGGACGGGAAATCATCGAGATCGCACTCTTCTTCCTGCTTCCACGCATGATATCGAGAGTGCGACAACCCGATGACGCGTAAGGCGACCTTCAGAGGAAGGACGCAACTCGACCGCTCGATGGTTCGCAGCAACATCCGTTTCGTGGTTCCCTGGGGAAACCGGATCCTTGAGAGCGAGACGTCCGACGTCTTCAACACAACGACGAATAGACGCAGTATCGCGATGACCCAACCCAGACGCGCCCGCAGTTTGAGAACCTCCTGCTGCAGACGCAGGTTGTCCATGTCGACAACGTCGAGAGTGATGACGTCGGCAGGTGCCAACTTCACCCAACCGCGCGCCGTTGATCGGGGAACTCCCAATCGGATGGCATGATTGACGTCGCCTGTTGATCGGACGTGCTCACGCAGGAGATGGTCGTACTTGTTCTGAGTGCGGGTTGTGGAAATCATGCTTCCATCATCACATCCGGCGATTACAGCTTCCCAGCAGAATCTCGAACGGAAACGCGCCGAATCTCAGATTCCCGCACGGAAAAGTGGCGAGTTGTCGCGCAAAAAGTCCAGAATGTTGTGACGCGCAGCACGGATGTCGGCCAGAATGTCTGTCGGCGCGCAAGCTAAAACGAACGAATTACGGGACTGGCTGCGGTGTGTCGTAGAACGTCTCTCGCCAGAGATTTGAGACTGACGATCATGGGCGCCGACAACTTGGAATCCAAAGGGAAACCATTACTGCGGAACTCGTCGAATTATTGAACGGAAAGCTGGCCGAAGCGGTCGTGCACTTCGAATTTATCATGGGATCTCTGCCACGACGTTGCAGCCTACTTCCGGCCGATGTTTCGCCACCAACGAAATTCGTTGGCGCCGCGCTCGGCCGTCGCGGCGATGTCGAGCCGGCCGTCGCCATCCAGATCGGCGAGGATCACGGAATTGGCGAGAGCCCAATTCGCTTTGAGGGGATGGCGTTTCCATTTCGTTGCCTTGCCCGCGTTCTCAAACCACACCACCTGTCCCGGGTTCCAACCCGTAACAACGACGTCGCGATCACCGTCGTTATCCAAATCACCCGCAACGGCTTCAAACGCACCAACGACATCGCCAATCTTGTGTTTCTTCCATTGCGTTCCCCGACCCGGCCGGCCCACGTTTTCGTACCAGGCTGCATGATGTTCGCCGGATGGTGCGACCCCCGGCCGCATGCCGCAGGCGATCACAACATCGAAATCACCGTCGCCGTCCATATCTGTGAAGTGGCCGTGGGTGGGGCCTTTCGTGCGATCGTCGATGATATGTTTGCGCCACGACTTGGCGGCGGGCTTTCCGAAGTTTTCATACCAAATCAGCAGTGATCCGCCAGTGTCGCTGGCCAGCAGGTCGGTCTTTCCATCGCCGTTCACGTCCCGGGCGTCCACGGTTCGCGTTTCGACCAAATCGGCTTCGATCACATGCATCGCCCATGCCCGATCTCGTTTATCCTTGCCTGGGTTGGCGAACCAGACGAAACGTTTGCCACGCGTCCAACTTGACGCGGCCACATCCAGGTCGCCGTCACCGTCAAAGTCGGAGAGCGCAACATCGTAAGCGCCCGGCAATCCGCCCTTGGTGACGACGAACCGCTGCCAGAGTTTTCCGTCTCGCGGTGAGCCGCTGTTTCGAAACCAGAGCACGTCCCCATGCAGATTCTTCACCACCACCACGTCGAGTCGCTTGTCACCATCGACATCCCCGACCGCATGTCGCTCGAACCAACCGGGATCCTCTTTTTGAATCAACCGCTCAGTGAACTTTCCCTTGCCGTTGTTTTCAAACCACAGCAGCTTGTCGGCCACTGTATCGGAGCTGGTGAGATCGAGATCGCCGTCGCCATCAAGATCCGCCGCAGCGATCCCGTAGGCGTAGCCGTATCCATCGCGAATCAGTCTTTCTTGAAAACGCGGCGGACTCGCTCGAACGGTGGCCACTCCCGGTTCCTGGGCTGGAATCAACGGAGAGCATACGCTCAAGCAGAGGACGAAGATTGCCACAATGTTGATTGTCTTGGTCATGACGAACATCCTTCGTGATACATGCAAAAGATGACAGGTTAACGCAGAAATCTCCCGCCGTTGATGTCAATTAAGGCTCCGTTTACGAAGCGCGCCGCATCGCTGACCAGAAACAGCACTGCCGCTGCAACTTCCTCGGCGGTGCCGTTACGTTCCAGCGGGGTTTCGCGGCGGTATTGGTCCATCCGCTGGGGTGTCGAATACACTTCGTGGTGGCGCGTCTCGATCACGCCCGGCATGATGGAGTTGCATCGCACCGCGGGCGCCAGCTCGCGGGCCAGCGTGCGGGTCATGATCTGCAAGCCGCCTTTGGCGATGGTGTACGGTCCGGCGCCGTTTGCGCCTCCGGTTTGAATCGACAAGGTGAGATTATTCACAATCGCTCCGTTGCCGCTGGCTCGTAAATGAGGGATCGCGGCCTGCGTCAGCACGAACGCACCGGTCAAATTCGTTGCGAGTACCTGTTGCCACAAGTCAAGCGAACAGTCCTCGATCCGCGACCTTTCGATCGGCGAACCGGCATTGTTGACCAGGATGTCCAAGCGGCCGGCCTGATCGACCAAATCGTCAACCACCTTGCCGACGCGTGCCGAATCGGCCAGATCCGCTTGCAGCAGCCACGCGCGTCCGCCCTGCGAACGGATTGTCGCCACAACGTCTTCCGCTTCGACAATGCTCTGATGACAATGAACGCCGACGCCTGCTCCGGCCTCTGCCAATTCCAGGGCAATCGCCCGGCCGATGCCAACACCGGCTCCGGTGACTAGCGCCACGCGATTTTTCAAATCAAACTGCTTCGGCATTCAATTTCCCCACTATTGTTGTTTGCTGTGATAGGATGCGCCAGCATTATATCGTCAACGGAAGCACAAGCTAGCGCGGTCAGCACATGGTCGTGACCGACCCCGATTGTTGTACCACCTGAGGTGGGGGAATCCGGGCCATGGTTATTAGGGAACTCGACTGCCAGCCACACCACCTTGTGGACGAAATTCTGCGAGAGTGTCATACGAATGGTTCGAAAGATGACTGATCAGCCCGCTGCGGAAACTGACACAACCGATCTTCCGCAAACGTGCCTGCCGTGCTGCGCGTCACGACATTCTGGACTTTTTGCGCGAGTTCTCGCCACTTGGGGTCTGCGGCAGTGGAATCCGGCACTTCTTGATGACCCTGTCCCGCGTGTCA
>CAUZOL010000496.1:0-3914 GCA_963581435.1 Planctomycetota bacterium
TCGCTGTCTTGCCGGCAGCCCGATGCCGAAAAAACTGCGATGACTCACTTTCACTCGGGACCGGTTGGATCGTCGGCTCAATCGACGTATTATCGATGGCGGCAAATCCATAGATGGTCCTGACGGGCTTCTTGAGGGGGATGACAAATGGCACGATCAATGGTCGCAGCATTCCTGGTCACGGCACTCTTACCCGCGGTTGCGGACGCCGCGGAGCGTCTCGTCTATCGCTCGCACTCGCCGACGCGACCGCTTCCGAAGACGTCACAGCGAACGATGGATGAAGGACCGGCGCGATTCGTCGATGCGAAGATCGGCAATGACCAGAACGACGGCTCGAAGTCGAAGCCGTGGAAGACGCTCAGGCACGCAGTCTCGTCGTTGAAGGCCGGCGACACGCTGTATCTCCGTGGCGGAACGTATTACGAAAGCGTGGCAATATCGCTGGAAGGCACACCCGGCAAACCGGTCACAATTCGTTTGTTTCCCGGTGAATTGGTAATTGTCGATGCCGGGCATCGCCCGTTCTACGAGTCGCCGGGGACAGCTTGGGAACCGGTCGAAAACGGTGCGCCGAGCGAGTTCCGTTCCAGGAATTCGTACAAGACGGGCGGCAATTTCGGGAACTTCGGCGATTCGATGATTCCTTTCCAACGCTACATCACCTTCAACGACCTGCGCTCGCAGAACGAACTCTGGCACACCGGCCTCAGCAACCGGGCCGATGACCCGAAGGGAATCTACGCCGGACCCGGTGTCCGCCGAGATCCAGAGACCGGTCGGATCCACATTCGCCTCGCGCACACGCAGCTCGCTGGCCTGGGAAAGAACCACTACCGTGGTGAAACCGATCCGCGCAAACTGCCGCTGGTGATTGCTGGAGCCGATTACGGGCTGCGGATCGAGCACGCAAAACACGTGCGGATTCAGGACCTGATTGTCCGCGGTGCGGCACGCTCGGCGGTGTTGGTTGCGGAGTCGAAGGACATTCACCTTGACGGTGTCACACTCTACGGCAGCGGGTCAGCATTACGCGCTCAGCAGGCCGAACAACTGAAGCTGACGCATTCGGCGCTCAGAGGGCACGCCGCACCGTGGCATTCGCGCAGCCATCACAAAGATCGAGCTCCTTCCGGCTATCTGCTGGTCGCCGGCGGAAAAGACATCGAGATCGGTCACTGCGAACTGACCGACCATCACGACTGCATCCTTCTGAAAGATGCCTACGGCGTGCGGTTCCATCACAGTCTGCTCGACAACTTCAACGACGACGGCATTGAACCGGGACCGAAGAAGACGCACGGGACGATGCTCATCTATCAGAACGTCATCAGTCGATGCCTGAATCCGTTCACGGCGCACGGACAGTTTCAGGTCATCACCAGCGAACCAGGCAGCGGAGTCTTTCTGTATCGCAACATCGTTGACCTGCGAAGGGGGACCTACAAGGCGCCGCCGCGCGAACCGGACCCCAGCGGCGCATTCCTGAACCAGGCGACGACGATCCTCGCGCACGATCATGGCAGTCCGACCTGGCCGGTCGCCTACATCTACCACAACACGTTTCTGATGTCGGCCCCAGCGTGGCGTGGGTACTACGGTCTAACGTGGGGCAGCCATCTACGTGGCACTACACGGCGGCTGTTCAACAACATTCTCGTGCAGGTGGCGGGCGTCCCGGGAATGAACTTCTCCGCGGTGCCCCCGGATACCGATTTCCAGGCGGATGGCAACCTGCATTGGGGAATTGAGGGAGGCCCGAAACAGGCCGACGACCCGTTTATGAAGTTTCGCCAATCAGAACTGTTTACCGTTTCTCAGAAGACTTATCCGCCTGGCTGGACGACACACGACCGCATCGCGGAACCAAAGTTCGTGCGCTATGATGCCGATCCGTCGAAACCATCCGACTTCCAGCTGCAAGCGGGCAGCCCGGGGATCGACGCCGGTGTGCCGATTCCGGCGGCTTGGCCCGACCCACTCCGCGGGATGGACAAGGGGAAACCGGACATTGGCGCTTTGCCGCTGGGAGCAGGCATGAACCTGTTCGGCCCCAGGCGGCAACAGTAGAATCTTGAATCGGTGACATTCCAGGAATCCCAGAGGGACCGAAAGCATGAGGCTGGACGAACAACAGATCAAACAGGCGATTCTGCACCCGAATCCGGAAATCCGCCTGAAGGCGATCAAGTACTTCACCGATTCCCACAGCGACGATCCATCGGTAATGCCCGTCGTCATCGAATCTGTCCAGCAACACGGCCGGGGCGCGGCTTTGTTCGGCACGCTGCGACGTGCCGAAACGCTAGCCCAGTCACCGCCGACCATCGATTGGATGATTGACGAGCTACAACTGGATTGCGATCGCAGCGATAAGACGCGGGACAACTATCTGCTCGCCGTGGCATTGATTCTCTACAGCGCTGATCCGGCTCTGATTGTTGATCGGCGGGACAGGATCGTCTCCTCACCCGGATTTCATGAAAAGCTGATTCCGCTCCTCGACGGGCGGCTCAAGCTTCATACAGCCAGTTGGCGCGAATGCTGGGACAAGCTAGTCGAATTCTGCCATTCCCACCCGGACGATGAACCGTTCACGCTCTCGACCACGCGGACGGCAAATGACATTGTTGATGCGCTCGGTCGCAAGCTGGTAAATGATCGGGAAGCCCGCCACGCCTGTCTTGCCGAATACTCCGTGCTCGAGCAGGGCGGGAACGAGTGGCTTGGTGAGTGGTCGAAGGTGAGGCTGACGGGGGCCATGCGGGATCACACGGCAATCCCCTGGCTGTTGGACACGATGGCCCTTTCCGATAACTGGATCTGTGATGAAGCGGTCACGGCGTTGTCCCGCATTGGAACCGATGAGACTGTGCAGCAGATTGCCGCGTTGTTCCCGGATGCCGATGAGGTCTTCCGCAACTATGCGACCGAATCCTTGCAGCACATCCATGCCGACTCGGTGGTCGATGTCTGCCTGCGTCTGCTTGTGGTCGAAGAGGACACTGATGTTGCCATTTCGCTGGGGCACGCGCTACTGGGCCACTTCGACGACCAGGCGATCGAGCCGGTCTACGAGTTGCTGCTGGAGCTAGGCCCGGAGGGGTTTGATGCGGAGGGGGAGGGTTTGCTGTATGACCTGTTGGAGACCAGCACGATCATGGATCGGAAGTTCCCTGAATTTACAGAGTTGTGGGCGTTCGCCGAAGAGAGGAATTGGGGCTGGGGCGAATACGAAGATTCGCGTCTTTCGGACACGTTCTTTGACGAATCTCAGACGTTGGAAGGTGCTGTCCACAAGATCATGTCCGCAGCAGGACATCCTGAACCGGTTGAATTCGAGGACCTGACCGCGACGCGGTCAGGTTTCGGCCATAAGAAGCCGGGGCGCAACGATCCCTGTCCCTGTGGCAGCGGCAAGAAATACAAGAAGTGTTGCCTCAACACGGACGACATCAATCCACTGCTGAATTAGACTGGCATTGATCAGGGATTGCGGACAGAGCCAGATTTGCCACCGCCGAGGATCAGCGGTCACTGTCCTGGTCCAGCGACTTTGACGTACACAGTCGCACAGTGAATTCGGCGTGAAATCGAAAATTCGAGGCGGGCCGACGGATCGACGACGGGATTCGATGAGTGTTCTTTGACAATCGAACTCGAAAAACCACGCACTTCCGAAGAGTGTGCGCAGTTCGATCGCAGACTGCAATCAGAAAGTGAGTGGATTTACGCCGCGCGCTTCAGCGTCACGATCGGCAAATGCTTGCGACCATTGACGAAGTCTATCTTGAGTGTGAACTCATCTCCTGGTTTCCCGGCAACCAACGTCTGTGGCTTCGCACAGCGCGACTTCCGCGGCCACCGCGGTCGTGGCTCGCATCGTGGTTGACGATTGGCGGGTGCAAGAGAGT
>CAUZOL010000497.1:0-3913 GCA_963581435.1 Planctomycetota bacterium
ATGCGCATTCAGAGATTCCATCGTCTCGACCTCGGAAATCCCCCATGATCCCGAGATCGATTCCACACGTCAAATCAAGCAGCACCCACTAAAATGCGCGAAGAACCATTCTTTCTTTGAAAGAAGACATCCTTTGAGACCCGGTATCGCCCATGCAACGTCTTGAGCTTCTTCAGCTTGGGCGTCATTGTGAATTTCCAAACTGCACCTTCGAATTGACCACCGTCTTTGGCCATGGTCTGGTTGCCGACGGAACTCATCGTGATCATTGCCACGAAAGCAACGAGGAAAAAGACGCGCCATCGGAGGCCGAAACGATCCATTGGTTTTGTCCTTGATCAGGAAAAATGCAGAGGCCAAGCCAGCCGAGTACGACCGGCGACGAGTAGGGCCGTGCTGTGCCGACCGATATCATCAAGATGTTATTATCTTCGAAAGCGACATCCGGCGGAAGTCGGACCTACGTTACTCAGTCACAGACAAGGCTATCATCATGCAAACGTGGATCGCTTTGTTGCGTGGGATCAATGTTGGCGGTAAGAATCTTCTGCCGATGAAGCAATTGGTTGCACTTCTCGAAGAACAGGGATGCCGCGATGTGAAAACCTACATTCAGAGCGGCAATGCCGTGTTTCGATCAGACGAGAATGACGCGACGGTTCTAGCCGACACAATCAGCCTGGAAATCCAATCGAAGCATGGATTCCAACCGCAGATACTCCTCTTAACGTTGAGGGATGTTGAAAAAGCGATTGCAGCCAATCCGTTTCCTGTAGCGGAAGACGAACCGAAGACGTTGCATCTGTTTTTCCTGGCCGACCAACCGGATGCTGCCGATCTGAATCGCCTGGAGGTGGCCCGAGCCGATTCCGAGCGGTTCGAGTTGCAGAAGAGGGTGTTCTACCTTCACGCTCCCAAGGGCATCGGTCGCTCGAAGCTGGCAGCCAGGGCGGAGAATTTCATCGGCGTCCCCATGACCGGCCGAAACTGGCGCTCGATCCGGAAGATCGCCGAGATAGCCAGGGAAATCGAATAGAACTAGTCTCAGAACGTCTCCCGGGCGAGAGTTTGCTGGTTGTTGAACGCTTGTCCGGCCTTGGCACTGGCGACACGCCAGTGGCACCTCAACATTCAACATTCCCTGCAAGCTGGTATGTTCGCAAAATGCCGGCCGAGACGGTACTCTGGTTCCTTCTTCAAATCGTTCCGTCTGGCGAGGACACTATGCAAGCTCGTAATGCGCGCATTGGTTTTACGTTGTTCGGCATTTATCTGCTGCTTTATGGCGGGTTTGTGCTGTTGAATGCGTTTGCTCCCGAGACGATGGAGGCGACGCCGATTGAGGGTGTGAACCTGGCGATTATTTACGGCTTCGGGCTGATTGTTGCCGCGTTGGTGCTGGCGCTGATTTACGGATTCGTCTGTAAGTCGGGCGATGAACCGGGCGACGGCAAGGAGGCGGGCCAGTGACGTATGAAGCCTCCACCATTGCCGTTGTTTTCTTCTTTGTGTTCGTCGGAATCACGCTCGGGCTGAGTTTCTATCTGGGCGGCAAGGCGAAGTCGTCGGAAGGGTACTTCGCTGCGCACGGTCAGATTCCGTGGTTCGTGAACGGGATTGCCTTTGCCGGCGATTACCTGTCGGCGGCGTCGTTTCTGGGCATCTGCGGGATGATTGCCTTTTACGGGTACGACGGGTTTCTGTACTCGATTGGCTATCTGGCAGGCTGGATTGTCGCGCTGTTTGTGATTGCCGAACCGATGAAGCGGTTGGGCAAGTTCACGTTTGCCGACGCGCTGGACGCGACGTTTCAGTCGCGGGGCATCAAACTGGCGGCGGGCATCAGCACGCTGGTGGTGAGTGTGTTTTATCTGATTCCACAGATGGTGGGCGCGGGTGTGTTGGTGCAACCGCTGCTCGGTTTCGAACATTGGGTGGGAGTTGTCATCGTCGGCGTGACCGTCATCCTGATCGTCGTCACAGCCGGCATGGTATCGACGACCTGGGTGCAGTTCATCAAAGGAACGCTGCTGGTCGTGTTCAGTGCGATTCTGACCGTGATGATTCTGATTCGCGGATTTGAAGTGGCCGACAAGACCGCCGACATGGAGTTTCACGACTCGTTGTCTCTGCCGGATAGTGGGAAAGTTGAAGACGCCCAATGGGGAACCGAACTGGGCGCCGTCGGTTTCTACCTTACCGAAGCGCCTTCGTCGGTGATTGCTGAAGGCGACCATTGGTATGTCGGGTTCACTGAGGCGAACTCGAAACTGAATCACTTCTGGCGTGTCGATCCTCTCGAAGGTGAAACCGGTCAGGTGCGTCTCTCTCCGGCGCTGTTGATTGTGGAAACTTCCGACGGTGAAAAACTATTAAATGGCCAGCCGATTGGTCCAGACGCTGGCGATCAGACGCTTGCGCCGGTGGGACGAGTCCTCGAACTTCCGGGGAACAAGAAAGAAACCGGACCGTTGGGACCGGTCGAATTCCTCAAGACGTTGCAAAACAGCAAAGTAGAAACGTGGCGTTCCGAAAACATCGAAGACCCCGCCCACGGCACAACCAAGGCATATTACGCGCGCGAAACATTGGGCAGCAGTGTGTTGCTTCCGGGTGAACATCCCCGCTTCAAAGGCATTCGCGGCGACGACCCGCTGGCGAAATTGAATTTCCTTTCGCTGATGCTCGCGCTGTTTTGCGGGACGGCTTCGCTGCCGCATATTCTCATCCGCTACTACACCGTGAAGGACGCAGCGGCCGCACGGAAAAGCACGATTGTGGGAATTGCCTGCATCGGCTTTTTCTACGTGCTGACGCTGTACATGGGGCTGGGGGCGATGACCAGCGGGTCGATGGACGTGACCAACAGCAACATGGCGGCTCCCCTGTTGGCGTTCAGCATGAATGAATGGTTGTTTGCCGCCATCTCGGCGATTGCCTTTACAACCGTGTTGGGAACCGTGAGCGGTTTGATTCTCGCCTCGGCTGGCGCGGTCACACACGACCTGCTGACGAGTGGGTTCGGCATGAAGCTCAACGATGGCGAAAAGGTGCGCGTGGCGAAATTCGCCTCGGTGGTGGTCGGTGCGATTGCGATTGTGCTGGGAATTGTGTTCCGCGAGTTGAACGTCAGCTATCTGGTGGGCTGGGCGTTCAGCGTGGCGGCATCGGCCAATCTGCCGTCACTGGTGATGCTGCTGTTCTGGAAAGGAACGACCAAACAGGGCATCATCGTAGCGATCGTGGTGGGCATGGTCAGTTCGCTGGGCTGGATTCTGCTGAGCGCCGACACGTTCGAGAAAGTGTACGGCCTGTCCGGCAGCGACGCCCTGGTGCCGTTCAGCCAACCGGGAATTGTGACAATCCCGCTAGGGTTTGTGACGCTGATTGTGGTTTCGTTGATGACGCGACAAAAAGGTTCGTAGGGTTTGGACCGGCAGCGCTTCCCGTTGGGGCACGGCTAAACCGGCGTAAAAAAACACCGCTGCGCGCTGGCGGGGCTAAATTGGGTTCGCCCGGCTGGCGTCGCGGCGGCGTTGGTCGTCCCGGCGTTCGCGGCAAAAACTGCAACGGGACGGTGCGGCGTTCGCATGGGCTATTCGTGTCTCATGGTCGCGTCGCCGACGAGGTTCGATCCTGTCAGATAGCTGCCGCTCACAAAGCTGACCTTGTCAAACGGGATTTCAATTCTGACGTTCACCTGGTCGCGGACCTGGGCGCTGACGATTTGGTTGTTGGGATTCGGATTACCGGCGGCCGGTGTGACTGTGATGACAACGTTGATGTCGCCGGGGGCGACGCTGGTTGCGTTACGTCGGCATCGATGAGAAGAGCTTTGGACACGGGCAAAGTTACGTCTCGGTCATGACCGACCAGCAGGGATCCCGCGTGCTCGAAGTCGTCCCAGATCGGA
>CAUZOL010000498.1:0-3913 GCA_963581435.1 Planctomycetota bacterium
GGCAAACCATGCTCGTCCACGCGAAAGCGGTGTACCGCGACGTCGTCGCCCGCGACAAGAAGGTCTCGATTCCTATTGATGCCACGTGGTCGGTGGCTGAATCGAAGAATCCCTGGAAAACGAGTACACCCTTCCGTGCACAGGAATTGAATACATTTCTGCGCGAAGGAATTGAACGGCATCAACTGCTGAAGTTGGACTTCGAGCCGATCGCGTACAGCGAAGACCTCGTCCCGGGAACGTCACTGAAGCTGACAACGGCTGCTCCCGGTGTTGCCACGCGCGGCCGCGGCAGCCGGACGTTTTACACTTACATTGCGAAAGCACCGGCGAAGCTGTCGCTGAAGATTACCGGCGGATTGATCGCCCATTACCGCGATCGCGGAAACGTGCGGATCGCACTCTCGAAAATCGGCGGTGAAAGCCAGACTGGCGAACGCGAAACACTGGTTGCCAGCGATAGCAGCGTGCCGCCCGACGGCAAGACACGTTGGGTCACTCTCGCCGTCAAGACAACCGGGCTGCACAAGCTCAACATATCCGATGGCGGCGACCTGACCAGTGTGGAATGGCCCGCCGATCTGCCGATTTGTTACAAGTCGAGCATCGACGAGCCGATCAAGACCAACGGCCGTTGGTCGCTCTATTTCTATGTGCCGCGCGGCACCAGGGTCGTCGGTCTGTATGGCGGCGGATCACCCGGCACCATTCTCGATCCTGCCGGCAAGAAGGTGTTTTCGTTCGACGACCGCAAGGCAGGCTTTTATAGCATTCCAGTCGCCGCCGGCACCGACGGCAAAATGTGGAAGGTGCATCAAGCAGCCGGCGCCATCAGGCTGCTGACCGTCCCACCCTATCTGGCCCGTTCAGCCAGCGAATTACTGCTGCCTCATGAAGTTGTTCAGCGTGATTCACAGTAACCTCTAATAGATCCAGTCACGGCAGCACGTGAGCTCTCGCAATACGAGTGGATCAACCGAAGGGAATAAGGCCAAGAACTCGCGCAGAAAACTCCAGAATGTTGTGACAGACAGCAAGGCTGCAACTGTTCGCTTTGGCGTACAACTGCGAGTACCATCGGGAACATGGTGCGATGGAAACAAACGCCCGGTTTAGAAAGTGCGATGATGCTGAATCCCCAGTTCTGGTTGTGTCTTTCTTACATTCTATCGCTGGCCATAACGACGACAGCAACGGCCTCAGAGCCGCCCTACAAGAACGTTCCGGCCGTCATTCGTCTGTTGGCCGAACTCGATGACCACTCCAGTGTCGTGCTGCCTGCCGTCAAGGTGGACGCTGGCGACTTGAAAATGTACGGCGTGGAAAGACTCGGGCCAGGGCAACGAGACTACTGCAACAAGATGGCCTACGCGCCGGGCCGGGAATCCGCGTTGTACGCCGGAGGTAATCACCAGGTGCCGCACCGCATGAACGACGTCTGGGAGTACCACCTGGGGTCCAACACGTGGCATCTGTTGTACGCGCCGGACGGCGGGAACCCGAGTAAGCACAAAGCGGCCTACTTCCTCACGTCACGAGCGCTGGTGCGCGACCCGAACAAGACACTGAGCGAGAAAGAGCAGCAGCAGATCGCCGCGTACCGTCAATGGTGGACCGAGAACGTCGTGTTCAGGGACGGTCACCTGACAACAAACCGAGGCGGGCCGATCATGCCCGCACACACCTGGGATGCATTCTGCTACGACGAACGCGCGGGAAAACTGATCTGGGGCATGGGAGCCAGTCCGGCGGCCCAACTGAGTACGCACGCGTATTTCACCGGCAGGCCGATGTCACAGCTGGAAAAGCAAGCCGACGCAACGTACTCGCCGATGTGGATGTTCGATTCCAAAACGAAACGCTGGAGTCATTACCGCACGTCTGCCAAACGTGCCGCATTACGCGGCATGGGGGCCACAATGGTCTGGTTGCCTGACGTGGGAAAGAGCCTCTGGTATGTGGCGGCGCAGAACGTCTCACCGGCGGCGTTTGAGATGTGGCTGTTCGATGCGGTCGCCGACAAGTGGACCGAACTGAAACCCAATGGCGGCAAATCGATCTCCACGCTGGCGACCAAGGACAAAGTCGCGCCGATGTCCGAGCAGCAAACGGCCTACAGCCCCAAGCACAAGAAACTCGTCGCCGTGCTCAAGCACGACACGTTCGTTTACGACCTGGCTGCGAATGTGTGGTCGAAGGTCGCCACCGACGAACGCATCTACGGCCATGACGCGCGTTCGGTATTCGCCTACGACGAGAAGTCCGACACCTTCCTGCTCGCCTTCCCACCGGAGGGGCGCGGAAAGCGACTGCAACTGGCCGCGTTCTCACTGGCGACAAACCGTTGGAATCTCATCGAGCCCAGCGGCCCGGAAGTGCCCGAAATCAAGTACGGTGGCTACATGGGCTACTACGACCCGCAGCATAATGCCTTCGTCGTGCAGGGGCGTTCTTCCAACCGCATGTGGGCCTACCGGCATCGACGGTAGCACCTGCATACCAGCCGTGCTGCGCGTCAGCACATTCTGGACTTTTCGCGCGAGAACTCGCCATTTTCCCCGTGCGGGAATTTGAGATTCGGCGAGTTTCCGTTCGAGATTCTACTGGGAAGCTGTAGACAGCAGTTGTGATGATGGAAGTATGACTTCCACTACGCGCAGCCAGAACAATTACGACCATCGCCTGCGCGAGCTTATCCGATCGACCGGCGACATCGATCACGCAATCCAATTGGGAGTCCCTCGATCAACAGCGCGAGGTTGGCTGACGTTCGAGGAATACCCGTGCGGTCAAAGGTATGGCTGGCTATAATGTCAGCTTGTCATTCGCCCCATTGTGCTCCAAAGGTGAGAACCCAACCATGCGTCGTTGCCATTTTTTACCTGCGGCCTTACTGATTGTTGTTACGACTGTAACATCTGTTGTCCTGGCCGATGTCAAAGTGCCGCCCGTATTCAGCGACCACATGGTGCTGCAACGCGACATGGCTGCGCCAGTGTGGGGGACGGCCGAGGCAGGTGAAGAAGTCGTGGTTTCCATTGCGGGACAGTCACATGGTGCCAAGGCGGATGCCAAAGGCGATTGGAGTGTAAAACTCAAACCGCTCAAGGCGGGTGGGCCGCACGTGCTCAGCATCAAAGGAGCGAACACGATCGAGTTGAAGGACGTGCTGGTGGGTGACGTTTGGATCGGCTCGGGCCAATCGAACATGGCCGGCGGTGTCCGTGGATACGCCAAGAACGACAAAGTGCTCGCCGAACTCGCACCCGGAACCTATCCACAGTTACGGTTCTGCCGTGGCAAGGGAGGCGTCTGGCAGGAGTCCAACCCGCAAACGAACGCTGGATTTTCGGCAATCTTGTTCGCGTTTGGTCAGCGGTTGCAAAAGGACCTCGACGTGCCGGTCGGGCTCATTCTTGGCGCGGTGGGCGGAACGCCGTCGGGCCGCTGGCTAACCGATGAGATGCTTACGAGTAACGAGCAGACCAAGGCATACAAAGCGGCCAACGGAGGTGACCTTTACAAGCAGCACATTCTGCCCGTGACGCCATACGGCATCCGCGGCGTGTTGTGGGATCAAGGTGAATCAGGTACGGCCATCAAGGGCCTCGACCAATTCACGACGATGGGAGCGCTGATTGGGGGCTGGCGCGATGTCTGGGGACAGGGTGAGTTCTCTTTCCTGTATGTGCAAAAGCCAAGCGGCGGCGGTTGTGCCTGGGATAAGTCGAATCCCACCACGCGGATGGCCAATGATTTCTCCGCCCTGCCGGCTACACCTCAGCAGGGTAACGCCGGTGACTACCGTGCGCATCATGTTGGGATTATGGGTTCTTCGCGCATTTTAGTGGGTGCTGCTTGATTTGACGTGTGGAATCGATCTCGGGATCATGGGGGATTTCCGAGGTCGAGA
>CAUZOL010000499.1:0-3869 GCA_963581435.1 Planctomycetota bacterium
CGTTGCGTCTCCGTCGTCCTTGACCTGAGAACCAAAGACACGGAGTCGTAGCGATTTTTATCAATTCATGCAATTTGAAGACACGTTCTAAGCTCGTTGCGTCCGGATTCCAGTTTGTGGCAGGTGGCAATGTCAGCGCCAACACAACAAAGTTCGATGTCACCAGCGACGGCATCGTCTACATGATTCTCTCTGGACGACCGGGTGGTGGCGGCCGTTCCAGTGGCGGCTGGAAAGAACAAATCACGTCACCCGCTCAAATGGCGGCGGCTGGCTGGAAGTCTGTCGGCAAAGTGGACCTCATCAATCATCCGCAGTCCACCATTTACGAACGTCTCTGTAAGAAGGGCGAATCGTTCACCTACAGCTGGGAAAAATATATCGCCCCGGCATTGATCATTCCGGCTGGGGCATCGACCACAGCTGCCCCAAGCCAATTTGTCGAAGTCCGGCTCACCGGCTTCATTGACGGAATTGAAGATTTGCGGCTGTTGAGCAACCGGGCAAACTGGAGCCATCGCGACCAAAGTTGGCCCACCCGCATGACACTCAATGGAATGGACTGGAATCCGCAGAAGAACAAGGCAATCCTCAATACGGGTAAGACTCGTTTTATGCCGGACTCGGTTGATTTTCTGAATGCGACGCTGACCATCCACAAAGGCCGGGACGCCATTTATTTCCACAAGTTTAAGGATCATGTCTACGTCAACTTCGTTGATAATGCGGCCGGAGGAGATGTCTATGACGTAACCGTCCGACTCCCCGTTTTGTCACCTGGTTCCGAGCCGATTGCAGCGCGTCCACCGGCTGGCGCGGACCAGGAAGGCAAGAGAACCGAGGTCCGCTTCACCGGCACGATTGATGGGCTTGATGAGTTGCGAGTGTTCAAAAACCGGGCAAACTGGAACCACCGCGAGGGCGGTTGGCCCAAGAAAGTTACGCTCAACGGAGTCGTCTGGAATCCGCAGAAAGATAAGGAAATCCGCAACTCAGGCAAGACTCGTTTTATGCCGGATAACGTGAATTTCCAGGATGCCACACTAACCATTCACGAAGGTCGGGGAGCCTTCCACTTCAGGATTGCGCCCGATGGTGTTTATGTCGCTCTCGTTGACAGGCAAGGGGGAGCACGTGTCTATGACGTGACGCTCAGTTTCTCCACTTCAGACCGTCAAGCTGCCACACCCCTCGATACATCGGCAGTCCCGCTGGTAGCCGAGAAGCTGGAATCGAAACGCGCCCCGGCGGGACTCAACGCACAGGCCGTTACCTTCGATGCACCACCGGGCAACGGTCGTAGCGGCGCTAACGGATTCCTGATCGCTGCGCCGGCCGGATGGGAAACGCAAGGTACGTTGTGGTCCTGTGATTTCAGCCGCAGCGGTCCTTCGCGTGGCGTCATCTTCATTCACCCGCATGGCACGGGACACGTTGTCGCCACCGTCACACCCAACGGTCTGCATCTGGCCAGTCCCGGTCAATGGCCTACTCGGGGAAGGAACCAGGCGTACCTGCCCAGCTATCCGGGAATCGCGCTTAAAAAATCAGCCGACTTTTCCGACGTCTTTAAGTTGACCGATCAATCCCAGCAACTCACCAGCAAACTCTCCGCCGATGGCAGCTACGAATTCCTGCTCGACGGCAGAGTGGTCGCCACCGCCAAGGTCGCCTCCGCACTACCGCTGCAGTTCAACGCAAACACCAAATTCACCAAACAGCCGGTTACCGAAGTGGCCAAAGGAACCGGCGGCGCCATCATCGGCCCCACCGACAGCGGTTCCGCCCGCGCCTTGCAATTGCGATTTGGGACGGCTGCGAGTATTGCAGTAGCGCCTGCGACTGCCCCGGATACATCGGGAATTTCGCTGATTTGCGAAAAGCTGGAGTCGAAACGTGCGCCAACTGCGCTCAACGCACAAGCGGTCGCGTTCAATGCGCCACCGGGTGACGGTCGCCGTGGCGCAAACGGATTTTTGATCGCTGCACCGGCCGGATGGGAAACGAAGGGAACCGTCTGGTCGTGCGAATTTGCGCGCGACGGCCATTCGCGGGGCATCCTTTTCATTCATCCTTATCAGGCAGGGCATGTTGTTGTCACTGTTGGACCGACAGGATTCCATATCGGCAGTCCCGGCGAATGGCCTAAGAGCCGGACCTACGGGCCGGGATACAAGGGATTTCCGCTGCAAAAATCGGCCGACTTTGCGGAGGTCTTCAAGCTGGAAGATCAATCCCATCGACTGACAAGTAAACTCGCTGCCAACGGAAGTTACGAGTTCCTGCTCGACGGCAAAGTAGTCGCGACAACGCAGGTCACCTCCGTACTCCCGATGAAGTTCAACGCATCCACCAAGTTCACCAAACAGTCGGTCACCGAAGTGGCCAAAGGAACCGGCGGCGTCATCATTGGCCCCACCGATAAAGGTTCGGCCCGTGCCTCGCAATTGCGGTTCGGGACAATTCGTGCTGCAAAGACTACCGGTTCGGCGAATGCCGGAAAAGAGCCATTCAAAGGACACACCGGTCGAGTCAACGCGGTTTCTGTCAGTCCGGACGGCAAGCGGATCTCCAGTGTCGGGGAGGACCGAATGGTTCGCGTCTGGGATACCTCAACCGGAGCGGAACTCCTCACTCTCGATGCGAAAGGCCGCGTGACTGCAGTAACCTTCAGCCCCGATGGCAAACAAATCGCCAGCGGCAGTGGGGGCGTCGAAATCTGGGATGCCGTCACGGGAGAATCGATTCGAGTCCTTGGGAGACACCCAGGTACTGTCTACGGGGTTGCCTTCAGCCCCGATGGCAGCCAGATTGTCAGCGCCGGCACGAAAAACACGCTCAAAATCTGGGATGCCGTGACCGCAGAAGAATTGCGTTCTTTTAAAGGTCACGAGATCGGACTCACCTGTGTTGCATTCAGTCCTGACGGCAAGCAACTTGTCAGCGGAGGCTTCGGCAAACCCGTCAAAGTCTGGGACACAGCGACCGGTCAGGAAGTGAGGACGCTCAACGGACACACCAACAGGATCGATGCCGTTTGTTTCAGTCCCAACGGCAAATGGATTGTCAGTGGTAGCCACGACCGGACGATGAAAATTTGGGATGCCGCCACAGGTCAGGAAACAAGGACGATCAGCGGACACGCTGGTGTTGCGCATGGGGTTGCCTTCAGTCCCAACAGCCGATGGATTATCAGTCCCAGTCCCGATAAGACCGTTAAATTGTGGGACGTTGCGACCGGAAAGGAATTGCAATCGACCGCATTTCACTCCAGCCAGTTCGTGTCGGTCGCTTTCAGTCCCGATGGCAAGTGGTTCGTCGGCGGCGCTGATGACGGCACGCTCAAGGTCTGGAATGTGTCAAAGATCACATCGGCAGCAGCAACTGCCTCATCCGGCGCGAGCGCCTTGTCAACCGCGGCTGCCAATCGCAAAGCCGCGAAGTGGGCGTTAGGACTCGGCGGAACAATAGGAACGGATGCTGGGGATTTCAAAACCGTCGACGAGTTGCCGCAGCAGCCATTCCGAATTCGGCATATCGGATTGTCGAAAAAACAGGTCACCAACGACGGCTTAGCGAATCTCCGGGGGTTGATGAGTCTCACCGATCTTCGCCTCGACAACACTCCAATCGGCGATGCGGGATTGGCACACCTGGAGGGACTGACGAACCTCGTCACTCTTCTTGTTGAGAACACACAAATAACCGACGCAGGACTTGTGCACATCAAAGGAATGACAAAGTGAACTTCCCCAAACTTTGTGGACACTCCGTTAGTATTATACCGCCTGCTCAAACTGTTCCGGGCTCTGGTAGTCCAATGTTGAGTGCAGGCGTTCTCGGTTGTAGAACACTTCAATGTATTCAAA
>CAUZOL010000500.1:0-3867 GCA_963581435.1 Planctomycetota bacterium
TATGCCAGCTGCGGCCGTAATCGTCACTGAAGACGCGTTGCTCCTTGGCGTCCTCCCAGGTTTGCGTAGCAAACGAAAGGCGTTTGCCGCCGAGCCATGTGAGGAATACCGGGCGACCTTTTATATTCGCAATGGCATGAAAAGCGGACCAGCTTGCGCCGTCATCTTTGCTGAAGGCAATATTTGGCTCGACGATCCGACCACCGCCGGGTTTTGCTTTCTCCCGGCTGACGAGGATGGCGATCTCGCCGTTACCCATCTGAACCAGACTGAATGGCATAGTGAACTCGGAATCAGGATGCTTGAGCACCTGTCGCAGCGCGGCTCGCGTCGCCCAGCCCCCCTTTCCATCGCCTTGGCGGATGTGATGCGCCTGCCACTCTCCGCGTGCGAATTGCGGAGCAAGATTGACAGAGGCCAAGAGGAATAGAAGTGTGATGGGCCTCAACAGTCGTGAAGTTACTGTCATGCTGTTAGCCCTTAAGTGTGTCTGCAACGGTTGAACGTGGCATAGGGGTCATTTATGAGAAGTCAATCCGCACTTCATTAATAGTGACGTAGCCTTCAGGCAGCCTGTGCTGCCAGACGGGGTAGTCACGTTCTGGCCGAAGTATGTGGGGGTCGCCGTCAAGCGGCCCCATCGCGGCGACCTCCAGTGGAAACAATACGAGCATTATGTTGACGTTGACGTCTGACAGCACGTGATCGAGCGGCTTAATGCCGTACATGTCTGCGCGGTCATGGCGTACGCCCAACGCGGTCCAGTTGGCGGGATTGGGGTCGAGCACGATCGTATCCTCCGACCACGAGTCGGTCACGTCGAACGGCTGACCTGTACACAACCAGCCGCTGGTGATGCCCTCAACGCTACCCTGGATCAGCAGGACGAACTGGCTGCCCTGAGTCACCAACTCGCCGCGGGTGCGAAGCGTCAGGGAGGCATTGGTAAAGTCGGTCGGGCATCGATCGGCAATGAAACGGTTGGTCCCACCGGCTTCGGTGAAGACCTCGCCCTGCGGTCCAACTGTGGCGAGGCTATAAACCATGTGCATATAACCGGCGCCGGGCGGCGCGTGGTTGTAGTCAATCCACCAGGGGCTGCGCGATGTGAGTTGGCCTGGCTGCCATTGCAGCGGCTTTGGCCCGCCCGCGTTGCTGATCCAACCGTACCAACCGCCCGGGCCTTCGTCGAACTGCTCGCGATAAACGCGATCTCTCATGCTCGCCATGGTATCCTCAGCTAGCAGGCCTATCAACCAGTTTCGCCTGGCCTAAACCAGCCGATTGTCTCCATCGCAAAGGACTGGTTTGGCATGTCCTTACGGTTTCGAAGTCGCTTGTCTTGTCGAAACATGCTACTCCTTCGGATCAAATACGTTGCGCAGATCGGAGTCGAAGGGCGCGTCTCGGATTGTGCTTTCGGCGTTGACAGGCTTTGTGTTGAGCCGCCACTCGATCAGTCCGACGTCACGCGGAGCCTGTGGACTGTCTTCACCAGCCTTGATGCGGTATCCGGTTCCGAAAGCTGTCAGGATCGCGCCGTCGCGCATCAGCGTGGACGACGTTGCCTGACTGCTGGGCCACCAGTAGGTCTTGCCCTTCCGTTTGCCGGACCAGACATGCAGCAGATAGCGATGATCGAGATCCCACGTAGCGCCGTGGTCGTGGCTGACCACGGCCTCGATGCCGAATTGCGGAAAGCCGTTCCGGTCGTCGACATATCCCAGTCGCACGACATAGGTCATGACAATGTCCTGGTTGGGCATCAGGACCAACGACGGATGATGACGACCGTAGTCGTAGAGCTTATTGACCGCTGACCAGGTGCGGCCGTCATCCTTGGAGATTGAAATTCCCAGCCCTTCGTAATGGTCCAGAGTCTTTCCCTTCAGCCGTCGCGGAACGTCGGTCCGGCAGGCTGCCAGCAAATCGCCGTTGCCGGCGCGAAACAAGTACGCCTCATTAACGCCCTGCCATTGCGGGACCTTGATTGATTTACTCCACGTTTGCCCCTCATCGGTACTGAAGCGAATGTCGGCCTGCGAACTGGTACCTGATTGCGCGTAGCCCGTCTCCGCAAGTTGCGTGATCTTGCCAGTTCTGGGATGACGATCAACCAGCGGTGGATCCCAGATGGACCAGCGCTTCTCGTCGGACGTCCGTGCAATCGCCACGGGGTCGCCCCAGGTTTGGCCATAGTCCGAGCTGAACCAGCGCGACGGGTGTCCGGTTCCGACGCTGCCGGTCTCGTAGAAAATCAACTTACCGTTGCCGACGTAAGCCAGACTCGTGCCCAGACCGATCGATGCTTTGCCATCGTCGCCGATGCGCGCGGGACGAGGATCTGTCCATGTGGCTCCGCGGTCGGCGCTGGTCAAAACGAAGGCGCGATGCGGATAGTCACAACCGACCAGCATCAGCAACCGGTCCTTCTCCGGCATGTTGACGATGTAGGGAACTGCGACCACTCGATTCCAACTCTCGGTGACGATCTGAAATCTCGCCGGAAGCCGAACGCCACCCGCCTTGCCGGCCAATTGCCGGACCTCGTGTGGCTTCCATCCGTTCGTTCGCGAGGAAGCCGTCTGATCACTTTCCTTTTTTACGGCCAGGTCGCGCAACACTTCAAACGGAGGCTCATAAGCCGCTTCGCCGCCTTCACGCGATGTGAAGAAGTTGAACAGGTAAACGCCGTCCGCTCCCGCTTTGATGAGTTGAGTCGCCGCGTGGCGATATTCGTCGGCGGTGAGGTTTTTCGCTCCGCCGCCTTTCGTGCATTCGATGCCGCCGTAGACCGGCACGGTCGTGATGGCCTGCTTCCACTTGTCGATAGGCAGATCGCCGCGTTCGAACAGGAACTCAGAGACCGCGACGAAATCAACCCAACCGCGTTTCACCCACGCGGGCACGTCACAGCCGAGGTTCCTCGCTGTTTCCGGCGTGGGCGGCGTGTCGCCAAAGTTCGACGGCACACGCACGGCGAGCACCAGCCGGCGGCCGCGTTCCCGTCCGACCTCGTCGAGCATTTTGCGAACCCGCTCGACCAGCGAGTTCATTTTGGCAACACGCTCATCGACCGACCTGTCTTTGAAGAAACTCGGGAATCGGTTGAAGTCAAGTTCGATCCCATCGCAGTCGTAGCGCCGCACGGCTTCTTCGATCAGCCGAAAGGTGTAGTCGCGAACCTCGTCGCGTGCAAAGTCCATGGCCCCGCTGCCGTGGTACTGCTCGGTGCCCAGACGCCAGTCAGCATGGTCCGCTAAAAACTGTGTACGAAGAAAATCGTTGCCGTGATCGTCATTCATGCGAAACGTGAGCAACGCCTCTCGTCCGCGCCGCTTCGTTTCAGCCAGCATGACCGCATACGGATCGACTCCGGCATCAAAGAACGCCTTCATATTCCGAAACCGTTGCTTCTCTGAAGCTGGCCACTTTTCTCGCTCTTCCGGCGTCGAATGCATGCCTCGCATCGTGCCAACTTTTGTCGGGTAATACATCACCTGCGCGTTAATGCACACCAGCACCGTATCGACGCGGCTGCCGTCGTAAGCGACTTCCTCAATCAAACGCTTCATGTCGTCGACGTTGACCGACACTGGCCTCTTGCTGCCCGCCTTCCTCGTCATGCAGGAGTCGCCGTCGAAGTTGTAGAGCACTCGCCGAATTCGCTTGGTTTGTCTGACCGGCTCTGACTCGTCTTGAGCTGACGCACTTGGAAATCCGTGGCTTACAAGGAGTGTGCTCAGAATCAACGAAAGAAATCTGCAATTGAAAACAGGCATAGGATGTTGGTCTCTGATCTGAGATTTTCTGTGTTTGCGCGGACGCTTGGACTACTTGGCTATCGTCAGCCGGTACACCTTATCA
>CAUZOL010000501.1:0-3866 GCA_963581435.1 Planctomycetota bacterium
CAACGGAATGCATCTTTCTCCTGACGGACAATGGTTTGCGGCTCAGGCGTTTGCGTCACAGCTTGGATTTTCGGAACGAGTCACTCATATCAAAAAGCATCAGTCCAGAGGGGTGCTTCTGCCGAAGGCTGCTGAAGAACTATGCCAGGCAATCAGGCAGAAGAACGATCTTTGGTTCCGCTACTGGCGTCCAACCAACTGGGCGTTTCTGTACGGCAACCGCCAGACACAACCCAGCAGCCGCGACCACAAGAACCCATCTCGTCGCTGGTTTCCCGAAGAACTGAAGGATGCGCTGACGCATCTGAACGAGGCGGAACAGCGAATTCATGAGGCAGCGAAAGCAGCCAAAGGAACCGAAGAATGAATGACGAACGAAAACAGCACAAGTTCGGAGGTGATCCGATAAAGTCCATCCTGCTCATCACGGCCATTCTGCTGGCGCTCTTTGCTCGCGGATCTCAAGCTCGGGCAGACGATGTTGCTCAGCAGGCACGGCGTCTATTGGCGAAAAAGTGCTTTGTCTGTCATGGGCCAGACCGGAACAGCGAGGACGCCAAAGAGACCGACTTGAGACTCGACCTGCGAAACGTGGCCCTCGAATACGATGCACTCGTCCCCGGCGACGCGGCGGCGAGTGAATTGATGGCACGCATCACCTCTCAGGATCCCGATTCGCAGATGCCGCCGCCCGGTCACGGAAAACCATTGTCCAAAGACGAAGTGAATGTCCTAAGCCGCTGGATTCAAGCAGGCGCGGTTTATGAATCGCACTGGTCGTTTCGCGAACTCCAGGAAACACCGGTCCCCGAACGAACCGACGCTCGGCCCTCCGGTAATCCCATTGACGCGTTCATCCGGAAGCGGCTCCGCAAGAACGGCCTCAAGCCGTCGCAAAGAGCCGACAAACGTACTCTCGTTCGGCGTGTCTACGCGGATGCCATCGGAATGCCTCCCTCACCGGAAGAGTTCAAGCGGTATATGAATGATCCCGCTGACGATGCCTACGAACAACTTATCGATCGTGTTCTCGAGAACCAACATTTCGGTGAACGCTGGGCACGGCATTGGCTCGACGTTGCTCGCTTTGCGGAGAGTGGCGGTTTTGAGTTGGATGGGATGCGACCCAACGCCTATCAGTTTCGCGACTTCGTCATTAAGGCGTTTAACGACGATCTTCCGTACAACCAGTTTGTTCAGTGGCAAATCGCAGGCGACGAATTCGCACCGGATAACATCGAAGCACTCAAGGCGACCGGTTTTCTGGGCTGTGGCGTTCGCAACGCGGTCATCACGAAGAATCAGGTGGAAAAAGAACGTTACGACGAACTGGATGACATCCTCTCCACCACCATGACGGCCATGCTAGGCCTCAGTGTCGGCTGTGCCCGTTGTCACGATCACAAATATGATCCGATTACTTCAAACGATTACTATCGCCTGCTCTCCACGTTTACCACCACGGTTCGTGCGGAAATTGTGGTGACGCAGCCATCAGCCGAAGTGGACGAGGCGCTGGAAGTCTTCGAACGTGACCACCAGAAACTGGTCGCCAGACTGGGGGACTATGAAAAGGAATCACGAAACAGCGAGTTGTACACGAACCCGGTGAGCGAGTACCTGCCGCTGGTGCTCAGCCCTTGGCAGTCAACCGGGCCGTTCAAGACGACTGGATATATTGCTGGACACAATTCCGTTTTCCCGCCCGAGTGGACGCCCGGTTCTAAACCTGATCCTGACGCGACGTGGCGTCCCAGGCCGGAACTTGCCAACGGAACGAGCCATCGCATTTCCCAAAGCAACAGCGTTTTCTTTTTCCACCGTACGATCACCGCTGAATCGGCAACCCCAACGGTCCTTTCCTTTGGCGCAGACGATACCGTGAAAGCGTGGCTAAACGGGAAGCTGATCGCGGAACGTATCGTTGCGGGCGCTGTGAACCCTGATCAGGCGTTGGCTCATGTAACGCTTCCAGAAGGCGAGCATCATTTGCTGGTCAAAGTTGTCAACGGCCCTGGTATCGGCGGTTTCTATTTCAAGGTGAAGCAGCAAGGTCTCCCTGAGGAGATTCAGGGCATCGCCAAAACTCCAGTCGCCGGGCGGAGTCCCCAGCAAGCAGAGAAGCTGTTCAATTGGTCTCGTCTATTCGATCCGCAGTGGCAGCGCCTTTCAGCCGAGATAGCAAGTCATCTCACCCAGAAGCCGGATAACCCGCAGAAAACGGTCTTCGTCTCGACCGAGGGCCGGAAGGGCTTTCGACCGGGCGTCTATAACGTTCAGGGTCCGGAGTTCTATGATCGCACATACATTCTCAATCGGGGCAACCCGAATTCAAAACGTGAACTCGCCACTCAGAGCTTTCTGCAAATCCTCATGCAGCATGAGGACAACGAGTCGCATTGGATCGAGAATCCGCCGCCGGAAAGCAAGTCCTCCTATCGCCGCAAGTCGCTCGCCAATTGGATAACCGATACGAAGTATGGCGCCGGAAGCTTACTGGCGCGTGTGATTGTGAATCGCCTTTGGCAACATCACTTCGGTAGGGGCTTGGTGGCAACGGTCAACGATTTTGGCACGCAGGGGGCGTTGCCGAATCATCCGGAGTTGTTGGAATGGCTCGCGGGCGAGTTGGTTCGGAATAACTGGAGCCTGAAGCACGTTCACCGACTGATTATGACCAGCGAAACATTCCAGCAGGAATCCGCGTTCTCGGCGGTCGCCGGAAAAAACGATCCTGACAACAAACTGCTTTGGCGTTACGCACCCCGTCGTTTGGAAGCCGAAGCCGTACGCGATTCGATCCTGGCCGTGTCAGGCCAATTGGATCGTGCGATGTTTGGCAGTGGCACGCTAGATCCCCGGCAGAAGCGGCGGAGCATCTATTTTACCGTGAAACGCAGTCTGCTGAATCCGATGCTCAATCTTTACGATGCACCGGAAACACTGACGAGTGCTGGCCGTCGAAACTCGACGACAACGGCGCCGCAAGCATTGTTGCTGATCAACAGCCCTTATATCCGCGAACTGGCCCAGGCATTCGCCGCCAGGATCTCACAGCAGCCAGAGGACGATCTTTCGACGATCGTTACCAACGCGTTTCGGTTGGCGCTGAACCGGGAGCCTTCCAAGAGTGAACTGCGAGCTGCAACACAGTTCATAAATGCACAACAGAAAGATTACGAGCAAAGTAACTCTTCCAAAGCGAAGTCCGCCGCACTGGCCGACTTCGCACAGGCGATGTTCTCACTTAACGGATTCATCTACGTAGATTGAGACGGCAATTATGAACTCAAGCTCAAAACCTTCGCGACGCGACTTCATCGGCATTGGCGGCCATGGGCTGGGCGCCCTTGCGCTTAGTTCGCTTTGTACTCCTGGAATCGTGGAAGCCGCGTCCTCGATTCCGCGGATCACGCCGCGTGCCAAGTCGGTTATCTGGTTGGTGATGAACGGCGGCCAAAGCCACGTGGATACCTGGGATTACAAACCCCAGTTGGCCAAGTCAAACGGCAAGAAGCTGGAAGGGTTCGACAACGAAGTCGGTTTCTTTCCGGAGAAAGTCGGCCCGATCATGCAGTCTCCATTCAGCTTTAAGCAGTATGGCCAGTGTGGAAAATGGGTTTCCGACATCTTCCCGAATACTGCTCGGCACGTCGACGACATGGCGTTCGTGCATTCGTGCCGTGGCAAGTCCAACAACCATTCGCCTGCCCTGTTCACGTTGAATACAGGAGTCAGCCGCATGGGGTATCCCTGTGTCGGTTCATGGGTGACCTATGGGCTGGGAAGTGAGAACGACAACCTGCCGTCATTTGTCGTGATGACAGATCCTTTGGGCCGCGGGCTGCCCAAGGGGCAGGCACAAA
>CAUZOL010000502.1:0-3864 GCA_963581435.1 Planctomycetota bacterium
CCTTGGCCTCCCTGGATCATTCGTAAACAATTTGCTGGATGGCACTCCTAACAAATCACGGCTTTCTGAGCGACATTAATTTCTCGAACGGTCCTTAACGAATGTATTGGAGGACACTGATGAGGTACGCCAATTCAACAAACTGCAGGAACAGGCGCTCGAACAGGAACGATTCAATCGTCGTAACTTCCGAATCGACGAAGCCAACAAGACCGCCATCATTGTTGATGGCCGCAGCAGTATACAATTGGACGAACGAGGACAAAAACTGGAGTTTAAGCGTCAGTCGGACAATCAATTTCTGAGCAATTCGGCGGGCATCGTCGTCAGCGGCGAGAAGGGGATTGTCGATTCCATAAACTTCGGCGTCATGCCAGGCGAAGGACGTCCCGGTGACGGCAAACCGGGAGAAGGCAAACCCGGTAATGGAGAAAAAGGCGGCGGAAAAGAATCGCGCTTCGGCAAACGGGCGCAACAGTCTTTTGGTGATCAACAGAAAGAATTGAACCGCCAACAAGGATTGAATTTCGACGTGCAGAGACAGAACCGGGCACCGAACCAGAGGCCACAAACAGCGCAACCGGCCAACGAACCGGGTGCGACAGACATGGACGCGTTACGAGACGCAACGACAGAGCGGATCGTCACTAATCAACGGTTTCAAGAGCGCCTGAAAGCAGACATTTCGACGCCGGAATTCGTGGCCAATGACGGAAAATGGGCGCAGGCGGATGGTTTGTCGCTGGATATTGAAGTCCCCGTTGATGGGCAGGCGATTTCGTTTTCCAAGGTCAGCGGCAACCCGAAGCTGGCTTTGTCCGTCCGGCCGCGCGAGTCGGTGGAAGCCGGACTCGGAATGGTCTGGACGCTGGTGTGGTTGGCGGTGGGAATTGGGCTGGCGGGGCTGCTGAGTCGTGCCCGAGCCGGATCGGCCATTTTCCATAGTCTGCCGAAGGCGATGGTGGGTGTGGGGCTGGTGGCGTTCTTTCTGTTTGTAAATCCCGCGGTGGCATGGCTTGGCTTTGCGGTGTTTCTGATGGGTGCCGCCTTGTTGGGGTTTCAATACCGTCGCCCGGCGGTGTGAAGGAATGAGCCGCCGCGACCATTTGAGAACAGCTGACCCCGTTTGCGGAGAGTCCGAATTTTGACAACGTGTGCTTCATCTGCTAAAACGCGGGTGCAAACATTTGGATAGCATCTGATCTGGCGCAGCAACGAAATGGAGTTCTTGCATGCGAACCGTGGGAATCATTCCGGCCCGGCTGCAATCGACGCGGCTGCCGCGGAAGTTGCTGTTAGACGAAACCGGCCGGCCACTTGTTCAGTACACTTGGGAAGCGGCCTGCAGAGCCGAGTCGCTGGACGAAGTGATCGTCGCAACCGACAGCCCCGAAATTGCCGCCAGCGTGCGCGCATTTGGCGGCCGTGCGGAAATCACGGGCGAACATCCCAGCGGGACCGATCGCATCGCCGAAATTGCCCGCCGTTGTTGTCCCCAAGCCGACATTCTCGTCAACGTTCAGGGAGACGAACCGGAGATCGATCCTGCGCAAATCGACACGCTGGTCGCGCTGGTCGCCAACAACGCCGGTTGTGAAATGGCGACATTGGCTACGCCAATTCCCACAATCACCGACCGCGACGATCCCGCCTGTGTGAAGGTTGTCATCGCCGCCGACGGCCGCGCCCTGTATTTCAGTCGCGCTCCCATCCCATTTGTGCGCGATGCGGACGATCGAATCAGCCGGCTTACGCCGGCCGCTCGCCCAAGCTCCCCCTCTCAATCCCCGTGGCTGCTGCACTTGGGCATCTACGCCTACCGCCGAGAATTCCTGCTGCAATTGACGCAACTGCCGCCGTCGCGGCTGGAACAGCTGGAAAAACTGGAGCAATTACGCGCCCTGGAAGCAGGAGCTTTGATTCGCGTGGGAATTGTCGATCACCCAGCGGTTGGCATCGACACGCCGGAAGACTATGCTCGGTTCGTTCAACGTGAACTTGATCGTGCGGCCTGATTCCTGACCTTTGTCTTCTGATTTCCGAAACCAATGACTAAACATATTTTTGTGACCGGCGGTGTGGTCAGTTCCCTGGGCAAAGGGCTGACATCGGCTTCGATTGGGCTGCTGCTGGAACGACGCGGCATGAGCGTGCGGATGCAGAAGCTCGATCCGTACATCAACGTCGATCCCGGCACCATGAGCCCCTATCAACACGGCGAGGTGTACGTGCTCGATGACGGCTCCGAAACCGATCTCGATCTCGGACATTATGAGCGGTTCACCAACAGCCCGCTGTCGCGCGAGTCGAACTACACCACCGGGCAAATTTACCTGCGCGTGATTGAAAAAGAACGCCGTGGCGAATACCTCGGCCGCACCGTACAGGTCGTCCCGCACGTGACCGACGAGATCAAGCAGTCGATTCTCAATCTGGGTGGTCCCGACGTCGATGTCGTCATCACCGAACTGGGAGGGACGGTCGGCGACATTGAAGGGCTGCCGTTTCTGGAAGCGATCCGGCAAATTCCGCTGGACATCGGCAAGGGCAATTGCCTGTTCATTCACCTCACGCTGGTTCCGTATTTGAAGGCGGCCCGTGAATCCAAGACCAAACCGACACAGCACAGCGTCGGCCAACTGCGGCAGATCGGAATTCAGCCCGATGTTCTCATCGTGAGGACCGAACGGCCAATTGACCGCGACCAGACCGATAAGATCGCCCTGTTCTGCAACGTCGAAAAGCAGGCGGTCATCGTCGAGGTGGATAAGGAATTCTCGATTTACGAAGTGCCGATCGGTCTGGCGGAAGACAAGCTGGACCAACTCATTATCGACAAACTCAGCCTGCCGGCCGGGCCGCTCGATCTGGACGACTGGCAGGAGTTGATGCGAAAGATTCGTGTTCCAGAACACGAAGTGACCATCGCCGTCGTTGGCAAATACATCGAGCATCGCGATGCGTACAAATCGATTTACGAGTCGCTCGACCACGCCGGTTTCTCAAAATCGACTCGCGTGCTGATCAAACGAATTGAAGCCGAAGACTTGGAACAGCAGGGTCCGGAGATGCTGCTGAGCGGTGTTGACGGCCTTCTGGTTCCCGGCGGATTCGGTATGCGGGGCATCGAAGGAAAAATCCAGGCGATCGAGTTCGCACGCAGTTGCGAGATCCCCTACTTCGGCATCTGCCTGGGAATGCAGTGCGCGGTGATCGAATTTGCTCGCAACGTTCTAGGGCTCAAAGAAGCCAACAGCAGCGAGTTCGCTTCCGATACCGCCGACCCGGTCATCTGCCTGCTGGAAGAACAAAAAGACGTGACCGACAAAGGCGGGACAATGCGGCTCGGTGCCCAACCCTGTGCACTCACCCCCGACTCGCGGGCGGCCGCCTGTTACGGCAGCGAAGAGATTACCGAACGGCATCGGCACCGCTACGAGTTCAATCCCGAGTATCAGCAGGCCTTTACCGATGCCGGCATGATTGCCGTAGGCATCCATCCCGAGCACCAGCTGGTCGAAGTGATCGAAATCCCCGATCACCCCTGGTTCGTGGCCGTCCAATACCACCCGGAATTCAAGTCGAAACCGGACGCCGCACACCCGCTGTTCTGCGGCTTCATCCAAGCGGCACAAGAACGACACCACCAACGTATGCAGGCGACCGTGTAAGCGAGCAGCCGGCTTTAGGCCGGTTGTCGATCGCGTTCGATCAACACGTCACCACAACCCCGCAATTTACGGTTCTTCGCGCATTTTAGTGGGTGCTGCTTGATTTGACGTGTGGAATCGATCTCGGGATCATGGGGGATTTCCGAGGTCGAGACGATGGAATCTCTGAATGCGCATTACCGACTTCTTCTGG
>CAUZOL010000503.1:0-3854 GCA_963581435.1 Planctomycetota bacterium
TGGCTCCTGCTTTTCTCTACAAGGTGGAAGTCTCACTGAATCAACCGGGCATTGTGCCACTTTCCGATTTGGAACTGGCCGGCCGGTTGAGCTATTTCCTTTGGGCTTCGGCTCCCGATGCCGAACTTCGCCGAGTGGCTGCGGCAGGCCGATTGAACGATCCGAAACAACTGGTCGCACAAACGCGGCGGATGTTGCGCGATCCCAAGGCGCGACGTTTTGCCACCGAATTCTTCGGACAATGGTTTGGTTTCTATCGCTTCGATGGTCACCGTGGTATCGATGTGGAACGCTTTCCGGAATTCACCGACTCGCTGAAGACGGCCATGTATGATGAGGCCGTTTCGTTTTTCGAGCACATCGTCCGCCAGGGCCGTCCGGTTCAGGAGATTCTGTTTGCCGATTACTCGTTTCTGAACCGCGAGTTGGCGCAGCATTATGGCGTGAAAACGCAGGTCGAATTGTCTGATGCACCGATGTTGGTTGCCGACGTGAAGACGTTCCATCGTGGAGGCTTGCTTCGCCTGGGGGCCGTACTCACTGCGACATCGGCTCCGCTGCGGACCAGCCCCGTCAAACGCGGCGATTGGATTCTGCGCCGCGTGCTGGGAACACCTGTTCCACCACCACCGCCGGATGCCGGATCGATTCCCGCCGACGATGTCCTTGCCGATGGACTGACTTTGCGACAGCGGTTGGTCGCCCATCGCAGTGACGCATCCTGCGTGAATTGTCACGCCCGGTTCGACCCATTGGGGTTCGCGCTGGAGCAATTCGATTCAGTCGGTCGCTGGCGGGATAAGTATCGTGATGGGCAGGTCATCGATGCGACCGGCACAATGAACGATGGAACCAAGATCTCCGGACCGGATGGATTGCGCAGGTATTTAGCCGTTCGACAGAAGGATTTTCATCGAACGCTGTGTACGAAGCTGCTAGGCTATGCACTGGGGCGCACCGAGTTGCTCACAGACCGGCCGCTGATTGAACAGATGCTGGCAGGCCTGGAAACGGAAGATCGGTTGTCGGAGTTGATCGTCAAGATTGTCATGAGCAAGCAATTCCGCCACCGGCGCGGCGAACCGGTCAGAAAAATCACAAGCAGCTTCCGCCGACAAGCAGGATTCCGGCAAGAAAGACTCCAACAATGACGACCGTTAACCGATCGCCAGCCGAGCAACAAAGTTCGCGCCGCAGTTTTCTGCGCGGTGCCGGCTGCGCATTGGCGTTGCCCTTTCTTGAATCATTTCCGTTGCGCGCAGCCGAAACCGGCAAGCGTGCGACGAAAGTTACCGCACACAAGCCACCCGTTCGCTTCGCCTGTGTCTTTTTTTCCAACGGCGTTGAGCCGGTTCACTGGTGGGCCAAGGGAAGCGGCAAGGCGATGGAAATCGGCCCCGGACTGAAGCCGATGGAGCCGTATCGTGAAGACATGGTTTTCCTGCGCGGTCTGTTCAACGAACAAGCCGTAAGGCACAAGAGTGCCCACCTGGGCCGGATGCCGAATCTGCTCTCCGGCGCGTGGGTCAGCACCGAACAAAGCGACATTCGCGTCGGCAAGACGATGGATCAGGTTCTGGTCCAGCAAATCGGCCATCACACAGCCATCCCCAGTCTGGTCCTGGGAGTCGAGCCGACTGAGCTTCGATTGGAAGACGGCCTGTCGATGATTTACGGCTCCTGCATTTCCTGGAAGTCGAGCAAGAAGCCCGCAACGAAAGAGATTTACCCCGCGCGTGTGTTTGACCTTCTCGTGGGTGACGGGAAAGATCGCCGCATCGACCGCAGCATCCTCGATCAGGTGCTGGCCGAAGCAAAGAGTCTGAAAAGCCGCCTCTCAGACAGTGACCGATCCAAGCTGGATGACTACCTGGAATCGATTCGCGATATCGAGAAACGACTCGACCGTGCCACTCGCGATGACCGCCTGGAAGGTTGGCGACCGACATTGTCGAAGCCGAATATGCCGCGTCCGGGCGACCCGTTGCCGCAAGACGTCCCCGTCCACATGAAGTTGATGCTTGACCTCATCGTGTTGGCATTTCAAATGGACAAGACGCGAATTGCCACCTGCATGTTGAACAACGACTTGTCGCAAATGAACTTCGGCTTTCTGGACGGAGTGCAAGGCAGCCTGCATCTGGATCTGACGCACAACGGCCGCGATCCCAAGCTGGAAGCCATGTATCTGAAAACCAATCAATTCCACGTCCAGCAGTTTGCCTATCTGGTCAAGCGGCTGAAAGAGATTGACGAAGGGGGGCAATCGCTGCTGGACAATTCCCTGTTGTGTGGCTGCTCGAATCTCTTCGACGGCGACAAACACGAAGCCGATCAGATGCCCATCCTGCTGGCCGGTGGCGGCGGTGGCCTGAAAACCGGACGCGTGCTCGATTATCTCGACAAGGGAGACGCAAATCGCCGCGCGTGCAGTCTGTACCTGTCGCTGATGGACCGCATGGGCGTCCGTCTACCGCGCTTCGGCGACGCAGACCGGCGATTGGCGGATTTTTAAAAAGGCGGGGGGAGCTCACCGTGCGGTACCAAACGACGGCTTTGCAGCAGTTGGTTGCAGAGCGAACGCGAACGAATCTTCGCTGGCCGACGATTTCGGTCCATTTCTCTTTTCTACTATTCTGTTCTGGTACCAGAAACACGCGGCTCCACCGGTCTCCAATCTGCTCTTCCGCCCGACCGGCTTATAGCACTCCAGAACTGCCGACATCGCCCGCATTGATCCGTCGCTGAGAGGTCCATGCGCGATGCGTCGTGTTTGGCTGAGTTGGGCATCGCAATGGAAAACGACAGGACCGCCACTACCTTGGTTAAAACGTGCAGACAAAAGACCGGTCTGACGGAAATCGTCAGGTCGAGTCCGATTCCGCTAATACGCATGGGTTTCGCGTGCAGGTAAAGTGTCCGCTAATTCGGTGGTTTTTCTTGCTGTCCGCGATTCGACGAGTTTTGCGGACAGAATTGGACCGAAACTCTGTTTGGCTGCCGTCACACAAACTTTTTCCGATGATCTTCTTTAAAGAGAGCGGTGGGAGGATAATGCCCATTCTGGTTGCGAGCAGTATCTCCCCTAAACTGGAGTTCACGGTCACGGGGCCTAACGCAATCCTGCCGCAGCTGACAATCGTGATTGAGTTGTTGGCCGTGACGGGCGACGGCGGAAGGTCTGGGTGAGTATCGCCTGAACCACATGCCCAACAGGCGAATTGATCGCTTCGGTAACCCAGTCGCGTCCACGATTTGAACTTGGCATTGTTGATGTGGCGCTTGCGGGACTGTCTATCAAAGCGTCGATGATTCGTTGCACGGTTCGATCGAAGGAATCGGGAATGTCCTTCGACAGCGCTTTGCTCACATTCCGCAACCACCATGTCGTTGGGTATAGCAACTCTGACCGCTCCGCGTCGGTCGATCGGCAGAGCCGTGCTGCGATGATCGCGGAGAATATCGACGGGTCTTCCTCCCTCGCGGAAGAATTCAGAAACGTCTTCCACGCCCATATTGGGAACTCATTCTGCTTGGCTGCGTGTGCAAGTGCCAAGTAAGCACGCTTCGGGCGTTCGGCGCATAAGCCAGCAAATGGGTCACGTTCTTCCAGACTGTTCGTATCTGACCGCCCGGATAATTCGAGGGCCTTAGAAAGCACGGAGCCAATCGGTTCACGCAACAGCGGGCCGTATTGAGTATCGGTTGCGACGCAGCCTCCCCGCATCTCACGGGATTCTGCAGCAATTGTAAACACCGGTCGGAAAGTGCAGCGCCTTTCGCCGGTCGAAATGTGCAACGCTCATAACCCTTGCTCGCTGATTCTGAGCAAGACTTGCGTTTATCGATTGATC
>CAUZOL010000504.1:0-3833 GCA_963581435.1 Planctomycetota bacterium
AAAGATTCAATCGAAGATCAAAAAAGAAGACTGGAACGACTACCACATCACCGCGAAGGGATTTCATTTCACCCACAAGATCAACGGCGTGTTGACAATCGATTGCACCGACAACGACGAGAAGCAACGCCGGGCCTCGGGAATTCTCGCGTTGCAACTTCACGCCGGACCGCCAATGAAAGTGCAGTTCCGCAACATCCGCATCAAACGCAGTAAGCCCGCCAGGAAATCGACCAAGCTCGATCTAAAAAAAAAAGATCGTAAAGTGACCAGGAAGGTGGTGCTGATTGCCGGTGTCAAAAGTCACGGCTATGGCGCTCACGAACACCGTGCGGGCTGTATGCTGTTGGCCGAAGCGCTGAATGCCAGCGGGTTGCCAGTCGAAGCGAGCGTCGTCACTGAAGGTTGGCCGAAAGACGCCAGCGTTCTCGACGATGCCGACTCGATTGTCATTTACGCCGATGGTGGCGGCGGGCATCCGTTCAATGCCCACATTGAAGAAGTCGACAAGTTGATGAAGAAGGGCGTCGGGCTGGTCTGCATTCATTACGGCGTCGAAGTTCCCAAAGGAAAATCGGGCGACGCCTTCCTCGATTGGACCGGCGGTTACTTCGAAACCAACTGGTCGGTCAACCCGCATTGGACCGCCAACTACCGGCAATTCCAGAAACATCCCACCACCCAGGGCGTCAAGCCGTTTTCGATTCGCGACGAGTGGTATTACCACATGCGATTCCGCGAGAAGTTTCAGGATGTAACACCCATTCTCACCGACCTGCCGCCGACGACCACGCTGGTGAAAGCCGACGGCACACTGGCCCGGCCCGATAACGCACACAATAACAACGCCTTCGTCCGCAAAGCCGTATTGGAAGACAAGCAACCGCAGCACATGGCCTGGGCACGTAATCGTCCAGATGGCGGTCGTGGTTTCGGTTTCACCGGCGGACACGATCATTGGAACTGGGGCCACAACCAGTTTCGCAAACTCGTGCTGAACGCCATCGTCTGGACGGCACACGGCGAAGTCCCGAAAGCCGGAGTGGCGTCGAAACCATTGACCACCAAAGACCTGATGGCCAACCAGGATTATGCAGTCCGCGACAATTTCAACCCGGCCCGCATTCAGGCAATGCTGGATGACTGGAACCGGCAATCGGCCTCGAAGAAGTAAGACGTGTAAGAGCGTGAATACGAACGGATATCCGACGGGTCCCTGAGCAGCAAATTCAGCCGCAAACACTTTTGATTCTCAGTCATCGCATGCAAAGAAAGAACGTTATGAATTACCCGCTTTGCGCACTGCTGCTGGCATGCACGCTTGCGACAAATAATGCACAGGCCGCCGACCCCACGGGAGATCTCGGCAAACGCAATCCGATTGATGCACTCTCGGGACTCGATGTCGGCGATGGCCTGCAGGCGGAATTGTTCGCCGCCGAGCCGATGCTGCTTAGCCCGTCGAATATCGACGTCGATCATCGCGGCCGCATCTGGGTCTGCGAGGTGGTCAACTATCGGAAGTTCGCCAACAAGAACAACCCCTTCCGCGAAAAAGGGGACCGCATTCTCATCCTCGAAGACTACGATCAGGACGGGAAGATCGACAAGAAATCGGTCTTCTACCAGGGCCGTGACATCGATTCCGCTCACGGCGTTTGCGTGCTGGGCAACACGATACTCGTCTCGGCACTCGATAAGGTCCTGATTCTCACCGACACCGATGGCGACGACAAATCGGACACGAAGAAGGTGCTGTTCAGCGGCATCTCCGGATCGCAGCACGATCACGGCATTCACTCGTTCAGCTTCGGTCCCGATGGTCGGCTGTATTTCAACTTCGGAAACGCCGGCAAACAGGTCAAAGACAAAGACGGCAAACCGATCGTCGATAAGGCGGGCAACGTCGTCAGCGCCGACCGCAAGCCGTATCAGGAAGGCATGGTCTTCCGCTGCAATATCGATGGCAGCGGTCTTGAAACGCTCGGCTGGAACTTCCGCAACAACTGGGAAGTGGCCGTCGATTCGTTCGGCACAATTTGGCAAAGCGACAACGACGACGACGGCAACCGCGGCGTGCGAATCAACTTCGTGATGGAATACGGCAACTACGGCTACAAGGACGAACTGACCGGCGCCGGCTGGCGAGCACCGCGAACCGGCATGCACCAGGATATCCCCAAGCGCCACTGGCATCTCCGCGATCCCGGTGTCGTTCCCAACCTGCTGCAAACAGGCGCCGGATCGCCGACCGGCATTATGATCTATGAAGGAAAGCTGCTACCCAAGAAGTTTCACAACCAGATCATTCACTGCGACGCCGGCCCGAACATCGTGCGGTCGTACCCTGTGAAAAATGACGGAGCCGGCTACAAGGCCGAGACGGTTAACATTCTTGACGGAACGCGCGACAAATGGTTTCGACCGTCCGATGTGTGTGTCGCGCCGGATGGATCATTGATCATCGCCGACTGGTACGATCCCGGTGTTGGTGGACACCGCATGGGCGACATTCAGCGCGGGCGGCTGTTCCGCATCACACCAAAAGGCCACAAGGGCTACGTGATTCCGAAGTATGATTTTGAAACTGTCGAGGGAGCGATCAAGGCACTACAAAGTCCGAATCTGTCGGCACGGCATCTGGCATGGACTGCGTTGCATAAGAAGCAATCCAAAGCAGAACCGGCATTGTCGAAATTGTTTTCGAGTAGCGACAATCCCCGTTTCCGCGCTCGCGCCTTGTGGCTGCTGGGACAGATCGAGGGCCGCGGCGAACAGTCTGTTTCCGACGCACTGAAAGACAAAGACCCCAACATTCGCATCACCGGTTTACGCTTGGCGCGATTGCTCGGACTCGAACTGGCGCCAATCGTGAAACGGCTGGCCAGCGATCCATCGGCACACGTGCGTCGCGAATGCACGATTGCGTTGCGTGAAATCGATGCCAACAACGCAACGCCCTTGTGGGTTGCGTTGGCGACTCGTCATAAAGCCGGCGACCGCTGGTCGCTCGAAGCACTGGGCATCGCAGCACGGGACCGATGGGATGCGTGTCTGGCAGCTTGGTTAGCTGAAGTCGGCGATGACTGGAACAACTCGGCGGGACGTGAAATCGTCTGGCGGTCGCGGGCAAAACAGTCGCCCACGTTGTTGGCGAAATTACTGGCCGACGACAAAGTTCCCGCAGAAGAACTGTCACGTGATCTCCGTGCGTTCGATTTCCTCACGGGGCCGGAGAAAGACGCCGCGCTGGTCGAGTTGGCCTTTGTGACGAAGTCGAACAACATGGAACGGCAGACGTTGGTTTCGACGGAGGCAATTTCCCGCCTGCAGGGCTTCGATGTCAACAAGAACCCGCAACACAAAGCAGCACTAAACCGCATCCTCGACGGCCAGCGCGGAACGGGCGAATTTGTGGTATCGGTCGCGAAGTTCAATCTCAAGGAACGATATCCCGAATTGCTCGTGATGGCGCAAGCCCATCCGACCGAGCAGATCGGCATTGAGGCAATCCGCACGCTGTTGAGCAAGCAGCAGCGAGCATTGATCATTGGTGGGTTGAGTCACAAAGATCCGGAGCTTGCCGGTGCCACCGCGCAGGCCTTGGGTTACTCGGCCAACGGCGGAATCGTCGACATCTTATTACCGCTGATGGACGATGCCGAAAGGCCCTTGCAACTGCGACGGCAGGCGGTGCTGTCGATCGCAAAGATCCGCAACGGAGCGCTCGAACTCGTCAAACGGGCCCAAGCGGGCAAGCTCGCAAAACCGCTCAAGCCGGCAGCGGCGGCGGCGCTGCATTCGTCGAGCTTTAACGACGTCAAGCAGCAGGC
>CAUZOL010000505.1:0-3830 GCA_963581435.1 Planctomycetota bacterium
TGAACCCGTTCATCGAACAAAAATGAATGTCCTGTCAACCAGACACCAAATACAACACTTCGCCAATGATATCCAGGTTCAGGCCGGTATCCGGACACGCTGCTAGCACCATTCTCAGCAGTCGCGTCTGCTGCTTCACCAACATCCACTGAATCAAAAACCAAAGTTTCATCAGCGTGAGGCTCGTATTTGGAAATACTTTCACCGCCCTTCTCGACCAGGGTCCCGTCATCGTCGGGTTGCAAGGCCGGGGGGCGTTGATCGGATGAGTCTTGATCGGGCCAAAACTGTGTTGGATCGTTGGTGGCGTCTTCGACGGTGTCGTTCATGGCGCGAGAAACTGGCGATTGCTCGGCCAACGACGACTCGACGATTGTTGGTTCATCTTCTTCACCGTCATCTTCTTCATCATCATCAACTTCTGTCACGCGCTGCTGCAAAATATCGCTGGAATCCTCGCCTGGTGAACTCTCTGCGGGTGGAGTTTCACCGTCTCCCCCAACGTCCAGTACGACGGTCCCATCAATCTCTGGGCCATCTTCCGGCCCGAGAGAACTCGGCTCGCGCCGACTGCCATCAACACCTTCATTCGTCCCCACGACATCTCGAGAACTCAATCGATTGTCATCAGGAACGGAGGGGTCTTTGCCCGACATCGCAGCTCTCCAGCATCTGATTGGCGGCTCAAAGGGAATCGAGCCGCAAGTGCGTGTTTATTCAACTGCCGAGAGACCGCATGCAGTAGAAAAGCGGCCTCAATCCGTCAAAGTGAGGATTCCGCTAAGATTCGTTGATGCCCACCGCTCCTCACTCAAGCTCTAACTTACATTAATTGGCCCGACATTCCATCGTTTTTCGATGGTCAAGTCAGATTGTGGCTTCAATTTGTGTTGAAATCGCTGCCGGGTAAGCCTGAAATCCAGTGTTTGAATGGATCATGGCGAGCAATTTCAAAATGGGACCAAGTTTGCTGCGCCTTTTGCACCGGGGGCGAACACCTGCTGAAAAGCAACGGGGAAGCTCGCGACACGTAAAACGTCAGGAAATTGTGGACCCGGACTACCGTGTTCTCAATTGATTTTCATCGCTCCGTCGCACTAAAATAGCAGTCCGTAGGTCTATGCTCCCCAAGCGACCTGTGCTGCAGTTGCTCTCGCTTCCCAGCCGATACAAACAGCAGTGAACGATTCGGTAAATCGCGCCCATTCCCTTCACTTCAGGTTTCCAGAATGAAATCACTCACGAACTGCGAAGGCATCACCCGCCGCAACTCATTGCAGCTTGGGCTGGGCGCATTCATTGGTGGTGGGCTGGTCGATGCACTCCGGCTGCGCGGAGAGGCAGCTCTCGAATCGAGCCGACCAAAACCCGCTGCGACCAGTTGCATCCTCATTTGGATGGACGGTGGCCCAACCCATTTCGAGACGTTCGACCCCAAACCGCAGGCACCGTCGGAAATCCGCGGAGAATTCTCGCCGATTTCCACAAAGGTGTCCGGCTTTCAATTCTCCGAACACATGACGAAACTGGCCGGCTCGCTCGACGACTTTTCGATGATCCGTTCCATTCGGCACAACCAAGGTAACCACGGTGCCGGCAACCACTACATGATGACAGGTTCGCCGCCGCGCATTCCGGTCGGCTGCGGTGCATTCGTCAGCTTTCACCCCAGCATGGGTTCGGTTGCTTCGCGAGAATTGGGCAAGGATAACGGGCTTCCCGCCTATTTCAGTATGCCGCGAATGTCACGTTCGGGCGGGCCAAACTTTCTGGGCGCGAAGCACGCCCCGTTCGTAGTGGGTGATGATCCAAACGGCAAGAACTTTCGCGTTCGCGACGTTGCCCTGCCCAGCGGATTGACCGCCGACCGTTTTTCCAGCCGCTCAAATTTGCGCGGACTCGTTGATCGGCTGAAACGAATCGAACACGAGGCGGCTGCCGACCCGGTGAAGGGTCTCGATGAGTATTACAAGCAGGGATACAATCTGGTCACATCCCCTTCCGCGCAGGCGGCGTTTAATGTCGACGAGGAAAGCGCAAAAGTTCGCGACACTTACGGACGCGATTCATTCGGTCAGCGCTGCCTGCTGGCGCGACGGTTGGTCGAAGGGGGCGTCCCGTTCGTCACGGTTTATGATGGCGGCTGGGACCACCACGCCAGCCTGTTTCCGACGCTTCGCAAACGGTTGCCAAATTGGGACAACAGCGTGGCCACGCTCATCAGCGATCTCAAAGAACGCGGCATGCTCGAATCGACGCTGGTTGTCGCGCTGGGAGAATTCGGCCGCACGCCGAAAATCAGCACGCTATCGGGACAGAAGTTTCCCGGTCGCGATCACTGGTCAAACGCCATGTCGGTCTTGATGGCCGGCGGTGGCACGCCCGGCGGACTTGTCATTGGCGCGACCGATCGCAAAGGCTTCTCGGCCGTCGATCGCGTTCTTGCACCGGAGAACTTTGTTTCGACCGTCTATACCAAGCTCGGCATCAATCCCGACAAAATGCTCTACACTCCGCAAGGACGCCCGACGCATCTGGTGAGCGACCCGACGCCGATTACGGAGTTGATGGGATAAGCCGACCGCCACACTAGTGCTCTGTCAGAGCAGGATTTTAGGGTAGACGGACTTGAGCTTGCAGCGAGCGTCTTTGATATTCATTTGCCAGTCAACGCCGCGCTGGGTAGTGGTGACGTCGATGGACCAGGCCTCGATTTCTTCCTGAAGAACGGCGATCTCTCCGATTCGCCGACCACTGAGGCATTGGCGGGTCATGCAACTCAATTCGTTTTCCGCAATGTTCAACCAACTGCCGTGCTTCGGTGTGTAGCAGAATTCGATTCGACGGACGTACGCGCGGGCTTGCTCCGGCGCGAACGCTTCGTAGAAAGCTCCTTTGGTGTGGGTGTTGAGGTTGTCGCACACCAGAGTGATTTGGTCACAGTCCGAATACCGGCCATCCAGAAGCGAGGCCACTTCCTGTGCCCAATCGGACTTCCTGCGATGTTCCCGAGCGGTCGCCCGACGCCAACACGAGAGCGGTTCGGCGAACATGAAAATCGCAGCGGTGCCGTTGCGTTCGTATTCGTAGTCGATACGCCTGGGGTGATCCTTCGTGGCGGGAATCACTTTTCGCGTTTCCTTCAAGAGTTGCACCGGTTGTTCGTCCATGCAGATAACCGGGTGCGCCGGATCGTACGCTCTAGCATACGTTTCCAGGACGTTCTCCATGTTCGCAGCAAATTCCGCGTCGGCCTCCGGCGAGATGACCCAGTACTGGATTTTCCGATTTGTCATGCCGTTTTTTTCAGCGCCTGCCGGACCGTTTCGTGACTGATGGACTCGACGATTTCCAGTTCGACGACCTTGCGAGCAAGCAGCCTCAGCGTCCAGTTCGAGTAACCTTTCGGAGGCGGCCCGAGCCGCATCGCGATGACTTTCGCCTGCTGCTCGCCATCCAGAAGTTTGTTGGCCGGCACGGCCTGAGACGTCTTTCGTTCGAGCGCCTGCTCGAATCCCTGTTCGACAAAACGCTGCCGAATATTTTCGACGGTCTTTGCCCGGCACGAGAACGCCTCCGCGATCTTTTGATCCGTCCACATCGGTCCCGCAGCATCTGCCTTCAGCAGCACCTGGGCACGACGCACTTTCTGACTGGTGCCTTTCAGCTTTTTGACGACATCGTGGCACGTCTCACGCTCCTGCTCGGTCAGCCTGACGACATATTTCTTCTGCATCGGGAACCCTCCATGGTTCGAGGACAGTTCCCGACAGTAGCGCCAAATCCCCCACACGAGGCAACCCTAACTTTTCGCTTTGACGCAGCACTAG
>CAUZOL010000506.1:0-3822 GCA_963581435.1 Planctomycetota bacterium
AAACCTGTCGCCGCCTCGGCCGCCACGCTCTCGGCTGGATCACCGATGCCGTCACCCACAAACAGCAAAACCGCCCCACACCAACCCTGCTGCCAAGCACGTGATCGCTACGCTGTGAACGGTTACCTCATTATCAATCAGAAAGATGTGATCTTCGGATTCGATCCAAGGACCGGTAAGCAACTATGGAGTTGCGACGCCATCGACGATTACATCGTTCCGGTACCCATCTCGCACGACGGCATCGTCTATTGTTTGGGCGGTCGCACGAATCGTTGTGTCGCAATCAAGCTGGGCGGACGTGGCGACGTGACCGAGTCGCACAAACTATGGCAGGTGAATGTCGGTGCCAACGTCACGTCACCAATTTACTACAACGGCCATCTGTACTGGGCCAGCGACAAGGCGATTGCCAACTGTTTGGATGCGAAAACCGGGGAATCGGTATACCGCAAACGGCTGGAAACGCGCGCCCGCATCTATGCTTCAATCATCCGCGCCGGCGAGCGGCTGTATGTGACGACGCGCGACCAGGGTGTGGTGGTCCTGGCGGCGAAGCCCGAATACAAACAGCTGGCCGTCAACACCATCGAGACCGACGAAGACATGCTCAACGCCAGCCCCGCCGTCATTGGCAACCAATTGCTGTTGCGAACCGATTCGTTCCTCTACTGCATCGGCGAGCCGGGGCAGGCAGCCGGGAAGTGATTTTGATCGAGGTGTCGCTTGCGGCTTCTCGTGGCGGTCGCCCCGTGCAATCTGCCGGTTTCTCTGCTGCGCGGTTCGCCCACATGGTGAGCATGCTTAACCGTTGAGAGCACCATAAACCGGATTACCGCGCGCAACATCGCAAAATCTGCCGAACTCACACTGAAATTCCCCCGCCCAATTAGTGGAATACTCCCATAGACCGCGTGGTAGGGAATTTGTGAGGAGCGTGACCTATCTCGACACACTTGCTGAATGCAAGCTATACTTGATTCCCCTGCCGGGGTCAGCGCCCTGATCCCACCCAGTATATCCCACCAGTTTGAGGTTGTTATCATGTCCACCAACGCCCCGACGCCAGTACGCGTTCTTGTTGTCGATGATGAGCCCGATATTCGGGAGCTCCTCAGTGGTGTTCTTGAATCCGTTGGATGTGACGTTCAAACTGCAACCGATGGTGAGCAAGCACTGGTTGAGGCGTGTGAGTTTCAGCCAGACATTGTGTTTCTTGATGTCAATCTGTCGAAACAAATGGGTTGGCTTGTCTGTGCCAAACTCAAATTGATCGAACCTTCGCCGCAGGTCATTCTCATCACCGGCCTCGTCTCCGACGATCTCGACGGTTTTTCGGAATTCGTCAAAGCGGGTGACGTGCTGCGAAAACCATTTGCGGCGGAAGACGTGCTTCGATTCATTCCCGGCGTGCCGGCGTAGACGATACCCCACAGCGTGCTTTACGCATCAAGGCTGCGCGACGGTGAATTCAGGCCGTTCTTACCAGTCGAGATTCTCATCCCAAATGGATCTGTAGGCGGCGATCGACTCGAAGTAGGACAGCAGTTCCGCGTAAAACGCGTGACCGCCGAGGGTCGCGCTGTCGCCCACAACAATCAGCTTTCTGCGGGCTCGCGTCAGCGCCACGTTCATGCGTCGGGTGTCGGCCAGGAAACCGATTTCGCCGTTCGAATTGGACCGAACGCACGAAATAACAACGGCCTCTTTTTCACGTCCCTGGAAGCCATCGACGGTGTCGATTTCCAGATCGTCGGCATCCCACTGTTCGCGCAGCCAACGAACCTGCGCGGCATACGGCGCAATGACGGCGATGTCGCGCGGACTCAGTCCGGCCGTCTGCAACTCGCGGACTTTTCGCAGGACGAAGGCTCCCTCTTTGGGGTTCCGCTTGCTTTCGCCGTTTGGTTCGAGTTCCTCCGTCCAGTCGGCTCCGGCTGTATCGACAAACGCGACCGGATCGGCGGTTAACGGAGAGGACTCGATCGACGGCAGGTCGTGCAGCAGATGAGACGCGACCGCTTCATCTGCCTGAAGCGTATCGTCGTAAAACTGCTGAGATGAGAATTGCATGATGTGTGCGTGCATGCGGTATTGGACGTCGAGGCGGCTGGTGACCGAGTCTCCGTATCGGGCAACGAGCCGTTCCAACAGACTTGTTGCCAGTCCCTCGCGTGCGGCGGGTTTGGAGAGAACGGTGGGGGGCAACTGACAATGATCGCCCGCCAACACGATTCGATCGGCTCGTAGCAACGGAATCCAGCAACCCGGTTCCGTGCTCTGGCACGCTTCGTCAATCACCGCCAGCCCAAAGCGGCGGTCGCCGAGCAACTCTTCATTCAAAGTCGTTGTCGCACAGACGACATCGGCTCGATCCAGTACCGATTGCACGGCGTGCTGTTCGAGCAACCGCGCGTCGGATTTCAGGCGTCGCGCTTCGCGGCGCATTTCCTGCTTCGCACCCGGAGCGGGTCGCGCGCGTGTGAACTTTCCAGCTTTGCGAAACAGACCTTCGGCCTCACGTAGCATATCGCGGACGATGTCCATCATCTCGTGCCCAGCCACTTGAACATCGAGGGTGAAATCGCGCAGACGCTGATCGACGCGTGCCGGATGACCGACACGGACGACCTTCTTCCCAGATGCGACCAATCGCTGCAGCAGGTTATCGACCGCCGTGTTGCTCGGCGCGCAAGCGAGAACCTTCTGCCCCTGGTCGATTGCCTGAGAAATCAATTCAACAACCGTCGTCGTCTTTCCCGTCCCGGGAGGTCCGTGGATAATCGCCAGGTCTTCCGCGGCCAACGCAAGTCGCACAGCATGCTGTTGCGACAGATTCAGCGACGCGGCGAAATCCAACTCGGGCAACTCCAAAAACTGGGGTTCTCGCTCGCCGAGCAGCACCTCCCGCAATTCGCCCGTTCGCCCGCCGGCGTTTTGGGCAGCTCGAAGCGCGGCGGCTTGCCGCTTTCGCGTGATTTCATCCGCTGCCAAATCGAGCCGAAATCGATCCCCCTCGGGCGATTCCTCGACCGACACTTCGATCGAATCGCGGCGACGAGCACTCACGACTCCCTGCCGCGAATCCCCACTCACATCCTCGGGCGAAAGCACAACCGGTGCCCCGACGCGCAGCAGATTCCACGGCAGCCGCAGAGTCCGATTCCGTTTCACCAGGGTGAGCAACATCCGCCCGCCCAGACCGGGTTCTTGCTGTGTGATCGCAAGATCCAGCAGCGTCTCACCCGATTTCTCTGCATCGGCTTTCTTCCGGCCTTGCCGTCGTTCTTCGATTTGCCGTCTCTCGGCCTCCGACTCCATTTTGAGCCAGTTCGTCAATCGTTGAAAGTGATCGTCGTTTGGGATCACTGCGCCCCTTCTCTCTGATGGTATCACTGCATAACAAGGCACAACGATAGTGTGATCGATCAGAAAGTCCATAGACCGCCGTCGTTTTCGGTGCCGGACTGCCGGTCTTGGCTAAGCGCAATGTTTCGCCGCGTGCCGATTTCTGGCAGGAGATAAGAAACCGCTACCCGCTTAAACCAGCGAAGTCATTTTCGGCTTTTGTGAGATCGTCTGTGTTCGATCTCATACTCATCCAGTGCTTTTTGGAGTTCTTCGATATCTTCTTCGGTGGCTGTTCTGTAGCACGTTTCGGTCAGGGCGATTGCGCCACACTGGGTAACTTGGCACAATTGGAGCATTGGTGTTTTCACCGCTTGCTGAGGAGAAGCAAGGGTGTTGTGAAATGCTATATACTCCGGAGCCTATGTGATGTCCCAGACGAAGTCTGCAAGGATTCAAGATCACTTCGCCGAA
>CAUZOL010000507.1:0-3813 GCA_963581435.1 Planctomycetota bacterium
AGTGAATCCCAATGAGATCTGGCATGTCGGCATCACGGTGATTCGACTGCTCAATGGAAGCCGCGTCTATTTGCAGGCGATCATCGACAATTTCTCACGCCGTATCCTGGCGTGGAAAGTGTCGGAGACGTTTGACCCGAATGCCACCGCCGGACTCCTGATCGACGCCTCGAAAGGTCTCCTCGGCGACAAGCCGACCCTGCTCACCGACGGTGGAGTCGAGAACCATAACAGCGCTGTCGACGAACTGATTGAATCGGGACTTCTGAAGCGGCTTCTCGCCATGACCGAGATCACGTATTCCAACTCGATGATCGAATCGTGGTGGCGTGCGTTGAAACATCAATGGCTGTACTTGAACACGCTCGACACCGTCAGCACGATTGAGACGTTGGTCACTTTCTACGTGGACGAGCACAACACCCAACTTCCACATTCGGCGTTTCGTGGTCAGACGCCGGACGAGATGTACTTCGGCACGGGGAATGACATTCCCGCTGAACTTGAGGCCGCCAGGATATCCGCTCGCCAGTCACGAATGCAGGTCAACCGAAACATGTCCTGCCGGACATGCGAGCCATTGACGTCGATCGCCGGCTGAGTTGAAACAGCCGATTGAGTGTCAACGACGGCGAGAAAACGTAGCGCTCGACGATTGATAATCCGTTGACGCAGAGCTCAAATTACCGAGAACATCGACACCGCGACGTTGGAATCATATCCGGATTCCCGAAGAAGACAGGCAACATCGACTGACACGCGGGACAGGGTCATCAAGAAGTGCCGGATTCCACTGCCGCAGACCCCAAGTGGCGAGAACTCGCGCAAAAAGTCCAGAATGTCGTGACGCGCAGCACGCCGCCGGATTCACGCGAAATGGCGAGTTGTTAATCTCGCTTGTTCCTGCTCCGTCGCGGGGGAGTCCGGCGTAAGCCGAGACGTTGGTCACCTTCTCAGCCAATCGTGGGTCAACTGTGAGTGGATTGTGCGCTGGCGCCCACCAAGCGGGTAGAAACTGCCCCCAGGGAGTTACGACTCGTTTCCCGCCATGCATATTGGGTGAAAGACTTGTACTTGACTTGAAGGTTGGACAAACTTGGACAACCAGAAACTCGGCGGCGTAGCCGAGTCGAAGGATCAAGACCCAGATGGGAAATCCCGGCTAACATGCCTTGTACAGATACAACTTCAAAACACGAAGGTCACTGATGAAGGGATGAACTATCTCATTGGCCTGCCGACTCTCAGATGGTTGCATTTGGAAAACACGCATGTCACCGACGACGGGCTGAAGCGTCTCAGCGGTCTGACGAATCTCGGATTCTTGTACTTCGACATGACTGAAATCACCGAGGATCGGTTGATGTTGCTTCGACAGTCGCTGCCGAATTGTGTCTTCAACCAGTAGCCAAAAAGCGGTTGAACGATAACCAACCCCAAACCATCCCATACACGTTGGCGAATCAATGATTCCGTGGTGATTGCTACGGTGTATCAAAGGACTGTTAATTTCCGCCATTACCTGAGTCCCCATCCCCGTTGCTGTCCTCCCTGAGCTTCCGCCGGGCTTCCGAAAGAGAGAGATGTTCGTCAAACGTATCTTTCAAGTTCTCGCAGACGACCGGCGGTTGATGGTCTGGTCGGTGCTGTTCGGGTTGTTGTTCACCGGGCTGGGGATCGTTCCGCCGCTGTTGGTCCGTGAGATGATCCGCAGGCTCGAGCGGGGTGACGTCGAAGCCGGCTTTGCGGGGCTGGCACTGCTGATTGCCGGAGTTTACCTGCTGCGGGGCCTGACCCGGTATCTGTATGGGCTGATGTCGCACGTGGCCGCCTATCGCACGCTGCACCGGCTGATGAACGCCGTCTATCGGCACTTGCAGCGGCAATCGCCCGCCTTCCTCAACCGAACGCATACCGGCAACCTGACGGCACGGACCGTCGGAGACGTCGAGGCGATCGAAGACTTCATCGCCCACGGTATACCGGAATCGATGCTGGCCATCGTCATCCCCGTGACAATGAGCGTGGTGCTGCTGGTCATCAATTGGAAGCTGGCATTGATCGCGCTCTTGCCGCTGCCGATCGTCGCCGGGCTGGTTTACTACGTCACGACACGAACGCGAAATCATTGGAAAGAGGTGCGGGTGCGTTTTGCCGATCTGTCTGCTCGCATCCACGATCATCTATCGGGACTGGCGGTGATTCAATCGTTTCGTCGTGAAGCGGAACAGGCCCGACTCATCGAGCAGCAAAGCGGCCACTACCGCGACAGCATTATCTATGCCAACAAGTGGTCGCTGGTACCGGCCGGTTTGATCGAGGCGGCCGCCGGGGGGGGGCTGGTACTGATCGTCTGGGCGACAGGCCGCTTGCACGGATCGCTGGAAATCGACATCGCCGATCTGGTGGTGTTCCTCATGTATCTCAGCCAAATTGTGCTGCCGTTTTTGCGTTTGGCGAATCTGAACGAAAACCTACAGAAAGCGGCCGCCAGTTCCGAGCGGGTGTTCGAACTGCTCGACACCGAGCCGACCATTGTCGACGCTCCCACTGCCCGAATACCCGACACACCCCGGTTCGACGTGGAGTTCGCCGGCGTCGAGTTTTGTTACGAGCCGGACTTGCCGGTCTTACGCGATGTTTCGTTCCGTATCGGCGAGGGCGAGACGGTCGCGTTGGTCGGTGCAACGGGGGTCGGCAAGACGACCGCCTGCCATCTGCTTGTGCGGTTTTTCGAGGTGACCGGCGGCGTGATTCGATTGGGCGGACACGATCTGCGGACGCTGCCGCTCGATTACTTGCGGCAGAATGTCGGATTGGTCTCGCAGGACGTGTTCTTGTTCGAGGGAACCGTTCGCGAAAACCTGCGGATCGGCAGGCCGGACGCCAGCGACGATGAACTCCGGGCGGCGGCAAAGGCGGCAAACGCCGAGGAGTTCGTGCTGTCGTTCCCCGACGGCTACGACACGCTGGTCGGAGAACGGGGTGTGCGTCTTTCCGGCGGACAGAAGCAGCGGATCGCCATCGCCCGGGCGGTGCTCAAAAATGCGCCGGTGCTGGTTCTCGACGAAGCGACCAGCGCCGTCGATGCTGAAACTGAGAATCTCATCCGTCGAGCGCTCGATCGGCTGACGGAGGGTCGCACGGTGTTGGTCATCGCTCACCGGTTGTCGACAATTATGGCTGCCGATCGGATTATTGTGCTCGATGAAGGCCGCGTGATTGAGACGGGCACCTACGAAGAGTTGGCCGCCCGAAATGGGCATTTCACACGGCTGTGCCGGTTGCAGGAGAACGCCCTGTGGTGATTGGTCGTCGCCGAACGGCCTGCTGCGCGTCACGACATTCTGGACTTTTTGCGCGAGAACTCGCCACTTGGGGTCTGCGACGATGGAATCGGGGGCGTCTTGATGATCCGGTCCCGCGTGTCAGTCGATGTCGCCGGTCTTTTCCAGGAATTCGGACGTGATTCCAACGTCGCAGTGTCGATGTTCTCGGTAATTTGAGCTCTGCGTCAACGGTTTCTCGATCGCCAGGCGTTACGTTACCTCGCCGTCGTCTCCATGATCGGCAGCTTTCGCTCAGCCGGCGATCGACGTCAGCGGCTCGCATGTCTTGCACGACATGTTCCGGTTGACCTCGATTCGTGATTGGCGTGCGGATATCCGAGCGGCCTCAAGTTCCGCGGGAATGTCGTTCCCCGTCCCGAAGTACATCTCGTCCGGCGTCTGACCGCGGAACGCCGAATGTGGAAGTTGGGAGTTGTGCTCGTCCACGTAGAAAGTGACCAAGTTCTCAATCGTGCTGACGGTA
>CAUZOL010000508.1:0-3805 GCA_963581435.1 Planctomycetota bacterium
CACTGACAATTCTCCAACGCGACACGACGATCAAAGAGAACATTCGCGGCAAACGGCTCCGCGCAGGCTGGGACGAGAGCGTCCTCGATGACATCTACGCTGGTTTTGCAGCAGTTTAACGTGCGATCGCCCTGATCGCCGGATGAGTTGGACCGCGCCTGCGACGCGGTCGCGATGTCGTGTGTCGAAGCTGTTCGGTACGCGGGCACTGATTCGGCTGACGTGAGTGTGTCGATGGTTATCTTGTGTTGTTTGCTGGTTCGCTGGGTTCCCGCCTGCGCGGGAATGACGGGTCGGGCCGCGCAGTACCGACCAAACTGACCAAGATGTCAGCAACCTCAACATTTCCGAAGTCGGCCGCTCACGGTCGAATCACCAACACACAAATCGGTAGGCCGATGTGCAATCGGGTTGGCCGTGATAGACTCGGGATGTGGAAACACAGACGGGTCGATTATGTCTGGCGTGATGAAAGATTCTGAATCCAATGCAACCGGCGAATTCGCGGAGTCCTTGCGCGAGTGGGGGCCGGAGGCGGTTGATCGACCGACGCTTTCGCTGGCTGACGCAGAAGCGTGGTGTCGGCGGTTGGCGCGAGCGCATTACGAAAATTTTTCGCTGGTCTCCTGCTTGCTACCGCGGGGGTTGCGGCAACACTTCTTTAATGTGTATGCCTATTGCCGCTGGGCGGACGATTTGGCGGACGAGATTTCCGACCGCGCGCGGTCTCTGGAATTGCTCGGCTGGTGGCGGGATGAATTGGCCGCCTGTTACAACGGTCAGTCGCGACACCCGGTGTTTGTGGCATTGTCGCAAACGATTGCGGAGTGTTCGATTCCGGCGGAACCGTTTGCCGATTTGATTTCTGCGTTTGAGCAGGATCAGCGCGTGTTTGCTTACGACACATTCGAGCAACTGCGCGATTATTGCTGCCGCAGTGCAAATCCAGTGGGGCGGCTAGTGTTACATGTTTGCGGCGAATTCAGCGACGAAAACGCCGCTTGGTCCGATTCGATTTGCACCGGGCTTCAGTTGGCGAACTTCTGGCAGGACGTTGCCCGCGACTACGATATGGGCCGAATCTACTTGCCGCGGGAGGATTGCGAGCGGTTCGGGTATACTCGGGAGCAGTTGGAATCGCGGTTGACGAACGAGTCGTTCGTGGAGTTAATGCGGTTCGAGGTGGGCCGTGCGCGCGAGCTGTTGACGGCCGGGTTGCCGTTGGTCGAACGATTGCCCGGGCGGCTGCAGGTGGATATCGATTTATTCGCCCGTGGCGGCCTGAAGATTTTGGATCGGATCGAGCAAACTGGTTACCGCGTGTGGGAACATCGTCCGGTGGTGACGAAACGCGATGCAGCCGGCTTGTTGGTCGGCAGTTTGTGTCGGCGGTTGTGGCGGGGCGTTGGCGGTCGGAGTCGGCGCTGAGAAAACGATTGGCTGTTTCGAGCGAAACAACGATGGGTAGCGACACTCACAACGAGAAAGTGACCGCGACGACCGAGTTCGATCTCGACGAGTCGTACGCCTGGTGTAAGTCGCTGGCAAAGCAAACCGCGGGCAACTTTTACTACTCGTTTCTCACGCTGCCGGCGGTGCGGCAACGCGACATGTGTGTGCTGTATGCTTTCATGCGCGTGTCCGACGATCTGGGCGATGAGAGTAGTGTGCCGGTCGCCGAACGGGCGCAGTTGCTGAAAGCATGGCGAGACGATTTGATCGCGGCGCTGGATGGTTCTCGATTTGGCCACGCGCTATTCCCGGCGCTGGCCGACATGGTTGAACGTTGTGGCGTTCCGCACGAACACCTGTTCGCGGTGCTCGACGGCATCGAAATGGATCTCGACCCGAGGGGGTTTGAGACGTTCGAGGAATTGTCGCAATATTGTTATCGCGTTGCGGGGGCGGTGGGGCTGTGTTGTATTCACGTGTGGGGGTTTGACGACGAGCGCGCGATCGACCGTGCCATCGATTGCGGCTTGGCGTTTCAATTGACGAACATTCTCCGCGATCTCGGCGAGGATGCGGCGATGGGCCGCGTCTATCTGCCGCGCGAAGACCTGCGGCGATTCGAGTATTCGGCCGAAGACATTGCAGCCCAACGATACGACGAACGATTCGTCAAGATGATGCAATTTGAAGCCGAACGCGCCCGCAACTATTTTCGCCGGGCAGAAGAGTTGCACGGTTATTTGGAACCGGCGGGGAAGCCAATCTTCCAGGCGATGCTGCAGATTTACGGCGGTCTGTTGGACGCGATTCAGCGCCGTAATTACGACGTCTACAGTAGCCGCGTCAGCCTGCCTCGCTGGCGAAAGCTGTTGATTTCATTCGACGCCATCGTGCGGCAGCGGTGGTTGGTTCAAGTAAAAAGTAAAAAGTAAAAAGGCGCAATTGCTTTCCACTTCATTTTTTCCTTTCGCCTTTCTACTTTTTCCTTCCCCCGCGGCGGCTAAAAACAAAGACGTCCCCGGAAGCCGTTGTTGGCTATTCCGGGGACGTCTTTGGATAAAATAATAAGTCGCTTAAAAAATACTCAGCGTTGCTCTCGGAAGAGGTTTTCACCTATTCGACGTCGATCGTCTCCTCGTCGGCGGTGGGCGGAAAATCCGCTTCCATGTCGTCGAAGGGATTCGGAACGCTGTCAGCGTCGGTGCTGTCAGTCGAGTCCGTGTCATTTTGCGAGTCTGTGTCATTTTGCGAGTCTGTGTCATCTTGCGAGGCCGTGTCGTCCTGCTTGGATTCTGCGGCAGATTGCTTGGCGTATTTCGCCGGGTTGCCGACGAAGGTCTCCAGCGTGGCCGCACTGCTGAACAGGTAGAGGCGGTCTTTGAACCAGACGGCGTTTCCCAGCGTGCCTTCCAATTCGACGTTGCCTTCGGTCAGTACGATGACATCGTGTCCGCGATGAGTCGGAGCGTATTTGGCAGGATCGGCTTCGAAGCTTTCTTTGGCTTCAACTGTCGAGAATTCGTAGGTCTTTCCTTCGAAGTTCGATGTGATTTCCGAATCGGTGTCGATGAGGTCGCGTCGATCACGGAGGGCGACCGGGCAAAATCCTTTGAAGCCGCTCATGGCTTCGCGTTCGGCAAGCAGCTTCAGCTTATCTTCGTGTGCGTCCTCTTTAGGCTCGCTCTTCGATTCTTCTGCAGTTTCGAGCGGGAGTGGCGGAAGCGAGTTGCCGGTGATGACGGGCTTTTCTTCACTCGTGTTTGAGGCCGACTGAACGATCGGCTTCCGGAATTCACTCGGGTCGTCGAGTTTTTTCCCGGTGAAGGGGTTTTCTTCGACCTTCGGTTCCGGTTTCGTTTCGGTCAGTTTCGTGCCCGTCAGTTCGGTCGAGGGGTTGCTATTCTGCTTGTCGGCTTCGGCTTCGGTCAGTTCCGGGAACGCGTTGTCGAGGTCATCGACTTTCGGCGCGGGAACTGCGGCCTGCTTGGTAGCCGGTATCGGCTGCTTGCTGGCCGTTCGTTGCTGAGACTGTGATCGCGTCGGCAAACGCCGTGCGGTTGATTGTTGTTTGCTCTTGGGCCGCAGGAAACCGCGCAGGAGTCCGGGAATTCCGTTGGACCTCTTGGGGATGTTCTGCTGAGCGGTAACGCGTCGCGGCCTTGTGCGCGGTTTGTCGCGGACCAACAATCGATCCAACAGACCGGGTTTTGGGGTCCGTGTGGTGGTGGTTTTCCGTGTCGTGGATTGCTTCTCGAGCGATGGAAGCGGCTGCTTCCCGGCCGTTTGCTGAATCGGCTGACTCGTCCGGCCGTGAGCAGACGGTTGGCTCCGGCGAAACGCGTTGCATGTCGGT
>CAUZOL010000509.1:0-3801 GCA_963581435.1 Planctomycetota bacterium
CACATTGAATCAAACTCTGTGGCGGCTGGAAGCCACCACTACGGGACTTCGGCTACTTTCTTACGGTACTCGATCATGTCACGTCGACGAAAAACAACGCCGAAACCGGTTGACTCCGATTCAACCACCGTGTTTCGCCGGGACCGCAGGGAAGTCTCATCGCTCACGCGTGATATGATTATGGCGCGGGACGGCTATTGCTGTCGTGAATGCGACAACGTTGCCTGCATCGCAAGTGGCGGCGGTGAACCGGTGGAGAAGCTAGAAGTCTGTTATGTCATCGCTCCCGAAGACGGAGGAAACAACTCGATGAGCAACCTCATCACGCTTTGCGTTCCCTGCATTGTGAAACGAGGAGACGAGCCGATCGGTGGTCCGTATGACGGTTATCAGGGGCTTTGATTGGCCAGCACCACTCGTCGTTTTGTAACTCCCCCTCTCCGTGTCTCCCAATCTCCCCATCCCCGCACCCAAACCTGCTATTCCGGCAATCCACGCCTGTTCGCTATACTCCCGCCTCGTTTTTGCGATTGCGATTTGCCGCTGACAGAAGGTGGGAACCCCATGCTGCCAACATTCGACATTGTTGTACTCGTCATCCTCGTGATTGCTGCGATTCGCGGTGCCATCAAGGGCATCGTCTGGCAGTTGGCGGTTATCGGCTCGATTGTGCTCTGCTTCGCCTTTTCCGAAACCGGCTCGGTCTTTATCGCACCCATGCTGGCGCTCGATCCCCCGCTCAATCGTTGGGTGGCGATGCTCATTCTGTATATTGTTCTCTCGTTTGCCGCCTTCGGCGTGGCCCGGGTGATGCACAAGTGGATCGAGAAGATGAAGTTCAAGGAGTACGACCGGCATCTCGGCTTTCTGTTCGGCGCGGTGAAGGGCGTGATCATGTGCCTGGTGGGGACGTTCTTTGTCGTCACGATTTCAGCCGGTTACCGTGAGACGATCATGAACTCCTACAGCGGACACGCGGCGGCGATCATTATGGACCGGCTGCATCCGGTCATGCCCGAAGAACTGCACGACGTTCTCGGACCGTACATCCACCAACTCGATCAACCTGGACTCGACCTGCAGCACGCCCACGATGACGACGATCAAGCAAATCATTCGGGCGATGATCATGCCAACGCCGGCCAGAATGGCCAAACCGACGGCGCAACTGTCATCGATAACTTGCTGAAAGCGGTTCGCGGTGAATCGGCTGACAGTCTGGCCAGTGTGGGGATCCTACTGAAAAATGCATTGAAGAATACGTCTGCCGAGGACCGCGACGAGCTGATAAACAACATTCGTTCTGCCGACTTCGGGCGTCTGTATGACATCGCCGACGTCTGGAAGAACGGCAAACCGGCGGGCGACTTCGAGACGCCGCCGTTCGATTTTGATCCACCCCCATTCGAGATCGAGACTCCGACGGCCGATAACGATGTCGGGACGGCAGAGCGGGAGGTTCTTGTCGGCGAGATTCCGAGCCGGGCCGGCAGCGTCGGCCGCCATCACCGATGTCATCCAGGAAGAATTGACCGGCATTCCAGATCGAGTCGCCACGGCCGTCCTTCGGGACTGGCATGCCGATCTGGCAAAGACGAAACCCGATCCCGATCCCGATCCCGAAACCAATGCGGCATTGTCGCTCGACAAACGGATCGTGAGGCAATTGAAGAAAGCCAACGTCCCGCTTTCATCGCTGAGCAGCAATCTGCAGAATCGTTTGCAAGAATCGCTGCAGTAAGCGCACAAGGAAGCACTCGAACCGCATGAAGGCGGTCACTACGAATCTACTTGGCGAAGAACGCGTTGACCGACACCAACTGCCCGGCGAAGAACTTTGCGTCTTCGGTGTCGAGTTTCTTGAGCGCGGCGACGGCATCGTCCAATTGCTTTTTCGCGGTTGCGTCATTGCGTTTCTTGTCGAGCTGGGCAATCGCCTCGTAGCCAACACACATCTGCTCGAAGTCGGGTTCTTTGGCCGTCCGGTGATTCTCGGCGGCCTGCTGCAAGTGCTTGATCGCTGTGTCGTGTTCGCCGAGCGCGATCTCGTGCACACCCAGCAACCAATAGGCTGCGCCGACTTTGTCGGGGCCGCGTTTTAGTTCCCCGGCCAGTCGGAGATTGAGCCGCGCCGCATCCAGGCCGATCCGCTGATCGGACCGCGTAATCACAATCCCTTCGTCCTCCCATGCCGGCCAGGTATTGACGGACAGGTTGAACGACATTTCCTTCGCGAATCCTTTCAGCTTGGTTGCATCTTCCGAGGCTCCGTTTTTTGCGGTCGTTGCCGATTGTGTCAGGCAATAGCGAATGCCCGCCTGTCCCATCAGAATCATTCGTGGCACATCGTGTTTGTTTCCGTAGAGATCGCGCAGCAGGTTCGAGTAAAGCGCCGCGACCTGGAGCGGCTTGCCTTGTGATTCCACCGCCGCAGCTGCCTGCAACGAGTCACCGGTTTCGAGTTCGATCCAGACGGTATTGAGAAGGGCTACTTGTTCTTGTTTCGCCGCTTCGGTTTTTTCATCAGCTTGCGACATGGAGGCTCCAGACAGATTGGCTATGACGGCAAAACAACAGACAAGCATTGTTTTGTGGAGTCTCATCTACTTCAGCTCCTGTAGCGTCAGCGACAATGTCACTTTCTTCCCGTTGCGGATCACGTCGATTGAGATTTCATCGCCCACTTTTCGGCCGTCCAATGCTTTGAATAAGTCGTTGTTATTCGCAATCGTCTTTCCTTCAATTGACACAATCAAATCGCCCAGCAGATCTTCCGGTCCCTTGTCCGTCTGGATCGTGCGCGTCGGCAACATGCCCGAACGTTCGGCGGCGCTATCAGGCGACACGTTTTTGACCAGCACTCCTGTCTCCGACAATATTTCCAGATAGAGCAACCGTTGCACGACACTGCCGTCGAATGGTTCGATACCCATCCCCGGCCGCTCCACTTTGCCGTAACGGATGAGTCGCGGCACAATGCGATTGACGGTATCGACGGGGACCGCGAAGCCAATGCCGGCATACGCTCCCGACGGGCTGTAAATGGCCGTATTGATTCCGATCAACCGACCCGCGCTGTCGAGCAGAGGGCCGCCGGAGTTTCCGGGATTGATGGCGGCGTCGGTCTGGATGACGCCCTGAATTGGGCGGCGCGTCACCGATTGGATTTCGCGTCCCAAGCCGCTGATCACGCCGGTGGTCAAGGTCTGGTCGAGTTGGAACGGGCTGCCGATTGCCAGCACGTTTTGTCCCACCTGCAAATTGGCCGACGTACCAACCCTGAGCGGCTTCAACCGGTCAGCCGGTGCGTCAATTTTCAGTACCGCTAAATCCTTGTCCGGCGCCACGCCGACGATGACGGCGTCGTACGTCGAATTGTCGGCCAGCGTCACTCGCGCGACCTCGGCCTCCCGAATCACATGGAAATTCGTGACGATATTGCCCGTGTCGTCCCATACAAATCCGCTGCCCGTCCCCTGCGGAATCTCCAGAGTTCGGCTGAAGCGGTCGCGTTCGATCTTCAGCGTTGTGATGTAAACGACCGAAGGCGAGGCATCTCGGAACAGGGAAATCTGGGCCTGCTCGCCAGTCGGCAGGTCGTCGCGCGGTACCACCTCGCGCGGTTCAGCCTTGGGGTCGTGTAGCGGCGACGGCAGTCCACCCGCCATCCGATACACGAGTACGCCGAACACCATCAACAGAATGAGAATCAACCATCCGTTGGCCGACCGCGATTGGGGCTGGCCGGCGACCGGCCGATTCTCTGACTGATATCCAGATTCGCTGGACATGGGATTGCCT
>CAUZOL010000510.1:0-3798 GCA_963581435.1 Planctomycetota bacterium
CAACAAACGCGACCGCCGCCGTCGCCGACGTGTCGCGGCCCGCCATCAACGCTAGGCGGATCCAGCCCTCCCCACCATGGGCAGGCCGGACGCTTACACCCATTTCGCGGACTCCCCACGTGCATGCGATTCTCATACCTGTTTTGCGGAATCAGATTCGATTGGACGATTGCCGCTTGGACGTGCATCGTCATATACAATTCAACCAACAATTGACGAACGCGCCTCTGCACTCCGGACACATTACATGATCCGCGTTTGAAAGAATTCCGGTTCGCAGTGTGGCGTTCGTCTGCTTGAAGGGTTCGGGCGCACCATTTATAAGCGACCGTCCTATCGGTCTCCGTTTCGAAAGCTCGAGGTTTATCTTTCTGTCAAGGGTTATCTCGCCGACGCCGACGGATGTTGCGCCGCGTGCGAACGCCCCGCACCCCTGCCGGCTTCGCATCGAACGTGAGTTGCGTGTTGCCGTATCGTCACTCTGCGGCGGGGCCGATGGAGAAGGTGCGTTCTCTGCGAGAGATGTTCCCTTCGCCGTCCTTCACCGACACAACGATGCGTGCTTGCTTGGATGTGGCAACCGGTGTTGGAAGTTTCCATTCCCATACGCCCTGGGAGGTCTCGCGGAACTTCGAGGCCACGTTCTCACCGGCCGGTATGTCCCCGACAGGGAAATCCAATTCGACAGTGAAGCTGTCGTCTTTCAAACCCGTGAAGTAGTCGTGCATACCGATGATGATTCGGTCGAGCGAGCGGTTGTTACCGACTTGGGGAGAGTTGATTGTCAGGATTGGGCGGTTGTCGTCGACGAGCCAGCCGCGACCGCGACGTTTTGGTTGTTCGGGGTCGTAGTCGAGATCGATCGGGCAACCGAGATCGATCCAGCGGACGAGGGTTCGGCGGTCTTCATCGCTGAGTGGTTTCACCTTCCCGGCTGCGACCGCCTTGCGGGGCGGCATGATGCTGCCGACGTAGTCGATGTCGAGTTTTGCCCGGTTGCGCTGAATATCGATCGGCTCACCGTGATGCAGCAGGTCGCCAGCTCCGGGTTTGGATTCGGACGGATGATCGTCATTGGAAAACCCGTCGAGACGTTTACCGTATAGTTTCCAGACGAGCACGCTGCGCCGTGACTGGAACATGCGAATGTAACGCGATGCCTGCGGGTAGCCCCAGGAATCATAACCGACCATCTTGTGGCTGTACTTCGCACGATTGTCCAACGCCAGCCGAAAGTACGTGCCGGGGAACTTGCCGTTGTTAGGGACGTTCTCGGTGAGGGCGTCGGCATCGAGATCGAGTTTTGCCGCGGGCATTGCACCATTCTTCGACGAATGGCAGGCCACGCAACTGCGTTTGAGAATTGGTAGCACGTCGCGATGGTACTCGACGTTGGTGACGCCGCGTTGGACCGTCTTCAGGCCCGCTTCGTTCTTCGCGTCCCATTGCTTGCCCGAGGTGTCTTGTTTTTTCGACGTGAGTAACGGCGTTGTGTTAACGAGATCCCAAACTTTGTAATCGGGTTGTGAGGCGACCGTGAGTTTGAATTCGGTCGGCTGCTGGCTGTGTGCATGACAACCGCCGCAATCGTGTCGTACTTCGCCCGGCCGGAGCTGATGCCAGGTTTGTGACATGTTCAAGACCATGCCGTCTTTGTCGAGCGTCTGAAAGGTGAAAGCGGTGTCGGCGGGGATCTTGGCGAGGAAACTGGTATCAGGATTGCCATCCGGATCGTTGGGTTGCTTGCCATCGACAATCTTCCTGACTGGAATCTCGCCGAGAATTCGCAGTCGTTCGGTGGCGTGGTTATAGAACCGACGTCCTGAGTTCGCCCCGCGATGCCGATCGGTCGTCGGCTCCATCGCCAGAATGCGGACGGCGTGAACCTGGTCGTTCGTGTAAAGGCCCGCGTCGCCGCCCTGGTTATGCCAGTTGATGGGCATGCCGTTGCCGTGGCTGGTGAAGGCGTCGAGACCTTTCCAGGGGTTCTTTCCGCCAGCGTAGGTTGAAGTGACTTGGCCCTCGGGAACCACGCCGTCCGGGTAGCTTTCCCGCTTGTACATGCTGGAAGTGCCGATGAGACCGAACGGCGTGCCTTGGGGGAGATGTTTGGAGAGTTTCCCGTTGTTTGCAAGCGTATCGAGTTGCGCGGGTTCGTCGATGCCGTATATCCTTTTGTAGGACACCAGCGCGCGGGGCCAGCTTTCGTTGTAGGCGGGGTCGTTCTTGATCAGCAGCAGTTGCCCCGGTTCTTCGATGACCTTGCCGTCTTTGAGCAGGTAGATACCACCGTCGAGTTGCGGCAGATACTTGTATTGGTGATTTGTCGGGCCGGGCGACCAGATGGTCAGCAGATGATTATCGGGCGCGCCGGAAGGGTGTGTCACCTTGCCGACTTTGGGGGAATCTTTGTCCTTCAGATTCGAGGGGTTGGCAGGTCCTTCACCGTTCAGGGCAAACGGTGTCAGCGAAACAGAACCGGTTGGCATGAAGGCCTTGCGGTAGTAGCGGCCCTTGCCGTTGTAATGCCGGCCGAATCTCCACGGTGGGTTTCGCGGATCATTGCGGTAAGCGGGGCCGAACTGAGAATAGCCAGCGGGCGGCTTGGGCGGCAGTTTGATGTAGGCTCCGAATCCGCTGTTGTTCTGGTTGTAGTATTCCTCGATGACCAGCGAGCGATCGGAAAGCTGCGTCTGAAAATGAAATCCGTTCGGTGCGCCACCCGGGTCGAACGCGCTGATCAGCGGTGCCCAGTTGGTGCCGTCCGGGTGAATCGTCCAGATACCCCACATGATCCGTCCGCGAATCCCCTGGGATTCGAGAGAACTAAACATGATTCGCCCGTCGGCCATGACGACCGGATGCAGTGCGCCGGAAATGTTCAAGTGCCCGATCTTCTGCAGGTTCGTCGGAGTTGCATCGGCCGAGAGGCTCTCGTCGCGGTCGTCCATCACGAACAGTTGCAACGCGATGGCCGGGTAACCGCGCGAGGGGCGGTAGCCGTCGCGGTTGCTGCTGAAGACGATTCTCCCGCCGGGCAGAGGGCAGGGTCCCATGTTGAAAACGCCGTAGTCGATGTGTGTCTTGCCCTGCTCGGACTTGCGGAAATCGGACGACCAATCGGTCACGCCGGTGTTCGGTGAGAATTTCTGATTCGTCAGTTGCACCAGCTTGCGGGTCTTGACGTGAATCTTATAGATGTCGGCTCCCTGCCGGGGCGGATTCCACTGGCTGTACTTCTTCAGGTAATGAATGCGGGTGAAGTAAACCCATTCGCCGTCGAAAGAGATGGTGGGATCGGTGACCGAACCGTCGCCCCCTTCGACGAGCAATTCTTCACTGCCGTCGGGATGCAGCAACATCAAGTCGGCCCCGGCTCCCATCGTGACGGGTGTCGAGAAGTCGGTGTAGAAACGTTTGTGGAGATCGTCACCGGCTCGTCTGGCGCGGACGTAGACGATGTCGTAGTCGTAACGGACGGACTTGTCGGTGCCGATCGGCTTGGGGTTTACATCGAGCGTTTTTTCAAAGAGCGGCTCGGCCGAGAGGGCCACGTTTGCCAACGCGCATGCGATCAAGAGAACCACTACGCGAGGCAGCGTTCGGAATTCGGGCATGACCTGCTCCCAGAAAAGTCGTATCGGCAACATCAAATACGTTGCTGCGAGTCTATAGCAGGGGGATTGGGAATCCAAGAGGCTGGAGTGGTTGTGTTGCATTCGCTTGGAGAAGTACCCTTGGCGGCCGAAGGGGCCGTGTCGGGGGCACGATGTCGATGATCGCCAGGCTTGGGCGCTG
>CAUZOL010000511.1:0-3776 GCA_963581435.1 Planctomycetota bacterium
GTCGCAGTCCGAAATAACACGCTTGATGAATTGCCATTGCTCTTCGTCGGCAGCGGGAAACAACTCCATGCCAGCGGGATGCAGTCCATTTCCATTAGGGTCTGAATCACGCGCTGCCTCTCCTCTTTCAGATCAGCGAACGTCGAACTCACGAAGACTTGGTACCGCTTTTCCACAGAATCGCTCCTTCTAGGCGGACTGACCACCAACACACCAAACGTGCGAACAAGCCACGACTTTCATGCTGCGCATGTAGTGGAAGCATGATAACTCACGGCGGGCTTTTGTCTACGTGCAAGCCGACAGGTGGCGCGGTGTGAGCGGAGCGTCGCCCCGCCGCCACCTCACCGAGAATGGCAACCTATCCCGGCAGCATCACGCGGCCGCCGCTGGCGACTACTGTTTGGCCGGTCATGTAGCTTGACTCTTCGCTGAGTAGAAAACGGGCGACCGAGGCTAATTCGTCTGCGGTGCCGATGCGGCCGATGGGGGTGGCGTCGATGATTTTCTTGTGAACTTCCGGCGAGAGCGTGTGGGCCATTTCGGTTTCGGTCAGGCCGGGACAGAGGCAGTTCAAGCGAATGTTGTGACGTCCCCACCCCTGGGCGCAGCAGCGGGTCATGGCGATAACGGCCGCTTTCGATGCCGAGTAGTGCACCTGGTTTTCCCGTTCCCTCAACGCCGCGATGGATGAGACGGTGACGATGCGGCCGAACTGGCGCTCGATCATTTCGTCCTTCACCGCGTAGATCATGTTGAACGTGCCGTCGAGGTTGACAGCCATCGTCTGCTTCCAGTTTTCCCAGGTGACGTCGGTCGCATGTTCGACAATGCTGATTCCGGCCGAGTGCACCAGCATGTCGATCGGCCCGAACGCTTCGCGAGTGCGCTCGACAATTTTTTGTGCTTGATCCGGCTGTGAGACATCGCCGGCAATCGTCACGCAGCGCCCGCCGGCCTGTTCAATTTCAGCCTGCGTTTGGGCGGCGTCTTCATGTCGAGAGAAGTAGTTTGCTGCGATGTTGGCTCCTTCGCTTGCCAACCGGATGGCGGCCGCCTTACCAATTCCCCGCGTGCCGCCGGTAATGAGAACCGTCTTTCCTGAAAAGTCGCTGGTTGTCATGTTGCGTTCCTTGCTCGTCTGTTGTTTCTGGGATGAGTTTCAATGACGTCCGCTGGCTGAACAAGACGATACCATGAGGGGTGTTTGCGCTCAAATGCGGTTGCGATTGGATCCATCGGGGCGCAGCCTGAGGGCCTTGGGGGGTGGCATTAACAATCCAAGCCTCAACAGCCGGCCATCACGCTCCGAACATGTGCCAACTGTTGCGATCGGCCTTTATTTGCATAAGCGGCTTTTGATACACTGCAGCTGTTGGTTACCCCATGTTGAAAAGAGGCCGAGATGCTCCGTCGTCGTGAACTTCTGCAGGTTGGTTGCTCGTCGTTCTTCGGGCTGGGATTGCCGAGCCTGCTTCACCAGCAGGCAATGGCGGCGACGACCGACGCGAAGGTGAAGTCGGTCGTGCTGGTGTTCCTGCCCGGTGGTGGCAGCCACATCGACATGTTCGACCCCAAGCCGGAATCGTCGAATGTCAAAGGGGAATTCGGCGTGATCGACACGACGATTCCCGGCGTGCAGTTCTCCGATAAGATGCAGAAGATGGCGGCCCGGACGGACAAGCTGGCCGTCGTTCGCTCGATGCGGCACAGCGATAACCGACATCTGTCCGGCACGCACAACGCGCTCTCCGGGTCGGTGCAACCGTCGCGTGGATCGTCGAACCAAGCGAAGTCGCTGAACCGGGCCGATTGGCCGTCGTACGGCTCTGCCGTCTCGTATCTTCGCCCGCGCGCCGACCGGCTGCCAAGTCAGGTGACCATTCCCAACCCGTTGATTGAGGGCGTCCTTGTCTGGCCCGCGCAGCATTCCGGTTTTCTGGGACCGAAGTACGACCCGTTTGTGCTGAAGGACGATCCCAACGGCAAGGACTACAAAGTCCGGGGGCTGTCGCTGATCGACGGGCTGGATCTCTCACGAATGACTGGCCGGGAAAAACTGCTGCGCAATATCGACCGTGGCTCGGATGGTGTTCATGCCTCGCCGCAAGGCCGGCAATATACCGAGCAGCAAGACGTCGCGTTTTCGATGCTGACGTCGTCCAATTTGAAGTCGGCATTGGACATCAACAAGGAATCGGCGAAGGACCGCGATCGTTACGGTCGCCACAAGTACGGACAGACGTTGTTACTGGCGCGGCGGCTGGTGGAAATGGAAATGCCCGTCATCCAGTGCAACATGGGACACGTGCAGATGTGGGACACTCACGTCAACCACTTCCCCCGCCTGAAGACAATGTTGCCCGCGTTAGATAACGGCGTCAGCGCTTTGCTCGACGATCTCTCTGCACGTGGTTTGTTAGAACAGACGCTTGTGATCTGCGTCGGCGAATTCGGCCGCACGCCGACCATTTCTCCGCTGGCCGGACAGAAAGTTCCCGGCCGTCATCATTGGGCGCACGGCTACACGGCAGTGTTTGCTGGCGGTGGTGTTCGCGGCGGCCAGGTGATTGGCAAGACCGACAAGATCGGCGGTCATCCGGAAACCACACCGTTCCATCCCAACGATATGGGTGCGACCATTTACACCGCCCTGGGCATCGACCCACATGCGATGATCCCCGACCGCACCGGCCGCCCCCGGCATTTAAACCAGGGCAAGGTGATGGAGCCGCTTTACACGGGCCAGTCGACCTGACGTTTTCCGTCAACAGGTGGGGCAATGCCGAAAACTGGATGCCGAGGCTATCGCAGCAGCGTCAATCGCCGTGCGTTTCTGGGTGCCGGGATCGGCGGATTGTCGCTGCCGACGATTCTTCAGTCGCAGGCCAACGCCGACGGCTTGGGAGAAATCCCGGCAGACACGGCCGTCATTCAATATTGGCTGAACGGCGCCGCCAGTCATTTCGAAACGTACGATCCAAAACCGAACGCGCCGGCGGAAATTCGCGGCCCGTTCACTCCCATTTCTACCAACGTTCCGGGAGTTCAGATTTGTGAGACGTTGCCGCTGCACGCTCGGCTGATGGATAAGGTGACCATCATCCGCAGCATCCAACACGACAACGACGACCACCAGCACGGCATGCACTGGTGCCAAACCGGACACGATGCCAAAGCGCACGGCGTCAACCCGTTCAAGAAGTCGAGTCATCCGTCGAGCGGCTCGATAGTGTCGATGCTGCGCGGCCCCAATCATCCCGGCTTGCCGCCGTATGTGTTGATCGGTTATCCGCTGGACAAACAGGGAATTCACCGCTTCTACCCACACCGAGCGGCACACCTGGGAGTCCGGTTCAACCCGTTGGAAATTCTCAAGAATCGAACCGGTGACGGCAAGGATCCCGGTCTAGATAAAGACTTTCGCGTCCGCAGTCTGGCGCCAATTGAGGGACTCACGCGGGAATCGCTGATTGAACGACGCAAGCTGCTCGCGCAATTCGACCAAATTCGCGAACCTCTCAATCCCACCGGCACCGATTCGTGGCGGCATTTCCACAAGTCGGCCTTCGATTTGATCACCGGCGCAAGAACCGGCGGTGCTTTCGATCTGGAACAGGAAGACGTCAAGACGCGCGAACGATACGGCCTGAACCGATCGGGACAAACGGCTTTGTTGGCGCGTCGGTTGGTCGAGTCGGGCGTCACATTCGTTACGGTGATCGACCCCGGCGTCGGCCTCAGCAGTTCGGGTTGGGACTTGCACACGAAGCTGG
>CAUZOL010000512.1:0-3772 GCA_963581435.1 Planctomycetota bacterium
GACGAGATCAAACCGCGACCGGCGATGGTCACCGCGAGCTATCGCGGACTGCTGACGCTTCGCCATGGCGATTGGAAAGCTATCTTCGGAACTAAATGGTCTGGCGGGCACACCAACAAGCAATACGGCGGACTGGGTCCCGGCGAAACCAGAGACGACCCAACGTCAGGGCAACTCTACAACCTTTCAAAAGATCCCTTCGAGACCGAAGATCTCTGGGAAAGCCATCCGGAGATTATCAAGAAGCTCCGCGACAAGCTTGATGAAATAAAGCAGCTGGACAAGAGCGACGATCTGCCCGTCGCGAGCGCGGCAGACACCTCGACGAAGCCAAACGTCGTCCTCATCTTCTCCGACGACATGGGCTATTCCGATCTGCCTAAATTTGGGAAATCCGAAATCCCAACTCCGAATATCGATCGACTCGCCCAAGAGGGTACTTTGTTCACCGATGCATACGTCACCGCCCCGATCTGCGTGGCCTCTCGGATGGGCTTGTTGACCGGCCAGTATCAGCAACGTTTCGGCATCTACTGCAACATGTACGGCGAAGACAGAACGCGCTTGTTTCTTAAGCAAACGTTATTGCCTGCGGTTTTTCAGGATGCCGGTTACCGGACGGCTCACGTCGGGAAATGGCACCTAAGCGGGAACAAGCGTACGCAGTACGAGACGGCGGGGCCACGTGAGCGCGGCTTCGATGAATCCGTTGCTATTCGTGGCGGAGACTCGGCGTTCTGGAAAGGCACCCCCGTATTTCGCAATGGCAAGCAGTTCCCGGCGCCCGAATACCTGACGGACTTTTGGGGAACGGAAGCCTGCGCCTTTATCGATCGGGCCCATGCCCAACCTTTCTTCCTGTACCTAGCCTACAATGCGGTGCATTCCCCGATGCATGCCCTCGATGCCGATCAGGAAAAGTTCCCTAGTGTGTTAGATGAAAACCGCCGGATTTACGACGGGATGCTGTTGTCCATGGACCGCAGCATCGGGCGGGTGCTCGACCGGTTGGACAAGCATGGCATCGCAGACAACACCATCGTCGTCTTTATGAACGACAATGGCGGTGGCGGGAGTACCGCTCTCTACGCGGGACACTCCCGAAACTATGCAAACAACAAGCCGCTCAGCGGGCACAAGTTCGACGTTCTCGAGGGCGGTGTGCGCGTCCCCATGATCATTCGCTGGCCCAAGCAAGCGCCGGCCGGAAAGGTCTATGGCGAAATGGTGTCGAGCACTGACGTTTTTCCCACCCTGGTGGCCGCCGCCGGTTTGCAAATGCCCAAGGGGCAACCGACCGACGGCGTGGACCTGCTCCCCTTCATCAACGGAAAGAACACATCCAAGCCTCACGACTGGCTATGCTGGCAGAACCGCAGTTGGCAACAACGAGACGGCAAAGGCACGGTCAGACCCACACCGAAGGTCCATAACTCCGCCATTCGTAAAGGGAACTGGAAACTCGTGCGCATGAACGAAAAGATCGGCGCGGAGGTTCCACCGCCCGCCTGGCGCCTCTACGACTTAGAGAAAGATATCGGGGAGCAAAAAGACCTCGCCAAAGAGCACGGGGACGTCGTCAAGGAATTGAGCGCCCATTTCGACAAATGGCGATCATCGATGCATCCAACTGTTGAGTAACCGGCAGCTGACAAATTAAAACCGACGATAAAAACTTCAGGATACCTTTTCCGATGATCTTAAACCTTGTTGAATACCGCTAATTCCTTGCTCTATGCGGCCTGAAAAAAGGATAACGCCATCACCCTGCCTGCCAAATGAACCTTCTCTCCTTTTTTGCTGCCTTGCTTCTCACCGGGGGTTGGCTGCACCTGGGTGCAGCGCCACCGAACTGGCAAACCTATGGAGGTAAAGCAGGCCCAACGGGGTGGCGTTGTCACGTCATCCAGCCCGACCCGGGGGACCATGGCCCGGACGGCATCAACGTCCACGACTGGAACGGCGACGGGGACTCCGACCTCTTCGTCAACTACGAGGAGGGCAAATACAGCCGGCTCTATTTCAACCCGGGACCCAAGGAAACCCGACGGCCATGGAACAATTACATCGAGTTCAAGCACGGCAAGTGCGAGGACGGGCCATAGGGCCTACGCTACTTTCTTGCAAGACGCCGGCACGAAGCAAGCTTCGGGCGAAAGATTAAGGGAAAATAAACCAGGAGATACAATATGAAGAATTTGTTGACAGCTATTCTCGCCACCGTTGTGGCGGCGGTTTCGATCCAGGCAAAGGGGCCCCGGAAAAACACCAAGCCGAACGTCATTCTGATGATGGCTGACGATCTCGCCTATGCCGATCTCGCCTGTTATGGCAACAAAGCCCTCAAGACCCCTGTGCTCGATCAAATGGCAAAGGAAGGCATTCGCCTCACCAGCTATTACTCCGGCAACACGGTCTGCACGCCTTCGCGCATGGCCCTCCTTACTGGCGCCTACCCGCCACGACTCGGTTGGCAGGGCGGTGTCGTCGGTTACAAGATCAAAGGTCAGAACGGGCTCGCTCCCGAAGCGCTTACCATCGCCGAAACCTTCAAAGAGGCCGGTTACCGAACCGCCCTCGTCGGCAAGTGGCACCTCGGCAACACACCCGCGCTGCAACCCATGAAGCAAGGGTTCGACGAAGCCTATTACATCAAGATGAGCAACAACCAGACCGACGAGCTCTGGCGCGAAGATAAGCTCCTTGAAAAGCCCTTCGAAAATCGCTTGCTCTCGGAGAAATTTGCCAACGAAGCCGTGACATTCATTAAGAAGAACAAAGACAAGCCCTTCTTTCTCTATCTGCCGTGGACGGCGCCCCACTTCCCTGCTCAGTCCCACCCGGAATGGAAGGGCAAGTCCAAGCACAGCGCCTTCGGCGACGTCGTCGAAGAGTTGGACGCCCGCGTTGGCGAAGTTCTCCAAGCAGTCAAAGACAACAAGCTCGACGACAACACCCTCGTTATCTTCACCTCCGACAACGGCACCGACGGCAGCCAGAAAAAATGGGGCAATCGCAAACCCTATCGCGGCATGAAGTGGATGACCCTCGAAGGCGGCAACCGTGTCCCGTGCATTGTCCGCTGGCCGGGCGTCATCCCGCCCGAACAGACCAGCGGCGCCATCGTCGGCGCCATCGACCTGTTCCCCACCATTGCCGCCGCCTGCAACGTCGAAATCAAGAGCAAAGGCATCCCCAAGATCGACGGACTCAACTGCTGGCCGACCTTGATCAACAGCGCCAAGGCCCACCCACGCAACGACCTGCTCTTCTTCCACGGTTGGGGCACAATGCAAGCCATTCGCCTCGGCAACCACAAACTCTACGTCGACAAAACAAAGGAAATCCAAGGCTCCCAAAAAGGCCCTGTTCTGTACGATCTGAGTACCGACCCGGCCGAATCCATTGACCTCGCTGCGAAACACCCAGAGATAGTCGCGAAACTCCTCACCATGGCCGAAACCAAACTCACCGACGTCAACGCCAACGTCATCAACATGGGTGGCCCCAAACCGCCCAACCCCAAAGACAATCACGGCGCCTGGCTGAAGAAATGAAAAGGAACAGACGGTGAATAAACGACAACACAATGACCACCAATCGAAAATAGGAAGACATGATGGTCAGGGATGGAAAAGCACCAGTGTCAGCAGAAGAAGTCGATGAACTTCTGGAGCTTGATATTCTTGAACCCACTGAACCCGATGTCTGGGAGATGTATCATCGGGGATTGATTGACAAGGAGAAGGGAGACTCTCTCCTGTCTCCATTC
>CAUZOL010000513.1:0-3756 GCA_963581435.1 Planctomycetota bacterium
TGTGAGGGTAGCCCATCTTCCGAACCGGCCACAAAGAACAACGGTCAAGCCGAACAGCGACCGAAAAGATTGAAATTCTAGACCTCACCGAGTCCGCCACACAACGGCTTTCCGGACAGGCTCCTAGCCCATCCCACCGCAAATCGAAGCCTGAAGCGCAAGCGAAGGATGATTCCAGAGCGATACCAGCAAGCTCCTTCGCTTGCGCTTCAGGCTTCTGTTTTCGGGGTTGTTGTCTTCGTGAAGGCCGAAGTGTGCAACTTCAAAACGTGCGCTTCAGGCTAAAATGTTAGGGATCAATCCGCACGAACGGGTTTCACCGACAGACGGCTGATAGGTAACAACTCGCGGATCACGATCAATCGTCGGCCACTGTCGCTGCCAACTCCGTACGAATGTGCAAAGCAATCGATGGATCGACCATCGCGGCGGTCGCAATGTGAACCGCGTTCGCGCCGGCGTTCAAATACTCGCGGACATGGCCGGCGGTGCTGGCGCCGCCGACGCCGATAATTTCAATCGGCAGATTTCGAGTTGCAATTTCGTCGGCAAACAACCGCGTTTGTCCGACCGATGCCGACCGTGTCGCATCGCCGCAGATACCGCGCGATGCTCCCTCGAATAGCAATTCACCCTTCTCATTCTGGACGGTTGCTGCCACGCTGTTTGTCATCGCCAACGCATCGACATGAGGCCCCACTGCGTCCAGCAGCGAGCCAACCGTCGCCGATTCTCGCACGTGTCCCGCTTTGATAATGTACGGCGTCTTGCCGATTGCTTCCCGCACGCGCGTCGCAACAATGGCGGCCGAGTCGTGTTGCTGAAACAGCTGGCCATCGCAAGTCGAGACATTCGGACAGGAAAAATTGGTTTCGATGCAGTCGGCTCCACTGTCGATTGCCCATCGCGCGCAGCGTGCGTAATCGTCGGCCAGATCGTCAATCGACCAATCGGGCTGAACGGTTCCCACCACCGAGACCGACAACAATTTTCCCGCTGGCAACGCGTCTCGCGTTCGTTCGACGTCGACCCGCCAATCATCGGGTGACATCGATGGCATGCCGAACGAAACGGCCCAACTGCCCTGCATGTCGGCCGACGTCGGCAATCGCTGTTCATCGCCCCGCAATGGCCCGGTCACAACCGGCTGCAAATTCGGCAAGGCGTAACAGTCGCGACTGCTGCTGCGAACCGTCTTGTACGTTAACACGTCGAAACCGAGCGACGCGTAATACAGCACCCAGCGGCCGTTCAACAACGGGCCGGCCGGCATGCCCAGCGGTGAATCGACCGGCAAACCGCAAAAAGCCCAATCGCCTGGCACATCGCTTACTTCAACTTCCACCGGGGTGGGCGCGTGGTCGTAATTCCAGCGGTAACTCTTCGAGATGTCGTACCGCGCTAAATCGGTCGCCACAATAGATTTCATTTCAATAATCCCAACAGTTGCGTTCTCGCTGCCAAATTCCAGTCTTGCGGGAGATTTTACCAGACCGATGTAAGAAAAGGCACGGTCGTTTCGCATAAACAGCGGGCAGAGCGGATCATGCGACATCGCGTCTGTCGGGAACGCCCTCTGCGGCGTTCCGGATCGGCGAGCGACTGTGGAACGCCAGGGACGGCGTTCCCGACAGGTTGTCCAAGGCCGAAAATTGCGGTTTGCGCAATGGGGCGATTCGCCATAGAATCCCGCCGCAAGATCGTTTCGTGGCAAGACTCAATCTCTCCAACGCTTCCCAGCAGATCGCGAATCGAATGACACAGGCAACCGCAGCGTCCGATTCTTCCCAGGTCGAAAACGCTTCGCCGACGGATAAGCCGGCGCGTTCGCGGCGGTTGCGTTATTGGCTCGCCGCCGTTCTGGTCACGGCGGCCGCGATTTTTGTTTGGGATGAGTACATCAAGTACCGCGTCATCGCCAAACGCTGGGGCGTGGTAACTGCGGGGAAAGTCTATCGCAGCGGGCAGGTCTCCAAGTGGATGCTGGAGAAGAAACTCAAGGAACACGGCATTCAGGTCGTCATCGATATGAACGGCATTGAAGCCGACGACGAACATCAGGCGGCTGAAATTAAGACCGTCGCCCGCCTGGGCCTCGAACATCACCGCTTCAAACTTGGTGGCGACGGCACCGGTGACATCCGCAATTACGCCAACGCGATTGAAGTCATCCATCGCTGCGAGCAACAGGGCAGGCCGGTGTTAGTGCATTGTTCCGCCGGCGCACAGCGCACCGGTGGAGTGGTTGCCTACTACCGCATGCTGGTCCTCAAGCAGTCGCCAAAGGACGCCTACGCCGAGTTGAGCAAGTACGGCTGGAAGGCGTATAAGAATCAGGCGCTGATAGAGTACGTCAACGGCCACATGCAAGAGTTGGCCGGATTACTCGTCGAGCGCGGCGTGATCGCCAGCGCGACCAACCCGCTCCCAATTCTCGAACCGTAGGCTCGTAGCGACCGCGTTCATGCGGTTTCCGGCATGTCCTGGCAGTGTAACATTCCTGTAACACTGCCCCGTTGACGCAGGTTGCCTCTACGCGGTCGGCGCGTCGATCCGTATCATCCATTGGAAGCGTGCGGTTATTCTGTGGATGGTTACAAGGGGGGAACGTCATGCAACATTTGCTGATTGCTGTCGCAGCTATCGTAGCGCTGCTTTTGATCGTCCGTTTCATCTTCATCATTCGTGGCGATGTTGGTATTCGCAGCGCCTGTGGCGAATCGGCCGGTTGGTTGCTGCTGAGTTCCATCGTGCTGGGACCGGCGTTTGCCATCGTTAATTACGGCTCGATTGGTAACGCAGGGGAGAAACAGAATTCTCCTAAAACCGTCACACAAGACGTGATCGTTGCAGCCGATGATAAGCCGAACGAAGTGGCGATCGAGAAACAAGCGTCGGAACCAATCGAAAGGCCGCGCGATCAGAAGACGCGCCGGCAACGACTCGAAGAACTGCACGCCGAGACGATTGAGAAGTTCGTCAAGGCTCCCGGATTCGGCTACGCACGGCGGATTATCATTCGTAATGACGAATTTGAAACCCCCGAGAAGAGCCGCATCTATCTCGCACGTGGTGCGGGAAAGCTGGCCACGCGAGAGATCCCGCTGCCCGATCGTTCGCTCTGGGATAAACGAAAGGACGAGTTGGCCAAGCTGAAGGAGTTGCTACGGCAAGCACAACAGGCCAACAATGGAGCTGCTTCTTCGCCGGAAAAGGTAGCCGAAACGGAAGACGAATCCCAGCCGGTTGAAGTTGTTACAACGGAACCGCAGTGGGACGAGTGGGAAGTTTCGGATTGGGAATTGGTCAGCCTGATGAAGCACGACCCGCCGGTCGCCTACGCGTCAAGCGATCTGCAGAAAATGCATCGACTCCGCGCATTCGCAACCCGCCCGTTAGACAAATTAGAAAAAGGTGCGCTCGCAAAACTACACAAGGGCGAGCCACTCATCATCGACAACGGCATCAACGCAATCCGCGTCATGGGTTCGGTTCTCGCCCGGGCAAAATGCATCAAGTGTCACCGCGACAAAAAAGTGGGCGACCTGCTCGGCGCGTTCTCGTATGAACTGCACCGATTGCGACCGATAGCGCTTGCGGCGGCGATTGGGGAATAGGTATCAGGTCAGGCTGAGAACGTGTCTTCAAACGGTCTTTACTGGTTAGCTAATCGTCGGGACATCAGGTTGATCATGGCGATGTAGATCATGGCTTCGCTGGATGCGGTGGTCTTTTCATAGTCTTTGGAATGGCGGC
>CAUZOL010000514.1:0-3752 GCA_963581435.1 Planctomycetota bacterium
CTTCCGCGCGGCCAAGAAGTTCGGTCTTTCGTCTGATTGATCGCTCGACAAATCCACGAAGGTCTCGATATCGACCAGCGACATCAGGCTCTGCAGGACGACTTCGCGTATCTGTCCTCGGTCGCGCATTTTGAACGCAAACTTCAGCCGCTCATGAAAACCATCGTCCGGCTGCCAGACCCAGACGCCCGCCAACGGAAGCCCCGTTTGCCGCCGTACATCCGCGAACCAGCGGGCGGTATTCCGCAACCAGATCGACGGCTCGTTCCCCAATCGAGTTCTCAATCGATCAATCAATACGAGCATCGGTCGGCAAGATGAGCTTTCGTTCGGCCCGGGTGACGCCCAATACAAGTCTTCTTCTGTATCGCTATCATCCAGCCCTTGCTCCGGATCCGACGCCACAAATCTGGGTAGCCCTTCACCAAACTTGACGTTGATTTCTTGACAAACAGACAAGCTGATGCCGGAGAGACCGAAGCCATGCGTTGCAGGCAGGTCGATCAAATCTAACCCAGCGACATCCTTGCTGCGGCGAGCAACCAACATCGTCCCAGTTTCTTCGACCAGTGCGGCCCTTCGTCCGTCATTCAACACCGAAAGAACGGAATGCCCGACACCTGCTAGTGATCCCCGTTCGGTCAGAAAATCGAATGGGGGTTCCGTTGGGCCTTTCCTCAAAGGCAGCACTGCTCCGCCGGTCTGGCAGAGTGCCGAGACAATCTGCAACTCACCGAAGGCATCTGACTTCGCGACTCCCGCGGCGATCAAGTCTTGATCTGGAAATCGCCTCCGCAACGCAGTCAACGCGACGCGAGGACGAGGGATTGTGCCGCGGATCCTGCTGTTTGGAGTTTGGCCACCGACCTTTCGGTCAAAACTCTCACTTGGGCAACAGTCGAACACCGCACTCAGGATCTCTCCGCGTTTACTCATCTTGAGATCCCCCGATATGGTCAGCTGATGGCACATCCTGTTGGTCGTCGGTCGCATCGGGAATCTCGCCCTTGGTACGGATCGAGGCCGTCGCCGCGACTTTGGCGTCGAACTCGGGCACCGGTTCACCGAAGCTGATCGCAGCCCACTCCTCTGCCGTGGGTTCGACGTGGCTCGTGAAGTACTTTTCTTTGTCGTCCTGGGGAATCGTCAAATTGCCGATTGTGAATTCAAGGTTGTCCATGAACGCCTTGATATTTCTGACATATGATCGGTTGCCAAGGTCTCCGGTGTCGGCTTCTCGCAGTTGCCTGGCTTGAATCCGCCAACGCATGATTTGACGAGCCTGTCCACGATCGAGTCGATCGACGAGTGGAGCCAGCGACATGACACGCACGACCAGCGCCTGGGTGGCCTCGACCAGAACTTCGTCAATGTCATCCTTTCGCTCGGCGAACCCGACACCAACACCCGGCAGTAGCAAGGCATCGGCCGCATGCGGACCGCAGATCCACGCCAGCCAACGCATCGCCTTCCGTTCGCGTGACGCTTCTCCGTCGTCATCTTGCTGAAACCCGATCACCCTCGCCCACACAAAATCCCCCGCGTCGAGTCGATCCCAAATATCGAAAAACAGTGCGACGTACACCCACACCACGACCGAAGCCAGAGCACTCAACTCGGCGATCCGCCCCGGTGGGTAGCCGGCCAGCAGCCGAACCTCAATGGCGTTGCGTCGTCCGTCGCCCGGATCAAATCGGATCCGCTGCGCCTCTGCGATCGTCGGAAACTTCTCTTCCAACCGGGCTCGCGCCGCGCTCGTCCGAGCCTGACGCTGGAGCTTCAGAAACGTCGTGGCACGATGGGTCAGCGGATCGAACCGTTGCGGGGCGCACGCGATGTTGTTCGCGCTTCGGACGGCCTGATTCCACCGCCAGGCAGGAGCTCGTGTGGTGTCGGTTTCCGGCATCGGACATCCTGTCGTATTTCTTGCCGCCATCACTTGCGGTTGACTGTTTACATTTTATATACTTTGTAATCTATTTTGTAAACACCTTCTTTGGAGATTCGGTGATGACCGTAGACGCCAAGGACGAGACGCTGGCAGATCGTGCCGCAAGATTTAGTGAGTTTCTGGCTTCGGCCAAGCAGCACGGAATGTCGCAAACCAAGGTCGCCGCGCGCTTGGACGTGCCACGGCAATACGTGACCAACGTAAAAAACGGCGATCGCGTATTCACGGAATCGTTCGCGCGGCGGGTCGCCGAAGAATTTGACGTGGATCATCTCTGGTTGTTGAACGGAACGGGCAGCATGCAGCGCCCTTCATTGTTTACACAACCGAAGGTACCAGCGGGAGCGGATTCGACCGTCCTCCCGTTGCTCACGGAATTGGTTTCCGGGGAACCTCGTCGATCGTCAGCGTGGGATGGCGCGGTCGTTTCCATCAATGGACCGGCCGTCTATCTGGTCGGGGATGCGGTTCACTCGTACGTCTATCGCGTCTCCGACGACGACTCTTCCGGACGGCTCAAGCGAGGAGACCTTGTCCTGATCTGCCAGGGCGAGCCTCAAGACTCGCCGTCGACGCTTGCTCTCCTAGCGGTCGGTGAACGACCGACGCTTGCGTGGAGCACCGACGATGGGCGTTGGAAGTCCACCCGTACGGGCCGTGTCGTTTCGGCAGAATCAGAAGCCATTGGTTACTGTCTGGGAATTGTCTGGGCGCGCTTTTGAATCGAGCTATGTAACAGCAATCTCGAAATATTTACATTTTTGAACAATCGTATGTCGGGGGCCAAACAGGAATTTCTCGAACAGGTCGGCGATCCGCGGCACCGACGGCTGACTTCTTGAATCATCCATTTTCCGCTCCGAGATCAACGGAACCGGATCATCCACAACCTCGCGACCTCGGCGTCGAAAATCTCAAGTGGCGATAACGCCGGGTGGATCCGCCGGCATGTCGAAATTGATAGCACCGCGACCGCTGTCGTCGTAGAAATATGCTCGCTTTTCACCCCAGTTCTGCCGAAACGTGACCAGCCGCAACTCACGTCCCAGCAGCGGATGGAACGGATGCGTCACCCGAAAAGTTTGAGTCGCACCGTCGCAATCGGGTGCAGTTGGCGGCTTGACTACAACCACCAACGACCGCATAGTGCCTTGGAGTACCAGACCCCCGCCGCCTTCGCGGCAAGCTGTGTTCAGCCAAGCATCCTCAACCCGATTCTCTCACTCGGGGTGGAACAAACATCGGGAGTAGGTCATTTGATTGTCAAAGAACCGTCATCGAATCCGGTCAACGATCAGTCGACCCGTTTCAAAATTTCGATTTCGCGCCGAATTCACTGTGCGACCATGTACGTCAAAGTCGCTGGACCAGCACAGTGTGCCACAACATTCTGGAGTTTTTGCGCGAGTTCTCGCGCGAAAAGTCCAGAATGTGCTGACGCGCAGCACCGTTAGCGCTCACACCAACTCAGGCAGTGGCCGGTACTCAGGATCGAGTAGATAGCGCGGGCGGCCGTTCAGGTCCGTCACGGTGGCGTGATCGATGTCGATACCAAGATTGCGATACAAGGTCGCGAAGATTTCCTGAAAGTGGACCGGCCGATCGATCGGCTCTTCCGCATAGCGGTTTGTCGCACCGATTACCTGTCCGACTGGCATGCCACCACCAGCCAGCCAAGCAAACGTATTTCTCGTCCAGTGATCGCGGCCGGCGTTTGCATTGATTTTGGGAGTGCGACCAAACTCGCCCCAGACGACGACCGTCACGTCGTCCTGCAACCCGTGTCGATAGAGATCGTCAA
>CAUZOL010000515.1:0-3730 GCA_963581435.1 Planctomycetota bacterium
GGGTGGGAAGTGGCGACACGCCTGTGGCACCCTTCAATTGAAGATTGCTGAGATAGTTCAAGAGGTCAAGAACTCGATAACAAGAAACGGCCCCCGATTTGGCGCGCGGGCCGGTCGCGCCGTTCTCGGGAGCCGCCAAAACGTTTCTCGTGATTTCTTCAATGTGCCGTTATCGGCGATAGCTGAAGCTGAAGCCGCGGGTGCGTATGCCGACCCCAAAGCCGCCGTAACTATTACCGTATCCACGTCCGCCGTAATGACCGTAGTTTCGGCCGTAACTGTGGCCGTGTCCATAATGCGATCCGCCGTAATTCGATCGACTGTTATACCGCGGCTGGCTGTAACTGTAGCCGTATGAGCGCGGTGCGTAGCTGTAGCCCGAGCTGTATCGCGCACCGCCGTATCCACTGTATCCGTTGTAGCAATGTTCGGCCTGCGCGGTTTCTGGGGCGGCCAAACCGACTGTCGCGGCAACAATTGCACCAAGCATCAATAGGCTCTTCATTGGTCATTCTCCTGTTGGTCGTTTCGGGAAAGTAAAGAGTGTCGGGACATTCCGGCCCGCATTGGCACCCTGGTTGTTGGAAAACGTGTTTTCGGATTTCTTGTTCTGGATTCCAATGCGATTGACTTCACTCAATACTTCCAAAGAAACGCAAAGCGGGTGCCAGAGTTGGCAAGAGAACTTGGAAAAACTCTAAGCCGTTTCCGGTAAACGACTAAAGTATTTCGGTGCGTCGTCCGACGCTGTGGACTCAGCTGCAATTGTGTATCGATTCCGCGATTGGTGTCGTCGAATCGACAACGAATGCGTGCGAAACCGCGCCGTTTCCTGCCGGGCATCGACCGAATGCCGGTCGGTCAGCGCGCAACTGGGGCGTCAATTCCACCAGCATGCTATCTTCAATCGCCGATGGGTGAGAATCGGGAGTGCGGTTTGCCGTGCACAATCGGGGCAAGTTTCCCCTGAATGGCGGATATCTGTCGCTGGGTTTCGCCAACTGAATCGGCCGTGTTGTGCACGGCGATTTGCAGTTCGGCGACATGCGAGCCGCCGGCGGGCAACGTGACAACGCGTTGCTGTTTCCGCTCGAACGTGCGCGGATTCGGGAAGTCAGTTGATGGTTCCAGGCCGGTCACGAATCCGTCGTCTTCGGCCTGCGTATTCTTCCAGAGAGAAAAGCAGGGAAGTTGGGCAACGTTGAACGCCAGGCTGACGCCGAGATCACCGGCGGCATTATGAAGCATGGCGATGGTGTTGCCTTCATCGTCTGTGGCAGGTTCGAGAAAGTAGACCTGCTCTTCAAACCCGGTTTGTGGCGGGCCAAATGTCTGCCAATCGTCGATACCTTCGGCTGCTCGCAGGTTGCGCGGCGCCAGTTCACGAACCGCTGCAATAAACTTCGCCCCGGCTTCGAGAAACGGGCGTCCAAAATTCGTGTGATAAAGCAGTTCCAATTCCGCGGGGCTGGCGGAGAGGTTGGTGATTTCATCGGTGATCGTCAACCGGTTCGAGCCGGCTGCGGTCGAAAGCGTACTCTTCAGTCGCAAATGCGATCCAAACATCGATGCTTCATCGACCAGGCCGGTGACCGAGATGACTCCCGGCCCGTCGTCGTTAATCTGCACCTCGACATAATGGGCAGGTGTATTGGCAATGTGGCCATGCAGTGTCATCGGCGTCTCGCTGCGGTTGCCCTCGGAATCGACTTGCACATCGATTCCCGGCGGGCCGTTGAACGACAAACCACAGCGACAAAGCAGTTCGTTGAAGCCCGACAGCCAGCCCAATCCGTCCCGCGATTCCTGATTAACATACGCCGGATTCACCGGCATGGAAACGGGCGAATTCCAGCCCAACTGCGTTCCGAGGTAGTCGGCTTTCCAAAGTCCCATGCCCCGCGTCGGCAATAGTTGAATTGAGAACGCACCGTTGTTCACTTCGACGACATCGACACCGTTGGACAGTCCGCCGCGAAGCGTGCGTTTGTTGACCGACCAATCACCCGAATCAGCCAAAATCGGGCCGTCGGTTCCCGAGAGTGACCACGAGTCGAGCCAAACGCCGTCGGCAACATCGGTCAGCACAATCGAAGTTTCGGCCATAATTCTCACTGCGGTTTGGAGGGGGTTGGGAAAGCAAAAGGTGCGTCTCGAAAACGTCGCGACAAACGGCTTTGCCAGTACGGGGCTTCCGGCGGCGTAGCCGGTCGGTCAGTTTATCCGGGTTGTGTCGGTTCCTCCAGCGGTTTCATCTGGAATTTCCCACCATAGCGGCTAGGCGTTATTCAACAACGGCAGCGAAATCGTATACACTGGAGAGGCGCAATCCTGCGATGAGCCTTCATCGAAATCACGTTTACGAACCACCGAGCTGTGCCTGAGGCCTTGATGCAAGAAGTGTCCGAAACGCCGCCGCAAAGCGATCTCGACGTAACCGCTGCACCGTTTTCACCCGAATGGTACGCGTTGATGCAGGCTGCGCTGGGTGAAGTGGCCTGCCAGCAGTTGGGTTTCTATGTCATCCCGTCGGACATGTTGCTGTCGGTCGTCATCCCTGTGTACAACGAAAAGGACACGATTGAAGAGTTGCTGCAGCGGGTGTGCCAAGTGCCAATTCGCAAGGAGATAATTCTCGTTGACGATTGCAGCCAGGACGGTTCGACGGACATATTGCGGCAACTCGCCGACCGCGACGATTACGACTCGTTCAATCGCGTGACGGTGTTGTTTCACGAACGCAACCAGGGCAAAGGGGCGGCGCTGAAAACGGGATTTCTGAAGTGCACGGGTGACATTGTGATTGTGCAGGACGCCGATTTGGAATACGACCCGGCGGAATTTCCGCGATTGCTGAAGCCGATCATCGATGGCAAAGCCGACGTGGTTTACGGCAGCCGTTTTCTTGGCGACCAGGCGCATCGGGTGCTTTACTTCTGGCATTACGTCGCGAACAAAATGCTGACGACGCTTTCCAATAGTTTCACCAATCTCAACCTGACCGACATGGAGACCTGCTACAAGGTGTTCCGCCGTGAGGTGATTGAAGAGATTGCGCCGCGACTGAAGCAACACCGCTTCGGCATCGAACCGGAACTGACCGCGCGGATTGCGCGTCGCCGTTATCCGGTGTACGAGATCTCGATCAGCTACTCCGGCCGCACGTACGACGAAGGCAAGAAAATCGGTTGGCGGGACGGCATCAAAGCGCTATGGTGCATCGTGCGGTACGGTTTGTTCGACTGACACGGCGGGCTATGGTCGTGCGACCACGGTATCTTTCGCGCCCCAAACGACGTGAGATGGGTTTTTCTTGAAGGATGGTGGAAAATGCCAGTCGGTTCCGGCGACTTTCAGTACGATGTGATTGCCGATTGGGTACAACTGCCTGCCGGTTGGTCGCTGGGTTGGATTCCGAGTGTTGCCGTTGAAAGCCGGGACCGCGTCTACGTTTACAGCCGCAGCGAACATCCGATGATCGTCTTCGACCGAAGCGGTGGGTTCGTCACCACGTGGGGCGAAGATGTTTTAAAGGACGCGCACGGCATCTTTATTGACGCTGACGACAATATTTATTGCACCGAGCGAAACACGCACTGTGTGCACAAATTCGATTCGGAAGGCCGGCTCAAATGGACGCTCGGTTCGCCTGGCATACCGCGGCCGCCCGGCGTTCCGTTCAATATGCCAACCGATCTGGCGATTGCGCCCGATTGCTGTTTTTACATCA
>CAUZOL010000516.1:0-3715 GCA_963581435.1 Planctomycetota bacterium
CGTTTGTGTCTAATCTCAATACCGCCTGTTGTTCGCGCCGCCATTTTGTTGCCGCCAACGCACTTGGCATTGGTAGCGTGGCGCTGAACTGGTTGCTGAACCAGGATGAAGCGCAGGGCGCAGTCGAACGGCCGGAACTCGAACCGACAATATTCGATCTCAAGCCGAAGCCGCCGCAGGCCGAGCCGCAGGCGCGGGCGATGATCTCGCTGTGGATGCAGGGTGGCCCCAGCCATATCGATCTGTTCGACCCCAAGCCGGAAATGGCGAAATACGACGGCAAGACCTTCCCCGGAAAAATCAAATACGACAATGCTGCCCAGGCCAGTTCGACCGTCCTCGCCAGTCCGTGGAGATTCCACAAGCACGGCGAATGTGGCATGGAACTATCGGAACTGCTGCCCGCTTTGGGCGGCGTCGCCGACGACATCACGTTGATTCGCTCGATGCGCACCGGCGTCAATAATCATGGACAATCCATTCGCGCGCTGAACACCGGCCGCATCCTCGGCGGACGTCCGTCGCTTGGCAGTTGGATGACCTACGGACTGGGATCGGAAACAGAAAACCTGCCCGCCTATGTTGCGTTGATTGATCCGGGGCAACTGCCCGTGCTTGGTGTCGAAAACTGGTCCAACGGTTGGCTGCCGTCCATTTATCAGGGAACGGTCGTCCGCCCGCAGGAACCGCGGATTCTCAACCTCGATGCCCCCCCGCAATTCGCCGGAACCCCGCAGCGAAAATCGCTCGATTACTTGCGGCGTCTCAATCAACGGTATCTTGAAAAACACCCCGCCGAACTCGATCTGCAGGCCCGCATTGCCAGCTATGAACTGGCAGCCCGCATGCAGCTCAACGCGAAAGAAGCACTCGATCTCAGCAAAGAAAGCAAAGCGACGCAGGCGCTGTACGGCATGGACGAACCGGTGACGCGCGAGTACGGCAGCCGCTGCCTCCTTGCCCGGCGATTGGTCGAACGAGGCGTGCGATTCGTGCAGGTCTTCACGCAGAATCAATTCTGGGACCACCACGGAAGCATTCTCAAGTCGTTGCCGGCAGCGTGCAAGAAAATCGACAAGCCCGGTGCAGCGCTGGTCGCCGACCTCAAAGCACGCGGCCTGTTAGATAGCACGGTGGTTCATTGGGGCGGCGAAATGGGGCGCCTGCCGGTGATCCAGAATAACACCGGCCGCAATAAAGTCGGCCGCGACCACAACACACACGGCTTCAGCATGTGGCTGGCTGGCGGCGGTTTCAAACGGGGCTGCGTTTATGGAGCCACCGACGACTTCGGCCATCATGCGACAGAGAACGTCGTGAATCATTACGACTATCACGCGACGCTGCTGCATCAATTCGGAATCGACCATTCACAGCTTTCCTACAAGCGAAACGCCCGCGACCAAACCCTGACCGACGGGCAGGACGGGAAAGTTGTTGGTGGGATTCTGGCGTAGCTGCTGCGTCAGTGGAGCAGCAGTTCGCAGTGCCCCGATTAATTGGGTTTCGGAGCCCGGGAATTGATCGAACCGCATGAATGCGGTCACTACGAACCTGAAACGCCGCATTCCGGGACCGAACTCAACCGGTAGCGCGACCACCCGCCGAAGAAATCTTGCACTTCAACTGATCTTGCCCCGTCGTAACCTTTCCGCTACCTTTCCGCCCCTCTCCTCTCTATACCCTTCCACAATCTCACACCAGACGCGATCACACGGTCGTCGATGACGAACGCGTGGCCCTTTGGCGCTCGATCTCTCCGGTCGATTCGCCCCTTGGCCAGAGTGCGCACTACGTCACTCGACTGTGTCGGCCGCCGTCCGCGCACATCCCTATGATTCGACTGGGAATCGTCGATTTCGATTCATCCCATTCCGTCGAGTTCGCTCGCCGGTTCAATCACGTCGTTGTCGATCCGGATCAAACCGTCGATGGCGCTCGCGTTGTACTCGGTTGGCCCGGCACGTCCGAAATGTCGCCGGAGCGAATCGATGGATTCACTGCTCAACTGCGCGATTGTGGCGTTGAGTTGGTCGATAATCCCGAAGACATGATCGGCCGGATCGATGCCGTGCTGGTTCTATCGCTGTGCGGCGGCGTACATCTTGATCGCGTGCGGCCGTTCCTCGAAGCAGGAATTCCCGCGTACGTCGACAAACCATTCACCTGCTCGGCGCAAGATGCTGAAGAAATTATTCGTCTGGCGGGAGCAAACGACACGCTGGTGTACGGCACATCGGCATTGCGGTTTTCCGAAGACGTCAAACGATTTCAAAGTCGCGAGTCGGTTCATGGCCGACTCAACGGCGTTCTCGTTTATGGCCCGGCCAAACGGGCCGACGGCAATCCCGGACTGTTTCACTACGGCATTCACGCCGTCGAGTTGCTGTACACATTGATGGGAACGGGCGTCGAACGGGTGACCGCCGTTTGCTGCGATGGTGCTGACGTGGTGACCGGTTCCTGGAGCGACGGTCGCGTCGCCGGACTGCGCGGCAATCGTACCGGATCAACCGCCTATGGCTTCACGGCATTCTGCGATCAAGCGGTTATCGACCAGCGCGTTTCCTCAAGATACGCCTACCGAAATCTGTGCCGTTCGATTGTTGACAGCATCGAATCAAAGCAGCCGGCGGTCGCCAATCGCGAGACCTTGGAGGTCGTCCGCTTCGTCCTGGCCGCTTTGGAAAGCGAACGGCTAAACGGCGAACCGGTTGCGATCAATGCGATCAAATAGAGTCAATTCACATGTCGCGAATCCCAGAAACTGAAGAACGAAACGTCGAACAATTTCACGACAGGAAAACGTCATGAACAAGACAAACCACAATACGGCCTGCGTTGGGAGACATCCGCGCGGCATCGTGACCGTTCTTCGTTTCACCGTCGCCTTTCTCCTGGTGGTCGCGGCACAGGCGATTTTCGGGCCAGTACTTGCGGCCCAGGAATTTCGCATTTACACACGTGTATCGCAGGAAATGGGCGGAACGCCGGAAACCGCGGGTGATGCCAAACAGAATGCAGTGATTGCTCGCTCGCTGACGCTGTTCCACGCAGGCAAAGTTTACGACTACATTGATTCGGTTGGCGAAGTCACGATCTTCGAGCCGGGCCGCAAACGGTTCACCATTTTGAGTACAACGCGAAGGATGACAACTCAGGTCAAATTCGACGAGTTGCTTGGCAAGCTGAACATCGCCCAAAAAGCGATAGAAAGTTTCGTCGCCGTGCCGAACTCCAAAGGCGGACCGCCGCTGAAAGTCGCCAAAGCACTCAACTTTCAGCTGGCTCCCGACTTCGACACGAAGTATGCAACGGATGGAAAAGCGCTGACGCTCAACAGTCCCTTTGTCCGGTATGAGGCAAGGTGTTCCAAGGCCAAGGCGCCGCAAGCACTAACGGCATATCTCCACTACGCCGATTGGACGTGTCGGCTGAACTACGTACTGCATCCGCTGACACTGTATCCCGCCTCACGGTTGGAGTTGAACGAAGCATTGCTCGAACACGATGTGATTCCGACAGAAGTCCGGCTGACAATCGCGGGTGACAACCCCTTGCAATTCAAGGCAGAACACGAGATCCATTGGCAACTCGACAAGAAGGATCGCGAGTATATTGGTCGCTGGGAAAAGTTGCTCAAAGATCGAAGCACCCGCCACGTCGACTTTCGAGAATACCAGAAGGCAATGCTGGTCAGCCTGTCGAAACGGAC
>CAUZOL010000517.1:0-3699 GCA_963581435.1 Planctomycetota bacterium
GGGAATGTCGTTCCCCGTCCCGAAGTACATCTCGTCCGGCGTCTGACCGCGGAACGCCGAATGTGGAAGTTGGGAGTTGTGCTCGTCCACGTAGAAAGTGACCAAGTTCTCAATCGTGCTGACGGTAACAGCGCTGTCGACGAACTGATTGATTCCGGACTCCTCACACGGCTTCTCGCCATGACGGAGATCACGTATTCCAATTCGATGATCGAATCGTGGTGGCGTGCGTTGAAACATCAATGGCTGTACTTGAACACGCTCGACATCCGCGTCAGTCGCTTCAAGAGTGCCGAGCAGGATTTCGCATCAAGGTCCGCTGTGCAACGGATTGTGCATCGTTGACCTATCCGGAATTGTCAACGGCTGGCATCAGGTGCCCCAAATAGGTGGGGCGACGCGAGGCTGACGCGTTCGGTTCGGACGGGTGAGTAACCGGGTCTGTCACCGATTGGCCCATTCTGAGAGGGATTGTCGGGAATATCGGGTCGCTGTCTACGGAACCGAAGGCTCCAGGATACGTATGCCAAACGCGGGGCAGTTGTCCGATTTATCTAAGAGAGTTGTGCTTGATCGTACCCGCCTTTATGCGACGAGTCAGATGCCGCCTTGCAAAACCAGTTCTTTGTCAGCCTCTTAGTCATACTCGGCGTATCTGCACTCTGGAAACGATTTGCAACCAACGAAGTACTTCGTTGGCAAGTCGAGTTTCTTGGTGTATCGCCAAACCAACGCGTTACCACACCGCGGACACTGGCCAAGTTGGTCTGCCTGAGCTACGTCGCCAAGCTCGGTATGTTGCTGGCAAGTGACACATCTGGTCGTGTCAGGTATTGCTTCCAAACGATCTGGTGGAATTGGTTGTCCACATCCGGAACACATCCGTGCGATCTCTGAATCTTCAAGAAGATCACCATCATGCAACTGGTCGCTCGTTCGAGGCGTAGATTCGCCGAGCAGATCCAGCTTCTCTTTGCGCTTGAAGATTGCGAATAAGTATATGGACCTGTGACATGGTGAAGCGGAAGGATGAGCAGATCAAATCACGACTGTCGGAACAGTCAATCCGTCGGCGGATGAAGCAGCAGGAGTCTCGCCAGGATGGATTCATCAAAGGCCCGCTACCGCTCCCGTGGATTATTGCAGCGACCGCGTTACCCGGCAGGTATCCGCTCGCTGTGGCGATGATGATCTGGTTTCGTGCGGGGTTGGAGAAGACAAGTATCAAACTGCGACTGACGAGGAAGATGCTGGAGCGATTCGGCATCAATCGACAGGCCGGCTACCGTGCCTTGGCCGCCTTGGAGGATGCGGGGCTGGTGACGGTTGATCGTAAATCGGGCAGGTGTCCGCTGGTGAGCATTCGCGAGAAACGAACGACAATCGGGAAGTGACCGATTACGAGTTTTCCCGACATCCTCAGAATGCGAGATACAAGTCTGGTTGCGGCACTGATGAGCCTCTTCTTCGGTTCATAGATGTAGAACGACCGATAGTTGCCGGGCCGGTAGGTCTTGTGCCGGAGCGCTTGGAGAGTAAACAGTTCTCGTTCGAGATTGAACTCGAATCGAGCCACAGCGGGGCGAAAGCGCTTGCCTCGTTTCGCCCTCTCCGACGCTCGCAGAAGATGCTCAAAAGAGATCAGCGTCGGCCAGAGATTCCCGTAGCGTTTCATCCGACCGACTTCTTTGTTTTGAGCCAGCCGCCAACCAGTCTCCCGATCTCATCAATCTGTTTCGCCGCAAAACCGTAGCTCTTAACTTGCAGGCAATGCAGGTCTTTCGCCAACCGAATTTGGAAACGCAGAATCTCCAGTTTCAGGTTGGCCGCTTCCAGTAAGGATTTTCTGTCACGGGTGAACTTGGCTCGAATCAGCGTTTCCAGCAGATCATAAAGTGTGCGTTCCAGTCGTTCCCCCAATACAAAACGATGCTGCCGGGGAAACCGACCCGTGTGGTTGCAACTCCACAGAATCAGGTCGTAGGTCTTGGTGATGATGACCAGTTCTTCCTGCTTCTTCATCGTGGCCTCCGCTGCTTTCGCCAACAGCAGGCCGAAGACGGGACTGCCAAAAGGACAGACGGCAATTTTTAATTTCGACCGCCTTCGGCGGTAGGGGGCAAAGGGGTAAAGGGGACAAGCAGTAAAGTTCTTGACGGACGGAAACCACTGGTGATGAGCCAGTCCGTCGGCCGATTGTAGCCACGGGTGGCGGAACGGACGAACGACGAATTATTGACGAACGAGCCGCCACGCAACACACGGTGTTCAGCGTCCTTAACCACCGCAACGTCTGCTGAACGGCTTTGGACGAAAATCAAGCTGTGACACCACTCAAAGGCGTTGCCGTGCATGTCGAACATTCCCAACCCATTTGGCAGTTTCGTACCCACCGGCCACATTTGAGATTCAGCGTTTTTCACATACCATCCGTAGCTCGTCAGCAGTTCCACCGGCTCTCCAAATCCATAAGTGCTCATCGAGTTGGCTCGACAGACAAATTCCCACTCCTGTTCGGTCGGCAAACGGTAGCCTGTTCGCTCAAGATAATCAGCCGGAATCTTCATGCCTTCTGCATACTCACCCTTGTCGTTCTTTTCGTAACACCATTGGTCCTTATGGATGCCTTCTTCCTCACTCAGCCAGTTGCAGTAAGCCACGGCGTCATACCACGTCACCATGTTTACGGAACAATCAGGTTTTGGTACGCCTTGACCGAGATGCTGGTGATCGCTGCGGAACGTCTGGAACTGAGCCACTGTCACTTCATGAGTCGCCACGGCGAAGCGATGCGAAAGCGTGACTTTCTTTGGCTCTGTTCTTTCGGTCTTCCCGCCCATCAAGAACTCGACGGGGCCATCGATCACGGCAAATGCCTGTCCCTGCGAATTCACGAACCAGTTGCGACCCTTTTTCGGCAAGGAGTTCTTTAGCTTCGTATCGATCTCGGTCACGATCTGATTCTTCTGCCACGTTCGCAACGTCCAGCCCGTAGCCGAATGAACGCCGAGTGCAGCGTCGTCTCGATACAGTGCCGCCAATTGCTCCACAAGCTCTTGTTTTTGTTGACTGGACATCTTACCCACATCGAACTGGCCCAACGCCAGAACCATTGCGTAGCGGCTGGCGGGATCGGATTCTTGCTCAATCTGTGCTGCCAAAATTTCATAGCTGGCCCCCAGTCGTGCAATCCTGTCGATGATAAAACTCCGCAGAGACGGGTCTGGTGTCTGTTGGAACAACGGCCACACCGATTCTGTATCGCCCAATTCCAGCAAACAGACCGCTGCGTTGGCTTGCTTCTTCCAGAAGGCGTCCCGCTTATCCGGTTCAGCGCGTTTGGGTGGTGACTGGGTGAGCAGAGATTTGAATTCGGGAACAACAAGTTGTTTGTGATTGCTGAGAGCCGCCAACATCGGCTGAAACTCCCGGTCACTGTCAGCGAGAAGAATTAGCTCTTTGAGTAACTGAGGCTTCGCCGTCAAATAGTCGGATAAAGCTGCTGCGACGAGGCGTTGCTCGGTATCTCTGATCGAACTGCGATCCCGGAATCGACTATCAAGCGGGGCTACCAATATGCTTCCCACAGGACGCAGCATCGCAATCCACTTGTCGGACTCAAAATACGGCACTGAAACCAGAGCGGTCACAACATCATCACGGAATTGTTTCCACTGTTCACTGTTTGAATCGTATTCG
>CAUZOL010000518.1:0-3691 GCA_963581435.1 Planctomycetota bacterium
CTTAGATCAGTTTCATTTTCATCGAATCGCAAAACAACCGGCTCTCGTCCAATGATGCCAGCCTGCAGGGGATTTCAGTTCCTGACTCAATAATCAACTTCGCCAAGTGCAAAGCCACATATTGAGCAATAGACTTCGCCCTCCGCTCTTCCAGACAGTATGACGACGGCTGTCGAATTCGCAATAAGAACTCAGGCGGAAACTTCTGAATTCACCGACTCGTCAGAACGTCCGCCTCAGCCGACGTGCAGAGCAACCGCCACCGCTCACACTACCCATCGGTGCCGCGTCGGGTTGCAAGAATGTGTTGAGGAAATCTTTTTGATCCAGTTTCAAAACGTCTCCCGGGTGGCCGCGGCTGGACCGAAGGGAAGCCCCAGTTTGTGCGTGCAATCACCGGGGCTTCATAGAGACTCCAGCCCCGGCCACTCTCAGGCAATGGGTTTTAAAACTGCTTCTAATCGACTTTGACACGAATCAGCGTGCAAGGGGAGACATTGATCGCGAAGGGGGAGGGCCAGCACTGGAAATCGTGAGAGGGAGAAAGTGAGGAGAGTCGCCAATGCGATGCCTTTATCCGACCGCGCACACGGCATCGAAGATTGATTGACAGAGCAAGGACGAAACTCGCCTATTCTGCCGTCTTCTTCTTCGTCGAACGCTTCAGCTTTCCGGTGGCGGCGCTCTTCTTGGTCTTCGTCGGCGAAAGAATCCGGCTAATTGCATCCAGCAGCAAGTCCATTGCGAACGGCTTGTGCAAGTAGTCATCCACACCGAGCATTTCGGCGTACGCCTTGTGACGACCGCCCTCATTCGCGGTAATCATAATAACCCGCGGAGGGTTCTCCATCTCCTTGATGAACTCCAGCGTGGGAAACCCACCCATGCGGGGCATCATCATGTCGGTGATCACCAGATCGGGCGAGCACGTCTTGATCAGGTTCTGACCTTCCAACCCGTTGTTGGCAACGGACACGTCGTATCCGGCGGCCTGCAACACACCGTGAATGGTGGTTGAAATCTCCCGGTCGTCTTCGATCAGCACGATCTTCTTCGCGTCGGCCATGTTTCTCACTCTTACCCGGACCCGCCGGTGTGCGGTTGCGGTCGTTGCCTGGTTCTGAGGCGCCGATCCGCCAATGGCGATCGCGCTACCCTGCGTCGGTTGCCACATCCATCGTATTGTCCGCTGCCCCGCTTCTCAAGTTCAACAGGGCATACGAGATTCTCGAATTCTATTCGAGCGAATTGAAAACCAACCCCGACAGCAACTTGGGATAAAAATATGTGCTCTTCTGAGGCATTTTTTCCAACTTGGAAGCAATCTCCTCGACGAGTTCAATTCCAGCAGGCGCCACCAGGCAAGCGAGTTGACACGACTCATCCTTCTGCGCGGAAGTCACTTCGTCGAGTAAATGCACGTACCGGCAGGAAGTGTCTGAATCGGGAAATCGGTCCGCGATCAGTTTGTCGAACACCAGCCGATGCAAGATGCTCACTCCCAAATCCTGCCAGGTCTCGCTTTGATCGGGGGCGAGTTGTTTCATTGCTGCGGTATCGGTGAACCGCGCCAGTTGCCAACGGCCGTCATTTGTGCCGAATCCCAGCAGATTCTGCCCACCGTCGGCCTCAATCATTTCCCACGCGTCCTGTGCGGCGGCTTCTCCGGTTCCGACGTCTTCAATCTCAAAAGAACCTTCCAACGCAGACCGTAAATCGTCTCCCGTCAAACTCGGCAACCCCGACAGCAGGCGATGCGTCGGCAAGATTGCCAGTCCCGGATCGTTCATGCCGACGAAGTGCATCAGCACGAAATTCCCCGCCGCCGTATCGTCGGTAATATCGCCGGACTCGCGTAACTGATTGCGATAATTGAGGGCCGTCTCGTAGCGATGATGTCCATCGGCAATGAAAATCGGCTTGTTCGCCAGTTGCTCAACAACCTGAGAGATCGCAGCGCGATCGGTCACCGCCCACACACGATGCAAAACTCCCAATTCGTCGGTTGCTTCACAAGGTGTAATCGAGGTAATGGCCGTTTCCAACGGATTTTGAACGGCCGAGTCGGAATCGGGATACAGGCCGAAAATTGGTGACAGATTGGTGCGGCAGGCGTTCAACAAAGCCAGTCGATCGGCTTTCGGCCCCGACATGGTCAGTTCATGCGGGAAGACGCTGCCGGTGCCGAATTCTTCGAGACGCAACCGTCCGAGAAATCCGCGCCGAACATATTTTGTTCCTTCCCACTCGAATTCCTGGTGGTAGGCATAGAGCGCCGATTCGCGTTCCTGCTGGAGAATCCCTTCCTCGCGCCAATGTTTCAGAAAACCGGCTGCCCGTCGATATCGCTCGTCAGAACTGGCGTCGCCAGGTTCTTCACGATTGAGAATCAGCCGAACGACGTTGCACGGATGCTGTTTGTACAACTCGTTTTGTTGATCTTGATTGATCACGTCGTAGGGCGGGGCGGTGACGCCGGCGAGGCTGCCAACCTGTGATAGATCGTATCGCCAGCCGCGAAATGCTTGAACTTCAGCCATGACTGTCCATCCTGAGAATTCGTCTAAAATCAGTGAGTTGGTCTATATGACATGTCGCCGCATGACAACCATTGTGTCAAAGATGCTTGAGTGATGTTTTTTAGAGGCGATCGACATCGTCCACAAACTCAGATGCTCCTCGAGCCGACTGAATGAACTGCTCGACGAGCGAAAAGTCCTTCACCCCCGGAGCGGATTCGACGCCGCTGGCGACATCGACTCCCCACGGCTTTACAGCCTGAATCGCATCGGCCACGTTTTCCGGGGTGAGCCCTCCCGCCAGAATCAATGGCGGCCATTCGCTGTGGTCGTATTCCCGACCGAGCAATTCCCAGTCAACAATTCGGCCGGTTCCGCCATGCTTCCCTTCAACACGGGCGTCAATCAGACAGGCTGCCGGCCAGACTTTCAAGTCTCGGAGACGACTCAGGTAGTCACCCAGCGGCCCCAGCCCTTCTGGACCGAGATTCCAAACGCGAATGATCCGGTACGACGCGTTGAAGTCGGCCAGTTCCCGAATCGTTTCCGGGGACTCGTTTCCATGCAGTTGAATCGTCTGCATCGAACATGCGCTGCAGATGCTGTGAATCGTCTCGGCGTTTTCATCGACGAATAAGCCAACCGGCTCGATCAGCGACGGCAAGGACGAAGAAATCTGTGCCGCGGTTGTTGCATCGACATGCCGGACCGTACCTGCGTAGAAGTTCAGGCCGACAGCGTCCGGCGCGAGCGCAGCGATCGATTTCGCCGCTGCTTTATCCCGTATTCCACAAATTTTGACCCACATCGAAAGAAATCACGCTCTATAGATGCCATAAATCCGCTGCAATCGTTCAACCAAGCTTATTGTCTGTAACGCGACCGGGGAAAGGAAGACAAGTCGGGACGATAGCCACGGTTTCAACGAAAATGACACTCCATTTCTGTCAATTGCCGACCGCTGTTGGGGCGTTTCTCTCAAACAGCGCGAAATGCCTTGCAACTGATTCCTGCTGCTTTTGTCGCCATTTTTCAGAATGTCGACCCTAGCAGCGTGTCCGGATACCGGCCTGAACCTGGATATCATTGGCGAAGTGTTGTATTTGGTGTCTGGTTGACAGGACATTCATTTTTGTTCGATGAACGGGTTCACGGATGAGTCGTAAGTTTCG
>CAUZOL010000519.1:0-3683 GCA_963581435.1 Planctomycetota bacterium
GCGGCTTCCGCAACTTTGCGAACTACCGCACCCGCATCCTGTTCTTCTGTGGAAAACTGAAACTCAAACCGTGCTGAAAACACCCATTAAAATCGGTGAAGAACCCTGTGTGGACTACGGGGTCGGCAAGCGATGGACCGAGCGCCGGGAAGGGAAGACGGCGGAGTTCACATTGAAGCTGGCGGCATTACGGTGTGATTCCCCTTTCGTTCGATTCTATCGACTTCGCAGTTGTGCGGGTAGAATGGTGTCTTCTGCCGACTGCACGGACGCAATCGCCTGTGAGCGCATTTCCTATCGAAAGTACTAAAGCGATGTCCCGATTGTTTCTACTGATCCTGATCGTGCTGGTGTCGGCCCGCCCGACCTCCGCCGAATCAACGCGACCGAATATCCTGTTTATTGCCGTGGATGACCTGCGGCCCGAGTTGGCCTGTTACGGCAAGCAACACATTCATTCTCCCAACATCGACCGGCTGGCGAAGAGTGGGGTTCTATTCGAGAGGGCGTACTGCATGGTGCCAACGTGTGGCGCGTCGCGTGCCAGCATGATGACCGGCATTCCCCCTGCACGAAATCGGTTTGTAAACTACCTGACGTGGGCCGAAAGAGATGCGCCCGGCATCGCCACGCTCAATACACAGTTCAGAAAGAACGGTTACTACACCCTCTCGCTGGGCAAGGTGTTTCATCATCCTCTGGACAACGCCAAAGGCTGGTCCAAACCCGCCTGGCGACCGAAAGGCATTCCGAGGTATCGCCGACCTGAGAACCACGAATTACACGTGAAGCAACAGCAGCAAGGGAAGCGAAAGCGGGGGCCAGCATGGGAGTCGGTCGACGTTCCTGATAGCGATTATGCTGATGGTGTCCTTGTCGATCGTGCAATTGCCGACCTTGGACGGCTCAAGTCGAAGGATGAGCCGTTCTTCTTGGCCGTCGGATTCTTTAAACCCCATCTGCCGTTCATTGCTCCGCAGAAATATTGGGATCTGTACGACCACGAAAAGATCCAGCTTCCTGACAACTATCAGGTCCCCAAAGACGCACCACAGGAGTCAATCCACACGTCAGGTGAATTACGCGCGTACGCCGGGATACCGGCAAAGGGACTGGTGTCGAACGACGCGGCTCGCAACTTGATCCATGGGTACTATGCCTGTGTCAGTTACACGGACGCCCTGATCGGCAAGCTGCTGGGCGAACTCGACCGGCTCGAACTCACCGACAACACCGTTGTCGTTCTGTGGGGCGACCACGGCTGGAACCTTGGTGAGCACACGCTCTGGTGCAAGCACAGTTGTTATGAAACGTCGATGCAGATTCCGCTCATTGTACGGGCTCCGGGTTTCAAAGGTGGTCAGCGAAGAGAGGGGCTCATTGAAACCATCGACCTCTACCCGTCGCTCTGTGAACTGGCCGGGCTACCGTTGCCGGACCACCTGCAAGGTCGTAGCTTCGTTAACTTGATGAAGAATCCGCAAGCCGAATGGAAAGCGGCAGCGGTCGGACGCTTCCGCAACGGGGATTCGATCCGCATCGATGGATTCCGATTAACTGAGTACACCAACGCCCAGGGGAAGCTGACGTCCCGGATGCTCTACGACCACGCCGCTGATCCCCGCGAGAACCAAAACGTCGTGAGTCAGGCACGGATGAACCAAACCGTGAAGAATCTGACGAAAAAACTTCACCGGCAGATGGGGCGTGACGGCCAACAGGTAAAACCAGCGAAATGACTCTGAAACGACAATTCGATCAGCAGCAATTCTCCAATGGCTACGAGCTGGTGAACGGCGTTGCCATGCACACCGAGAACGGCAACCGTTTGCATCAGGACGACGAAATTGTCTTCCACGAAAATTAAATTCTGCACGTCCATGACAGCCATCGGCAGGAATTGGGCCTTGGCTATGGATGTCGTTGACTTGAAGAAATTAGCCCGATGGCTCGTTTCACATCGAAAATAAGAGCCCCGCGGGTTTGAATGCGGACGAAGTGGCGGCTGCGAGACCATGCCCGAAACACTGACTGGCTTCATCGAACGAGTGACCTACCACAATCCGGAGAACGGTTTTGCCGTCCTGCAGGTGAAGGTCAAAGGACGCGGCGATCTTGTCTCCGTCATCGGCACCACAACGTCAGTGACTGCGGGCGAGCATGTCGAAGCAAGCGGACGCTGGGTTATCGACCGACAGCACGGGCAACAGTTCAAAGCAGACGAGCTGAAAACGACGCATCCAGCCTCGGCGGAGGGGATCGAGAAATACTTGGCGTCAGGCGCCATTCGCAGCATCGGCCCCAAGCTGGCCGAGAGGATCGTCTCGGCATACAAGGAACGTACGCTCGAAATCTTTGAGAAGTCCCCCGAATTACTGCTGCATGTTCACGGCATTGGCGCCGAACGGCTCAAACGAATCCGTCAAAGCTGGGAACAGCAGAAGGAAGTCCGCAAGATCATGCTCTTTTTGACCGAGCATGGGATCACACCGGGACGAGCCGTCCGCATCTATTGCACTTACGGCCATGAGTCCATCGGCAAGATCAAGGAGAACCCGTACCAACTGGCCGACGACATCCGCGGTATCGGATTCAAGACGGCAGATGAACTGGCTGCCAATCTAGGGGTCGATCGTAACAGTCCGTACCGTGCCAGGGCCGCAGTTCATTACACGCTCCATGAGTTGGCCGGTGACGGTCATTGTGGTTTTCCCGAACCGGGCGTGATGGAGAAGACAATCAACCTCATTCAGGTCGATGAACAGATAGTCGAACAGTCGATCTTGAGTGTGATCCAGGACCGCAGCGTCATGCGTGAGCTTGTCGATGGCGAACCATGGCTGTTTCTGGCCAGTCTCTATCAGGCCGAAGTCGGACTGGCACAATCCGTCCGGCGGCTCGATCGAAGCCGTCATCCCCTTCCGCGCATCGATGTGGAGAAGGCGATCGGCTGGGTCGAGCAACGTCTGGAGATCGAGTTGGCGGTAGGACAGCAGGAGGCGATTCGGCAGGCTTGCGAACACAAACTGTTGGTCATCACCGGAGGGCCCGGTGTCGGCAAGACCACGTTGGTTCGCAGCATTCTGGAAATCTTCTCCGCGAAGAAGATGAAATGTGTGCTGGCGGCACCGACCGGACGTGCCACCAAGCGTCTGGCCGAGACCACGCAGCGCACTGCCAAGACCATTCATCGTCTGTTGGAATTCGATCCCGCCACGGGAGAATTCAAACGCAACCGGCTACATCCATTGACCGGCGATCTGTTCGTACTGGATGAGACTTCCATGGTGGATGTCGTGCTGGGACATCATTTCCTGCGAGCCGTCCCTGATGATGCCTGCGTCATTCTCGTGGGCGATGTGGATCAGCTCCCCTCGGTCGGTCCCGGTTCGGTCTTGGCCGACCTCATCGCATCAGGTGCGATGCCCGTCGTGCGTTTGACAGAGATTTTCCGGCAAGCCAGCCAGAGCCAGATTGTCACGGCCGCCTACGCGATCAACAATGGACGAATGCCAGATCTCACGGTGTCGGAAGAACTCACTGAATTCTATTTCGTGGAGTGCGACGAACCGGAAGCCATCCAGGACATGCTGGTGCGATTAGTGAAGGAACGGATTCCGGCTCGGTTTGGGTTTGATCCCAAGTCGGACATTCAGGTGCTCACGCCGATGAACCGGTCACTG
>CAUZOL010000520.1:0-3636 GCA_963581435.1 Planctomycetota bacterium
TTTATCTTGAGAACATCCCGATCGTTCCGTTGTACAAATCGGCCAAACGCAAGGTTGTGGAACGCGACGGTGTGTTGATTATGCTGGACGATGATCGAGTGCCACTTCTTCCCGGCGAAGAGCCCATGGAGAAGATGGTTCGTTTCCGAACACTCGGCTGCTACCCATTAACCGGTGCCGTTGAATCAGAAGCCACCACGCTTCCGGAAATCATTCAGGAAATGTTGCTCACCCGAACCAGCGAACGTCAGGGGCGAGTCATCGATCAGGACGAAGGCGGCGCCGGCATGCAAAGGAAAAAAGAACGCGGATACTTCTAGAAGCAGTTTCAAAACCACGGTTTGTTTGTAGCTGCGTTCGCCAGAACGCAGGATTCCAACAGTTTGCCCACATTCTGGCGAACTTGGCTACGGTTTTGAAACTGCCTCTAAGTCATTCTGCTCACTCCTTCTGGCACATCACATCGGTCATTGTGACCTCAACCGGACACCGACCCATACCGCCACCGACTTACAAACAACAAGATTTTACAAACAACAAGATCCATGTCACACCAATCAGACCTGATCTCAACTGACATCGAAGCGTACCTGAAGCAACACGAGCAAAAGCAGTTGTTGCGATTCATCACGTGTGGCAGCGTCGATGACGGAAAAAGCACGCTTATCGGACGTTTGCTGTTCGATTCCAAGATGCTATACGAAGATGAACTGGCCAAGATCGAAGTCGATTCCAAAACTCAGGGGGCCGTGGGCGGAAAGTTTGACCCTTCGCTTGCAACAGACGGACTGAAAGAAGAACGCGAACAGGGTATCACCATCGACGTGGCCTACCGCTACTTCAGTACCGCCAAACGCAAGTTCATCATCGCGGACACCCCGGGCCACGAACAATACACTCGCAATATGGCAACGGGAGCCAGCTCCGCAGATCTCGCCGTCATCCTCGTTGACGCCCGGCATGGTGTGATGACTCAGACCAAACGACACAGTTTCATCGTGTCCTTGCTCGGTATTCGTCACGTGATCGTTGCCATCAACAAAATGGACCTCGTTGATTTTGATGAAGCCGCCTACGACAGGATCTGTGCCGACTTCAGCACGTTTTCCCGACGTCTTGATCTGCCCGACCTCAACTTCATCCCGTTGTCGGCGTTAAACGGCGACAACGTTGTGGACCGCAGTGAAAACATGCCCTGGTACAACGGCGGCACGTTGATGAATCGGCTGGAATCTGTCTACATTGGGTCAGACAGAAATCTGCAGGACTTTCGAATGCCCGTCCAGTGGGTGAACCGACCGAATCTCGACTTCCGCGGCTTCTGCGGCACCATTGCATCTGGAATCATCCGCAAGGGCGAAGAAGTGATGGTCATGCCGAGCAAAAAGACAACCCACGTCAAAGAGATCGTCACCCAGGACGGCAACCTGGACGAAGCCTACGCACCACTTGCCGTCACACTGACTTTCGAAGACGAAGTGGATGCCAGCCGAGGCGACATGATTGTGAAACCCGGCAACGTTCCCACGACGTCTGATACCGTCGAAGCGATGCTGGTCTGGATGGCTGAAGAACCGATGGTCCCCGGCAAGACTTACATGGTGAAGCACTCGGCTCAGTTGATCACCGGATCCATCGAATCGCTGCGTTACCGAATCGACATGAACACCCTGCGCAGCAGTCCTTCGCCGCAGCTGAACCTGAACGAAATTGGTCGTTGTCGGCTGTCTCTGAACGAACCCATCTGCTTCGATCCTTACAAAAGCAATCGTTCCACGGGCGCTGTCATTCTGATTGATCGGATCACGAACGCAACTGTGGCTGCGGCAATGATTTTGGATCGCAGTGCCAGTGGGAAGAAGCTGGCAGCGTGGGAAGAGGAGATCGCCGTTGAAGAAGACGCGAAGCAGGCTGGCGACCTCAGCGGAGTAACTCCCGAAGAACTCGAAGCTCGCTACGGGCAGAAGCCAGTCACCGTACTACTGACTGGCCTGACAAGCAGCGGCAAGACAACGGTTGCGAAGGCGATTGAACGCAAGTTGTTCGACAGCGGTCGAGCGGTCACGGTTCTGGACGGACAGCAGGTCCGCCGAGGACTCAGTAAAGACCTTGGCTTCAGCTTCGAGGAACGATCAGAGAACCTGCGCCGGTCGGCATACCTTGCAAAAATCCTGAACGACGCCGGCATCATTTGCATTGCGGCGTTTGTGGCCCCGAACGCAACCGTTCGCAACAAAGTGGCTGGAGTCGTCGGCACCGACAGATTCCTAACGGTTCACGTCGACGCTCCGATAGAATTGTGTCGCGAGCGTGATACTCGTGGGCAATACGCTGCGGCCGATGCAGGCAAGCTGACGAACTTTTCTGGAGTCACAGCGCCTTACGAGGTTCCGGAATCGCCTGACGTGGTGCTGAAAACGGGTGAGCAATCGGTTGATGAATGTGCGAATGCCGTCATCGAACTGCTGGCATCAAAAGGCTTCCTGCGATCCTGAACTCGTGACACCCAAACGCCGTTCGACTTCCAGGAAGCCATCAGTCGAACCCACAGCGCAAACATTTTGTTGAAATAGCCCCCCGCGACCTTGTTGTTCGGGCCAAGGGCATTGGTGACAGGTTTGAGAGGACGACGCCAACTCGGGAATTTGGGTGAAACGCGACTGAGGACTGAGCGAATGAGCGACCTGATCCCCGCGCATGGCGGATTGATTGAACCGGTGTGCCGCACTGTTGGTGCCGTCGAAATCGACGACTTCAAAGCCAATGCAGCCGGGTTGCCGCTAGTTCCCGTTTCGGCGGCCGATCTTTCGATCGTCTATCGAATTGGTGACGGCACGCTCAGTCCGCTGACCGGCCCGATGACTTCGGCCGTCTTCAATCGCGTGCTCGACGAATCGGTCATTGAATCGAACGGCAAAGCATGCGCCTGGACAATTCCGCTGTCGCTGCCAGTTACGGCCGATACGGCCGACAGATTGTCACTCGGGCAAACGGTCGCATTGACAGCTCCAGATGGCGAAATTGTGGCGACGCTCGACATCGCCGACGTCTTCGAGTGGGACAAGCCCCGCTATCTGAAATCAGTCTACCTCACAGAGCGGACCGATCACCCCGGTGGCGACATGGTACTGAAGCACAATGCCGACAAGACACATCTGATTGGTGGCGAAGTTCGCGTGCTGCCGCAGCCGAAGAATCTGGCCTTTGGTGATTCGGTTCTCACGCCGCGCGAAGTTCGCAAACTGCTGGCCGAGAAAGGTTGGGACGCCGTCGTCGCGTTTCAAACCCGCAACCCGCTGCACCGCGCACATGAATACGCAATGGTGTACGCGCTCGAAACATTGCTCCGCGACGGTAAGAACGCCGGCGCGGTGTTGAACCCGCTCATCGGCGAAACAAAGGGCGACGACGTCAGTGCTGAAATCCGCATGCAGACGTACGACCAGTTGATTACCGACCGTCGATTGGGCGAAGGGGATAGCGATTCCGAACTGTGGGAATTGCGTGGCGAGGTAACCGGGCGATCCAGACAGGAGCAACGGACAGGAATTGAACGGCGTCAGCGGCTTTTGGCACGGTGGAAAGCCCGCTGTCGTCGCCGACGTTCTTGGCGTGCGGTGGCTTGAGCCTCGCGTT
>CAUZOL010000521.1:0-3588 GCA_963581435.1 Planctomycetota bacterium
ATGTACGGTATGGCAAAACGACGATCAAAGAACATGACCGACCAAATCCGGCAGGCAATCGACGATTCCGGCCTGACGCGATACCGCATCGCCGCGGAAACCGGCATCGACGAAAGCGCCTTGGCGAAGTTCTACAACGGACATCGCGGGCTTTCGATGGACGCGCTGAATCGACTCGGCAAATTCCTTGAACTGCGAATCGTGATGGACCGCAAACCAGATTAGAAAGGCAAGTGAGACGATGGCATCGGTATTCAAACGCGGCGGCAAGAAGAATCGAGGCGGTTTCTACTACGTCAGTTGGACGGACCACACCGGCCAACGTCAGACGAAGTCAGCGAAGACGACCGACAAGGCAACGGCTGAACGAATCGGTGCGAAGCTGGAAGCGGACGCGGCCTTGCGTCGTGATGGTGTAATCGACCCGGCGCTGGACGCGATCGGCAAGGAATCACAGCGGTCGATTGAATCCCACCTGGTTGACTACGAAAGCAAATTGCGGACGGCGAACCGCACCGAAAAGCACATCGTCAGCACTACGAATTTTATCCGGTGGATTGCCGAGCATGCTGGATTCAAGACGGCAGCAGACATTTCCGCCGATGGAGTGAATCGCTACGCCGGCAAGCTACGGGATGAAGGACGCGCGGCGAGAACAATCCAAGCCCACCTGAACGCGATCAAGTCGTTTACCAAGTGGCTGACCGAGCATCACAAGTTGCCCCGCGATCCTCTGGCATCGGTGAAGAAACCGAACCCCAAGGCCGACCGGCGGCGCGAACGGCGAATGCTGCTTCCCGATGAATGGCAGCGACTGGAAACGGCGACCGAAGCCGGACCAGAACGATACGGCATGACTGGCGGCGAGCGACTACTGCTGTACGGCACGGCGATTCAAACCGGGCTACGGTCGAACGAATTGCGAAGCCTGACCCGAGGCCGGCTGTACTGCGATGCTGACCCACCCTACGTTACGTGCAAAGCTGGTTCGACAAAGAATCGGAAGGATGCTCGGCAGTACATTCAGCCAGAACTGGCGGCAAGCCTGAAGGCGCACATCGCGACGAAAGCCCCGAAGGCCTCGGTATTCGGCCTCCCCCATGAAACAAACCTTGCGCGGATGTTGCGGGATGATCTAGCCGAGGCCCGCAACGTCTGGTTATCCGCAGCAAAAGGCGATCCCCAGGAATACGCCCAGCGGCAGCAAAGCGACTTCCTGACCAGCACCAATCACGAAGGCGAGATTACCGATTTCCATAGCCTGCGGCACACCTGCGGCGCATGGCTGGCGATGAGTGGCGCACACGTCAAAGTCGTCCAGACGGTGATGCGGCATCAGTCCATCACACTGACAATGGATACCTACGGCCATCTGTTCCCCGGCCAAGAGGCAGACGCTGTCGGCCGGATGCGAGAAATGCTGATCGCCCCAGCCAAGGCCCTGCGTGCAACAGGAACTGATAACGCTGCAGCAGACATCCCGAACGGCGCGCAGCGCCAGGCGCAGCGCGCAGGACGCGAATCCGGACAAAGTGGTGCGAGGGGATGCGATGACGAGACCAACCCGACCGCGCAAAAGAAAACGCCCAAGCCCTTGCAAATTGCGGACTTGAGCGATGATTTGCGACCCCATGCGAAGGATCGCGAGAGTAGCGGAGGAGGGACTCGAACCCCCGACACGCGGATTATGATTCCGCTGCTCTAACCAGCTGAGCTACTCCGCCAAGTTGTTCTATAATAGCGTGTTACGCTGTTTCTGCCAGACCTCTTGGAAAGGTCTTGACGCCCGTTCTGACGCCCGTGTATAATTCGTACAGTAAAAGTGACGCCCGTTGCTCGTAACAACAGGCGTCATGACAAAAGCCTTATACCCGATTTCAACGGAGGCTCGTGTCGTGGTGAATTCTACCGTAAAACGTCCGAAGAACAAGCCAAACAAACCGTACCCTGACTTCCCGCTGTATGCACACGCTACGGGACGCTGGGCAAAAAAGGTTAAAGGCAAGCTCCACTACTTCGGCTCTTGGGACGACCCTCAGTCTGCTCTCCAGAAATGGATTGAGCAACGGGATGACCTGCTTGCCGGTCGTACCCCCAGAGTAACAAGTGATGGCCTCACCATCCGGGACGTCTGTAATCGGTATCTGACTGCCAAGCGGCACCTGCTCGACACCGAAGAACTTACAGCCCGTTCGTTTCAAGATTATTACACAACTTGTGAACGCACCATTTCTGCCTTCGGTCGTAATCGTGTAATCGATGATCTTGTTGCCGATGACTTTCGGGCCTTACGGGTTACTCTCTCCAAGACTCGCGGGCCTGTTGCTCTGGGGAATGAGATTCAACGTGTGAGGATGGTCTTCAAGTTTGCGTACGACGAAGGACTGATCGACAAACCAATTCGATACGGTCAAGCGTTCGACAAACCATCAAAGAAGATTCTTCGCCAACATCGTCAGAAGAAACAGGCTGAGAATGGCAAGCGGATGTTTGAGGCAAAAGAACTCTGCACAATTATCGATGCCGCAAGTCAGCCATTAAAAACCATGATCCTTCTTGCGATCAATGGAGGATTCGGTCAATCGGATTTGTCGCAACTTCCCAAAAGTGCAATCGATCTCGACTCCGGCTTCATCGATTACCCTCGGCCCAAGACAGCCGTTGAACGTCGTTGCCCTCTTTGGCCAGAAACAATTGCCGCACTTAAAGCAGCGATGGCAGATCGACCAACACCAAAAGATGAAGCTGACAATAATCTCGTTTTCGTAACGAAGTATGGAAACCGGTGGGTTAAGGCCAACAGCACAACCATGCGTGATGATGCAGTTGGAAAAGAATTCTCAAAACTCCTTCGATCTCTTGGCCTCAAACGGGCTGGGCTAAATTTCTACGCGATCAGGCACACGTTCCAAACCGTCGCAGAGAATAGCCGAGACTTTCCAGCCGTTAAGCACGTTATGGGGCATACAGACGACTCAATGTCATCGATATATCGAGAAGGCATATCCGACGAACGGCTCATCGCAGTGACGGACACCGTGCATCGATGGCTTTTCCCTGCGGAAGATGATGGGGGTCCGGAGTGAAGGATCTGCACACCCTTCTGACAAAGTTGAGGTTGTACATCGAAGCCAATCCGCCCGACAAACCGTGGGCCGGAACAGCAGACATTGTGAAGGATATTGAAAAGGCATGCTCCCAAAGTAATGCCCAGTCCCCAATTCACTTTGAGCAAACCCATGATCGTGGTTTTATCGTCAAGCTGGTCGAGCCGAACGGGCAAAAGGCAATCTACTCCTTACGGAAAGGTGACAACGAAGAATTCTTGCATGACGTCAAGTCTCGTATTCTGGCGGTCATTGATCACTGGATTCACGACAAGGCTGACAAGGCTGACAGCGAAAAGAAAACCGTAGCTCAGCGAATGCTCATACTGACCTTATCCCTTATCGAGCAAAATGAGGTTCTTCGCGCATTTTAGTGGGTGCTGCTTGATTTGACGTGTGGAATCGATCTCGGGATCATGGGGGATTTCCGAGGTCGAGACGATGGAATCTCTGAATGCGCATTACCGACTTCTTCTGGGCC
>CAUZOL010000522.1:0-3577 GCA_963581435.1 Planctomycetota bacterium
GCCGACAAACGCCAACGCAATCGACACGCGTTTGTCCGGGACGCAAAGATCGACATCGCCCACCGCCCAATCGTCATTCAGGCCCAGAAGAAGTCGGTAATGCGCATTCAGAGATTCCATCGTCTCGCCCTCGGAAATCCCCCATGATCCCGAGATCGATTCCACACGTCAAATCAAGCAGCACCCACTAAAATGCGCGAAGAACCCCTTTTAGCGTGCTCCAAAAGCGCCAGCGGAACTCATAGGTTTTAGCGAAATCGGACTCGACAGGACGATTGCCGTCTGGACGGCCTTCAGCCTGCACGTTTTAACCAAGGTATAATGACACGCTCAGCATCCACTCCCGTCCCGCTCAAAACACCACACGCAATGGCGACGACGTCGTGTCCAGGCCGAAATACAGGATCAACGATCAATTATGTATCCGTCGTCACAGCGAGGAACTGCGTGAGCGGGAAGGGGTAGAAGACCTCGCTGGTGAATTGGTCCGGGAGCATTGAAACCCATCAGATTGTTGATTGAGAGTCTTCGATCGCAGGTGCGCTCCATCGACCAGTCATTTGGTAAGTGTTCCACGACGACTACACCTTCGTGTAATCCGTCACGGTCAGTTGTGGCAGCTTAGCCTTTAGCCGATCAACCGCGGCGGGACTGAGTTTCAGATCAGTGATCAGCAGATGTCGCAGGTCATTCAGCTCCATCAGGTGTTCGAGCCCCACGGACGTGACCTGCGTGCCGTAGATGTTGAGGGACCGCAATCGCGAAAGACCGGCGACGTGGGCTAAGCCGGCGTCACTCACGGCGCACTTGGATATGTAGAGTTCTTCGAGGTGTACGAGTTGCCTTACGTGAGCCATCCCAGCATCTGTCACGTTGGTTGCCGCTATGTGCAGTTCTTTCAGTTTCGGAAGATGTCCGAGATATTGCATCTCGTCGTCGCCAAACGGAGTCGCCGCCACGTTGATTGTAACCACGTTTCCCTGGTCGTCGAGTCGCGTGAGCTCCATCGCACTGAGGGCGACGGCCAACGTCCGTTGTTGGTCTTTCACGAACAGCCGCACAACACCTGGCAGCGTCACCGTCGTGCCGTTGAAGTGGAACCTCTTCAACCGCGTCAACGAACGAAGGTGGGCAAGCCCAGCATCCGTTACCTGCGCGCCTGTCAGGTTCAGCTCTTCCAAGGAAGTCAACATCGACAGGTGAGCCAGTCCGGCATCTGTAATCGGGACGCCGTTGAGCTGAAGACACTTGAGGTGGCGGCAATGGGCGAGTTGGCTCAATCCTGCGTCATCAATTTTTGAATCGTGCGCAACTAATTTCTCCACATGACTCAAATCGTTGACCGCGGCGAGGTCAGCGTTTGTCGCGCCGGCTGGCAGGGTTATCAGCTGCTCGGCACTTGCTGGTATCGACTGCCCAGTGGTGAGAAACCGGTCGCTAGCGCCGAGCAGCTGATTTCGCGATCCAGTCAGCTCCACGATCGCATTGCCGGTAGATAAGATAGGAACCGGACGCCCCTCGTGGTTCACCAAGGTGTGGCTGGGGTCGATCCCCATCGCGTAGTAGATCGTCGCCAGCAGGTCCTGATAACTGACCGGTCTGTCTTGCGGCCGCTCGCCCTTGTCGTTCGTTGAACCGATAACCTGGCCCATCGTTAATCCGCCGCCATAGAGCAATGCACAGCCAGCCGGTCCCCAGTGCTCGCGACCGGGACAGCCTTTGTGGACGTGAATCCTCGGCGTGCGGCCGAACTCGCCCACTGCGACCAGCAGCACGTCGTCCTGCATGCCGCGTGCTTCGAGATCTTCGATCAACGTACTGACGGCCTGATCGAACTGCGGACCGCGTTTCCTCATTATCGAGAAGATGTTTCCGTGCACGGCGTGGTCGTCCCAACCGATCATCGTCTTCTCGTAATCCCCGCGGCCGTCGGGCGCAAAACGAACCGCCACGACGCTTACACCGGCTTCGACCAAACGGCGGGCGAGCAAACACTGTTGCCCTCCGAGGTGCAAACCATATCGCTCGCGGACTTCGGGGGCTTCGCGAGTCAGATCAAAGGCGCGCGCGGCGGCCCCTCCGGAAAGAAGGTCCACAGCCTGACGACGAAAGCCATCGACGGCGCGAAGCTGCTCGAAACCCGCCACTGGTTCCCGCTTCGATTTCGCCAGACTGTCCAACCGACGAAGCAATTGCTGCCGATCGAGAAATCGGATTGCGCTGCCGATGGATTGCAGGTTCTGCACAACGAAGCCGGGCTTCGAGGGATCGCCGGCAATTTGAAATGGTCCGTGCAGCGGGCCGAGAAACGACGCTCCGCCCCGATGAATGCCCTTGCTGATGTCGATGTATCGAGGCAGCGACTCGGCATCGGCAGGAGATGCGCCGTCCGACCCGCGCATCCCCTTCGCCAACCGCGGGTCCGTCGATACGCCGTTGCTGATCTCCACGTCATCGACGTCGCTTCGCATGCGACTGATCACGGACGCGAGATCGGGATACCGGGATTTGCCGCCTTCGGTTTCGCCGTACCATCCTGAGAGTACATTATGCGAGCCGACGACGTGGTCCGAAGAGGGTTGGTGCAGCGAACGGATCACGCTCATTCGATCAGCGAGTTGAGCCAGCCGCGGCAGGACGCAACAGAATTCGATTCCAGGGATCGCCGTCGAGATGGCGTCCAATTCTCCTCGGAATTCGCTCGGTGCATAGGGTTTTGGATCGAACGTCTCGAAATGACTCGGCCCGCCGTCTTGCCAAAGCAGAATGAGCGACCGCTTTTTCGACCGCGAACTCGCCGCCGCCTTCCCCATCAGCAATGCGGGAAGCCCAAGTATCCCTGCACTTGCCAGAGCCGTCTGCAACACTGCCCGGCGGCTTAAGTCGCGTCCCAAGATGGCTTGATTCATTAGAGCCCTCTCCATCGTCGCTCTTCTCTCCGAGAAAGCCGCTCCGCTCTCGCGGAACAAAAGGAGACATTGAATATGTTAGTTGTACATCACACCGCCCGCAACACGGCTGAATCGTATCCGACTGGTCTACTTTGTGACACGACTGTCTTCCAGAGGACCAACTGTGAAGAACTCACGAAGGCCAGACAACTGCCTCGGTGAGGACAAGCGGCTGATAGTCCCAAGAAGTCGTCGCGCGTGACACACGCCGTAAAACGACCCTTTTAGCGGCCTCCATCGCAGCCGATTTGGCTCGACGATTGCGTCGCATCAGCGTGGCTTGATACACTCTCTCACAACCGTTCGAACGAAAGGATGGAAATTTTTAAGCCTTCTCATGGACCAGGAGAGTGCTGTGCGAAATTTCGTTAATGCAATGTTGTTGGCGGCCATTGTGGCTTTCCCGTGCGCAGCAGACGGGGGTGAAAAGAAGGGCCAAAAGAAAGTCGCTGGGAAGCCGCCAGCCAAGACGGTGGACATTGGCAAGCAGGCACCGGCATTCAAGATCAAGGGCTCGGATGGCAAAGTGATTGACTTGGCTCAGCTGACCAAGAAGGGACCTGTCTTGGTGCGTCTAACCTGTGGTTGTGCCGGGTGCGATAAAGAACTGGCCTACTTCCAGACAT
>CAUZOL010000523.1:0-3574 GCA_963581435.1 Planctomycetota bacterium
AGACATTCGGCAAACATTCGACCATCTGGTAAACTCCTTACCAGACGCTCCTACCGAAATCACCAAATCCAGTCCATACCAATCGCCGGTGAGTAGTAACTTTTTAAATTCTAAAACCGCGGAATACGCTCCGAAGACTCCGCTTCTCCCCCGGGCACCCCGCAGCCATTGTGAATCACTGAGCCGCCCTGCATGCTGATTGACGACACGTGCACGCACGGACACACTCCACTTCAGGTGAACAGTCGGCGCCACTGGGTCTCTTCCGGTCTCGGGGCGCAGGGCGACTCGCATGACTCACTGGGAGGTCATACTGTGCCCGTCGTTGAATTTCTACGCTCGTATGGCGCTCTATACGCAGTGGCCCTGGTGATAGGAATTTACTGCGGAGTCAATGCGGCAACTCAGTCAATAATTGCTCCGCTTGTACAGTTCGTATTTTCGTACGGAGCTGCAACCTTCCTCGCGTTGTGGGCTTGCAGGGATGCACGTTCTCGCCAATCCACTCCATGCTTCGATTTCGGTATGTTCGTGTTTTTCACATGGTATATCACGGTTCCAGCCTATCTTGTTGTCACCCGCGGCTGGCGTGGCGTTCTCATCGCTTTCACGGCAGTACTCACGATTTTCGTTGTGACAATTACCTCCACGATTGTTCTATTCGTGCTCGAAGGCATTTTTGTTTGAGCCCGGTAGATCCAGATGCGTCTGCCTCAATCGATGCATCACTCCTCTTCCAGTACCACGGAAGTTTGTGTCTCCGCTTCGCCCGACTGATCTTGCTGCGAACTTGCCGATTGCGGTACAACGTGTCTCTCTACGGCGCAACCGGACTGCGCCGAACGGATTCCGACGTTTCGGACCCCTTGCGGCAGGGACGCCATGCGATTTTCGTTCGTTCGATCTGGATTGGTACGTGCTGGTCGGTTTGTCGGCTCGCAAATGGGAACGGCCTTCCTGTTTGGCACGATTGGCGGCTGTTTTATTGTTAGCTGGTGCCACCAGTTAACAGCCGTGCTTGGCCTGTCGCTGACAACGACGACGGCAGCCGCTCTGTCGCTGGCGATCGGAATCCAACTCGCGTGGAGACGACCACGGCCGCACGTTTCCGGCGGAGAAGCCCCACTGGGGGCGTTCGCGTTATTGTGCCTGGTACCGGCCGCGTGGAGCATTGGATTCGTCTGGCTGATGCAGATGGCCAATGCATTGGTCGGGCAATTCTCCGTGGAGACACTCGCCGCTCCCGGTCCGCGATTGTTGCTTTCGTTCGCAATCGCATTTGTTGCGATCACTTTGCCCGTTTACGCAATCACTCGACTGCCAATTCAGCTGGTCAACCTTTGGCCTTGCCAATCTGACGGATCGAAATCGGGCAACCGACTTCATTCCGTTTACGTTCCGTTTCTGCTTGGGATGGCGGCCGGAATTCTCGGCGATGTGCTGCTGTTGGCACCATTCGTTGGCCTGCAGACAGTTTCCTACGCTGCTGCAGTCTGCACGACCGGACTGTTTGTACTGGCATGGAAGAACACGTCAATTCCGACCGCAGTCGAACAAACGTCAACACCCACATTACAACCGCAACGACGGCGGCATTCGATCGCCTCGCATGCCGACTCACTCTGGGCCGCGAGTATCGTCGTGTGTCTTGGTGGACTCGCAGCAATTGCAACGCGGCTGACACATCAACTGATGCCGACCGTCGGTTTTCTCGTTTGGACAAAATGGGCCGCCGTGCTGTTCACTGCTGCGATGGGAATGCTCTGGTCTGCCCGTTGTTTGCGAACACAAGCCTCAGCGCAGAAACCCGGTATCTTGAAGAAACCGGGTTTCTCAAACGTAACCAGTTCGCGTACGACTTTGCGATGTGGAGCCGCCCTGTTGGCGGCTGGCTGGTGCGGTGTGTTGCCACTTCTCTTCTCCTGGCACGTCGAAGGGATGTTGCTGCTGAATTCCTACGTGTCGTCGGTCTGGCTGCAGGTTGTGTTGCGGTGTTTGATTGTGTGCAGCATGCTCGCGCCTTTCGGATTTGCGTGGGGAATGCTGGCGGCCGCGCCACAGCGTCAAGCGAAAGACGAATCGGTCGGAAGCTTTCCGCAGCTCTTGCTGTTCAGTTTCATCGCCGGGCTGCTCGCCGTGCGATGGTTGTTGTTACCACGATGGCCGTTGGAAAACTTGCTGCCGTTTGTCTCAATTGTGCTCGCAGGATTGGCTTTGTTCCGCTGGCTGGTAACACGCGAACTTCCGAGCGGTCGCCTCGCGCGGGCAAGCATTGCCTCGCTGCTTTGTCTGGCGGCGCTCTCTCCGTTCGTCCGCCAACAGTACAACCCGGCCGAGTCGGCGCGGCTGCTGTTTTCGACGCAGGTCTTCCTCGCAAAACGAAGCGGCCTGCAGGGGCAACTGTTGCCATACATCGATGAAGGACGCCTGGTCGCCCGACAAGAGGGTGAGCACGGAACATACACACTCTGGAGCATGCGCGGCACTCAGCTGCAACTGCGCGAGAGCGGAATTCCCAAAGCGATTGTCAGCAACAACACGCGTATCTGCCCGCAGTTTTCGGCCGACGTGATGCAGGCTGCATTGCCGTTGGTGTTGCACGAAAACCCACGAAGGACGCTGCTGCTGGGATTACAAGGCGGGGTCACACTCGATACGTGCTTTCATTTTCCGTTGCGCCAACTGACGTGCGTAGAAAGCGATCCGGCCCTGATTCGCCTGGTGAAAGACAAGATACTGACGGCAGAGAAACGCGACCTGTTCGCTGACGGTCGAGTGAGAATGTTGCCTCTCGACCCGACATTGGCACTGGCCGCCGACGACGAACCGTACGATGTCATTATCTCGTCGCCCGATCAGCCGGCGCTTGCTCAATCGACGCCGTATTACACGTTGGAGTTCTATCGTAATGCCGCCAACAAACTGACAGATGACGGAATATTTTGCCAACGGTTTCAATATGTCGATTTCGGTCCCGAGCCTTTGCGTGTCGTCACCGCAACCCTGCAGAAAGCGTTTAGCACGGTAACCGCCATCGAGACGGCTTCCGGCGAACTGGCGCTAGTGGCCACCAACTCGCAGAAGGGCCTGATGCGCGAAGGGTTGATGGCGCGACTCGAAGCAAATCACGTCCGTAACGTCCTGGGACAATTGGGCTGGGACTGGGTCGTGCCGCTGAATCTTTCGGCATACCACCCGACGACCCTGAAGAACTTTGTCGCCGAAACCGATGCCGATTCCAACACCGCAGCCAACGGCCACCTGGCACACCGGTTGCCGTTGGAAGTCATGCGATGGGGAGCCAAGTGGGAAGAAATCCGCGACGTGCTTTCGAGTCGCACGGGTAGCCTGTTGAAGTGGAACACCAGAGACGATGCCAGTGATGCGCTGTTGCGACTGGAAGAGATTTCCGGTCAGCGCAATCTGATTACACGTTATCCCGACCGCAAATGGGCCTATCGCAAAACGCTCCGCGAACGAATGAAAACGAAGTCACGAACGGTTATCCAGCAGGTCAAAGGGGAAGGCCCAAAACGTAAGTTGCATCCCGATGACAAACGGCGGAAGGAATATT
>CAUZOL010000524.1:0-3517 GCA_963581435.1 Planctomycetota bacterium
TGAATCTCATCAGTGCGAAGTTGTGATCGATCAACGATTTGACCAATTGACGGGATCGTTGAACCCGCAAACACGAACACACAAGTTCCCGCCAGCATGCCGACCTGGCTGACCCACCAGAAGGTGCGCACGCGAATTGGTGTCAGTCCCATGACGAGGTTGATGACGAAGAACGGAACGACTGGAATCAACCGCAGTGTAAACAAATAGAACGCGCCTTCACGCTCCAGCGCTTCGTTAAATTTCTGCAGCCGATCACCAAACTTGTTTTGGATCGAATCGCGCAACAGGTAACGGCTCATTAGAAACGACAGCGTCGCCCCGGTGGTCGAGGCGAAATTGACCAATACAATCGCGATCAGCAGCGCGATCGACGAACCGTATTCGGGAGCGAAAGTCTTGTTGCAAATCAGCCCAATGCCCAGGGTGAACACCGTCGCAGCCGGTATCGCGAATGCCGTAATGACAACATACATCAGGAACGCTGCGCTCAGCACGATGATGGGGTGTGCCTGGGCTGTGTCGAGCAACTCGCCTTCTTTGGCTGCCAGTGAATTCAGTGACAACGTATCACCAAGCTGCCAATACAATGCGCCGGCAACAGCGGCGAGGAGACCGAGGAAGATCAGCTTTTGTGATAATCGACCGCGTGCCTTCGATTGTTCAGCGACGCCACTTCCCGAATCGTCATGGACTTCGTCACTCATTCGCTACTCTCGTTGTTGGAATTCCAGACTGTCGCCGTTGCGGCAACGTCTGAACGATTGAAATCTCGAACCGCGCGCCGCGACGACTGCGACATCATCGCTGCCGCTGGAAGAATGGGCAACTCCCGCAATCACGCTTGTTTGATGGACGAGGGAGATTGTCTCATCATCGATGAATTGCGACTGTTTCTGTAATGCCGCGTTTGCTGGGCGTCGAAATGACTTCGCGCCGCCGAATCCGTACGTGAGACGGGGCGGAGATTCCAAGCCGCACAGGCTGTCCTTCCACGGAAGTGATGGTCAACCGGATATTGCCATCGATCACGATTTCCTGTCCGACCTGTCGAGAAAGTGAAAGCATCTGCCCTCCTTGTGCCGTCTAAAATCCTTGCAGGATTCAGCAACATCGAGTTGCTTCATCGCGATTTGGTTTGATTGCTGATGACCGATTCTAGGCGAACACGAAGCAGAGTTCGGTAACACACTTCACACATCTCACACTAGTTTTTCAGGAATCCGTCCCGCCCAGACTGCCATAATGGCACTGGCAGAGCAAAGATCGGAAAGCCGCGAGACTCTCGGTTGCCGTCGCTTGACCGGCGGGCTCAGCAACAAGTGCAATCTCCGATTCTGCGAAGTGCCGGATTGTCCGAGACTAACTCCGGGTCGGAATCAGGTGGACGGCGGCTCGATTGGAATCCACACCGCAATGCTTGCGGTGGCTTTGTTCCGTTGGTTGTGTCGGCGGCTTTCTGCTAAAACTACTCGAATGAAACACATTCGAAACTTCTGCATTATCGCCCACATCGATCACGGCAAGTCGACTCTCGCCGACCGACTCATTCAAACCTGCGGAGGCATTGCGCAGCGCGATCTGCATGAACAGATGCTCGACTCGATGGATATCGAGCGTGAACGGGGCATTACCATCAAGAGCAATTCGATCACGCTCGATTACCAAGCTCCAGATGGAACGGACTATCTGCTGAATCTGATCGATACGCCGGGACACGTTGATTTTTCGCACGAAGTTCGGCGTTCTTTGATGGCGTGCGAAGGCGCGTTGATCATTGTTGATGCGTCTCAGGGGGTCGAAGCGCAGACGGTCGCGAACCTCTATCTGGCTTTGGAAAACGACCTGACCCTGTTGCCGGTGATCAACAAGATCGATCTTCCTTCGGCCGACGTGGAACGTGCGCAAGAGGCGATTGATGCAGAATTGGGGCTCGATCCGTTCGAGGCGATCCCGATTTCCGCAAAAAACAACATCGGCATCGATGACGTGTTGGCGGGCATCGTCGAAAAGTTGCCCGCTCCCCTGGGCGATACCGATGCGCCGCTGAAGGCGCTGGTGTTCGACGCGACTTTTGATAAGTATCGAGGCGTTATTCTTCAAATTCGCGTGATGGAAGGCACTCTCAAGCCGCGCGATATGATCCACTTCATGCATGCCGGCCGCGACTTCAAAGTGGATGAGGTGGGCTACAACCAGTTCAAACTCAATCCCAAAACACAGCTCAGCGCCGGTGAGGTGGGTTACGTCGTCGCCGGAGTCAAAAGTGTTCAGGACATCGAGATCGGCGATACGATTACCCTGCTCGATCGCCAGGCCGAAGAGCCGATTCCTGGCTACCAGAAGGCCAAACAGGTCGTCTTTTCTTCCATCTATCCCATGGACACGGGCGACTACGTGGAACTCGCAAAGGCCCTGGACAAGCTCGCGATTAACGATGCGTCGCTGACGTTTGAAAAAGACAGCTCCGCGGCACTTGGCTTTGGGTTTCGCTGTGGATTTCTCGGCCTGCTTCACCTGGATGTGATTCAAGAGCGTCTGCGGCGAGAATTCGATATCGGCCTAGTGATCTCAGCCCCGTCGGTAAAGTACAAGCTCACTTTGAGGGACGGTTCGACGATCGATGTCGACAATCCCAGCTACTGGCCCGATCCCACGTCGATCGAGTCGGCCAGCGAACCCTACATCAAAGCGGCAATTTTGACTCCCGAGGAGTACGTCGGTCCTGTGATGGAACTGTGCAGGGAACATCGTTCGGAAAGCCAAACGATGAATTACCTGTCGGCCAGTCGGATCGAAGTGACCAGCGTGATGCCACTCGGAGAGGTCCTGTTCGACTTCTATGGCAAGCTGAAGATGATCACGCGGGGATACGGATCGTTTGATTATGAGCCGATCGAGTATCGAAAAACCGATATCGTGAAGGTCGATATTCTTGTCAACAAGGAAGCGGTCGACACGCTTGCCTACCTCGTTCATCGCGACAAGGCGCGACCGCGGGCGCTGCACTACTGCGAACAGCTCGCCAAAGAGATTCCCCGGCATCAATTCAAGATACCAGTCCAGGGGGCCATCGGAGGCGACATCATCGCGCGAACGACGATCGCACCGTTCCGCAAAGATGTGACCGAGAAGCTGTACGGCGGCGACGTGACGCGCAAGATGAAGCTTCTCAAAAAGCAGAAGAAGGGCAAGGCAAAAATGAAGCAATTCGGCAGCGTGAATATCCCCCAAAAAGCGTTCATCTCAGTTCTTCGCGCCGACAATGATTAGAGGCCGGTTGAAAAGCGAATAGCATAGTAACCCGAAGCGTAAGCGAGGCCGTTTACTCCGGGATACGACAACTCGAATCACTTCACTTCGCTTACGCTTCGGGTTACTTTTTCAACGGCCCGCTAGGAGCCTGTCCGGAAAGCCGTTGTGTGGCGGAGTCGGTGAGGTCTAGAATTTCAATCTTTTCGGTCGCTGTTCGGCTTGACCGTTGTTCTTTGTGGCCGGTTCGGAAGATGGGCTACCC
>CAUZOL010000525.1:0-3499 GCA_963581435.1 Planctomycetota bacterium
CCGGGGAAAGTTCAGAGACATTCGGCAAACATTCGACCATCTGGTAAACTCCTTACCAGACGCTCCTACCGAAATCACCAAATCCAGTCCATACCAATCGCCGGTGAGTAGTAACAACTCCTCAAATGAAAGTAACCTAATGAAGAACATCGGATTCCTGATTGCCGCGTTCTGTGTCAGCATCTCCCCCGCGTTTGCTGGAGAACCTCCTGCCAACAGCGATGTCGCTTTGGAAGAATCCTTCGATCGCGCGGAACTCGGAGACGGCTGGAAAATCAACACGGGCGAATGGAAAATCGTCGATGGCGTTTTGCGCGCTCGTGAGATCGCATCGGAAAAACACTCGGCGGCCGCTCGGCGAACGCTGGTGAGTAAGAATGCGGTTTACGAACTCAAGTTTCGGTTTGTCGAGGGTGGAAGAGCACTCCACTTTGGGTTCGATCCCGCGAAAGGCGAGTTGAAGAAGAAAGGGCATTTGTTCTCGGTCATCATCACGCCCGCATCGTGGAAAGTACTCAAGCACGTCGATAAAGCCCGTCGCGAAGAGGAACCCAACGAAACACTCGCGCAGCAGAAAACGGAATTCAAGAATGGAGAATGGTACTCACTGAGAGTCACCACCTGGGAGAACTACGTCACAGCGAAAGTTGAAGGCAAAGAACCTCTGAAGGCTTCCCATCCCACATTTGGCGTCAAAAAGCCGACGCTGGTATTCCGCTGTCTGGGTGATGGCGTCGAGATTGACGATATCCACGTCTGGACGCAGAAGGCCAAGTAATCGCCGGGTGACACGCCGACGCGCGCAACAGAAACCCGGTTTCTCGAAGAAACCGGGTTTCTTGCTACGTCATCCAAATTGGGCATCGTTAACCGGCGTTAAACGTCTTTAACGCTCGGAACGACGAAACCGTCGCGGTTCGAGTCTTTCAACAACTCGTTTGCTTCGTCCGCGTAGGCTCCCGTGTGCTGTTCGGTTTCCGGATCGAATGTCAGCCACGGGCCGACAACGTATTCGCTGCCTTCGGCCGGAACGCCCACACCGTTCGACATCACATCGTGCAATCTCCCGAAGTGTTCCGTCGCGTCCTTGTTGTCGGCGAAACCGCCAGCCTTGGAGTTGAACGGAACCTTCTTACCCAGACGATACGAGTTGTTCATCAGGTGGCCTAACACGCAACCGTAATGCGCGTCGTATACGTTGCCGTTGGCCATGGTTGGATCGTTCGCGCGGCAGGCAGCAATAAAGGAACCCCAGTTTCCACCCGGTGTGACCTTACCGTTCGGCACGTTGACACTCACGCCCTTCTTCGACCCCTTCGCAAAGTGCACGCCGCGAACGATCCTGCCGCCGTCCTCGAAGTAGTATTCGTTTTCGACCTGGCGTTGGTAGCCTTTGTAGTTGACGTTGCGAACGTTGAAGAACGCATACTGCCCGTTAGGATACTCGGCGATGCCCATCATGGTATTGGGCGTTTCGCCCTGGTCGTCCCACTGGAACCGCCCACCGATTGCCATCGCGCGAACGGGATGCGTCAGATCGGTGTCGAGCGCCCAGCGAGCGATGTCGAGCTGATGCGTTCCCTGGTTGTTCAGGTCGCCGTTACCGGTCTTCCAGAACCAATGCCAGTTGTAATGTGCGTAGTTGGCATGGAATTGATCGATCTGTGCCGGGCCGCGCCATAGGTTCCAATCCAGATTCGACGGAGCCGACGATACTGCCTTGGTGCCAATACTGCCACGTGGTTTGCAGCAGTAGCCGTAGGAGATTTTCAGCTTGCCGAATTTTCCAGCCTGAATCGCTTCGTGCAGACCCGCGATGCGTGCATCACTGCGCGACTGCGTGCCGTGCTGAATGACGACTTTGTACTTTTCGGCCGCTGCAACGCAGACCCGGCCTTCGCCGACGTCGTGGCTCATGGGCTTTTCGACATAAACATTCTTGCCGGCCTGTGCCGCCCAAATGGTGATGAGCGAATGCCAGTGATTCGGCGTCGCCACCGAAATCGCATCGACGTTTTTATCATCGAGTGCGCGACGAATGTCGTCGATACCCTGCGTGTTGAATTTGCCTTTGGTTCTGTCCTCAATGTTCTTCATCGTGCGGGCGAGTACGTTGGAATCGGGGTCGGCGAGGTACGCCAGCTCGACGTTGTCCTGTCCCATCCAGCCGGCGATGTGACTCTTGCCGCGTCCATTCAGACCGGCGACGGCGATCCGCACGCGATCGTTGGCGCCCAACACTTTGCCCGACGCGCGTGTCCCCGCCAGAATCAGCGAACCTCCCGCGACGGCCGATGACTGCAGAAAACGACGACGATTCAAGCGGGACATAGAGATCTCCTCGGGTCCGGTAAGTGTGGTGAGAGAATCGGCAACACAGCTTCGTTTATGGTATCAAAAATCTCCCCCCTTTGAACAGCGGGAAGCCAGAAACTTGCCACCCACCAATTTTCGCCGCCTGTCTGTGCATTTGTGCCATGCCAGTTTGGGAGGGCAAGGCTCCCGCCGAGCCGCGGGTGAGATTGTTTATCGGCGAACTTTGCAAAATCTCTGTAACCATTCCCCAAAAAGCGGTTAGTACAAGTCGGATACAACCGGGTGTCGTCACCCACTCACCGTTTTTGAAACCAAGGAGACAAAGATGAAACTCAACGTGCCTTTTTGTTTGACGTTTGTGGTTGCCGCAGCGGCTGGTTCTATCGCGCACTCGGCCGAAAAGAATCCCGCTGAGAAACTGTTTGGTGAAATGATCTCTAAGCTCAACAAGGCCAAGACGGCGACGTTTGCCGTTGAGTCTGTGGTTAAGGATCAGTTGTACGCTCAAAGCCATCGCCAGCCTCAAGGTGGGCAACAAGGCACACATCGCCATCACGATGCGCCGAGCCGGAACCGACGGCGGGACGCCGATGCTATTGGTCTCCGACGGGACAACGCAGGTCACAAAGGCCGGCGATCGCCGACAGCCCGACCAACCCACTCCGCCGACTCTCGTCGCCGACATTCTCGGCTCGATCTCCCACACCGGCTTCATGCCGGCTTTCAGTCGCAGCCGCAGATCAACCAGCGATGCAGCGAGTCAGCCGAAACTGATCGACATGATCGCAGTCGGCCAGTTTCAGCTTGGCAAGCGCGAGAAGATCAACCAACGTGACACGCAGGCGGTCACCTATCAAATCACATCCGAACAACGGCACTTCAACTTCGAGACCACAGTTTGGATCGATGTAAAAACGAAACTGCCCGTGAAGCGAGAAATCCGCATGAAGCAATTCTCAGCCGTCGAAACCTACACGCAACTGAGGTTGAACACCAAACTCGACGAGGGGTTGTTCACATAACGGCTGTCGAATAGGCCGGTTTGTTCGCGTGGCCCTGCGGGAACAAGCACCGTAGCGACTGTCTTGAAGTTCAAGTGTTTTGCTGTTGGTTTTTCCATTCGGTTCCATTTCGAAGCATGGTGTTGAGGATGGTGAGTAGTTTTCTCATGGCGGCGATGAGT
>CAUZOL010000526.1:0-3493 GCA_963581435.1 Planctomycetota bacterium
CATACCGCTCGATGTTGGATTTCATACCGAGCTGAATTCCGTATTGCCATTCACCTTCCCCCTCGCTTCTGACCTGGGGATGGACGATGCCCGACAGCGTCCACACGATCGTTCCGTCAGGACGCAGCAATGCGATGTTGGGTACACGATCTGCCGAGAGGATTCCCAAACGCCGCACCAGAGGATTGGTGAGGCCGCCGGGGGTGATGACGACCTGACACGGCCACTCGTTCTTCTTCATCAGCGACTGCACGCGTTCTTTATCGTCGGTCAAAAAGGCGGCGATGACCTTGACCTTCCCGGAGTGCTCGTCGGCCAGTTCGAAGGCCCGTTGCATCAATCCCGGAACTTCCTTTTTGTTGCCTCTGGCATCTTCCGTGGTTTTCCCATTGATTAACGTTGGGAGATCAGCGTCTGTATCGGCGGGCGGCTCGACAAACATGAGTAGCGTAACCTTATTGTCGGTCGCTTGCGGCAATTTCACAATACCGCCGGTGGGCGTTTTGAGCTCCACTTGCAACGGGCCGGCGGCGACCAGCGTTGGCTCCGCCACCCCGGCGTTGCGCCGCAAATTCGCTCTCTCGATTCTGCGGGCCAGGGTAGGGGGGAAGTAGAGGTTGGGCTTGAACAGGCGGTAGCGGTGGTTCTGATCCCGAAGAAAGGAAACAATGGGCCACATCGCCGGATCGCTGTTGTCTTTATTCAGGAGGATCTTTCGGTATTTGTCGTGTAGCTCTCGAGAGCTGACGTCCATCGCGAGAATCGCAGCCGCTGCATATGCCGATGTCGGTGCATTGGTTGCTCCGGTTGCTTGAATTAAAGTGGACAACACTTGTTCCGGGATGGAATCACCCTGGCGAAGAGATTGCTTGGCGAGACAGAACCGCGACGCGACGTCGGCCCGACGAGGTGGATTTGCGGCCAGCGCGGCACGTGCCTCTTCGGCAGCGGCTTCGAGATGTTTTGGCTCGATGGCCAGCTTCCACATGCCCAGCAAGGCAATGATCCTCCGGTTGCGAACCAGCCAAAGATCGGGAGCCTTGGGGTATTGCGTGATGGCGTCACGGCAGAGTTCTTCCGCCTTCTTGTAATTCTTCAGCGCCTCTGCGCGTGACAGTCGGTAACGCAGTGGGTCAGCAATAAAACAGGCCTGAATAGCCTCGATCGTTTCTGTGGGAACCGACTCCGCGGTTCGGGCCGTCTTGTTGTCTGGTCCTGCGTCGGTTACCAGAAAATCGCCAACAAGTAGTGACTGCAACTGCGAAAGATAACGCACTTCGTCAATGTTTTGTTCCATCGGGGTCGTTTCGGTGTGGGGCGATAGTAGGAACGCATGTCCATGTGCATTAACCCGCACGCCAATCGGATCCCGTGTCGCGAACACGCGGTAGGTTTGGCTCTTTCTCCCCGCTGGCAACCGCATGGCAGTCCAGTCCAACCCCATCGTCCGCAAGATTTTCTCACCGGCATCGGGCAACTCGTCCAGGTTGAAGCTGAATACGTCCAGTTGACCGGGGAAACTGGATTGTAGTTCCTTTACGGCGGTCAGGTGCGTTTCAATGTCCGGCGTTTTCTGAGACCAGAAATAGATCAGAGAAGTGCGCCCCATGCCATCGGTCGGGAATGTAAGCGAAACGCCGTCTGCACGAGTGAACTTGCCGGTGAATACCACAGGAAAGTAACTGTAGTCTCGACGAGTTCGACGCCATTGAATGACATCGAGGTCACCCGAGAATCGTTCATCCAGCGCACGGGTGATTTTTTTCTCCAGTTCGACGGCATCCAGTTTCGGCGCGATCTGCGAGGCGATCATGAGACTCTTCGCTTCGCCTGGTGTGTCGCGATAACGCTGCAGCAACTCCGTGAGTGCCTTAGCCCGCGTTTTCACATCTGCATTCTTGAGCGACAGTTCTTTTTCCGATAGTAGAAGATCCCCTTCAAGTCGAAGATCTGCGTAGTCATTGGGGGCTTTCAACAGTCTCTCACAGATGTCGAATAGCGCCTCGCGATTGCGGTCGGATGATTCCAGGGTCAGCAGCAGTTTCTGAGTTTGAAGCATGATTCCCAGCACCCGATAGCGGTTGGGGGCTTCGGGATATGATTCGAGCAGATGTTCTGCGTCGCGAACCACGGTCTTGCACGCTCTGCGTTTCCTGACCGAAGAAGTTCGTTTATCGTTTTTTGGAAGATCCGCCTCGAGGGTTGCGATCCTTGTCTTCGGGATGTTGAAGGTCGCGGCGTCTTGTGCCGAACAGATGTGAACTGAAATCAGTAACCCGGCCAGACACGTAATGCGGATGTAGAATATTATTAGACTACCTGGCATCGTCATGATTCTTACCGCTGATAAATCGGAATGTATCGGTGTGGAGTCGCCAGAATAATAATCGCCATCGTCGTCTCATAAGAAATTCCTTGCTTTTGGCCTTTACCCCAGGCGCCCTGCGCACTCTGTTTGCTGACCAGTGCATCCCGGATCTGGGGATACCATTCAGCATACTCTTTGTCGCCGGCCTGCACATTTGCCTGTATCGCGTAGTAATGGCCATAGTAGTAGTAGTGACCCCCGGTGATGATGCCGGGAGAAAGGGTTTTGAGGTGGCGAAGCGCGGCATTAACCATTTCGGTGTCCCGTTGGCCCGCAAGTTGCGCGATGTAGGCACCACCGGCGGTGCAGGGAAAAGTCACATTTCTACCATCCTTGTAGGCAAAGCCCCCGGTTTGGGGGTCGTGGTTATTCTTTAGATACTTCACCACTTTCGAGATCGTCTCGTTCGGGACGACGATGCCCGCCTGACGGGCCGAGGCCAGGGCGTGAAAGACGGTCATTGTGCACGAGATGTCTTCTCCGCCGTCCGCCTGTGGTTGGTAACGCCATCCGCCGCCTGGATTCTGCGAACGCAGAATCACCTCCACTGCCTTTTCGAGCGCCTTCTGGATCGCATCGTCATCGTCCGGATCCCTACACATTCCCCACATCTCGGAGAGGGCGAGCGTGGCTAGCCCATGCTCATACATCACCGTGCCGAGGTACCCATTAGGACGTTTTATTGCTTCCTTGAGCAGCCACTTCATGCCCCGGTTCAACTCATCACCATGAGGACCGAAGCCGGGAAAATGGGCCTTCGACATGAACGCCATCAGGGCCAGCGAAGTGATGCCAACCGAATGACCTCCCTCACCATTGCTATCCCAGGAGCCGTCCTTGTTTTGGGTCGAGAGCAGGTATTTAAGACCCTTGTCGATTGCCTTCGACGCTTTAGGGGTCAGCTCCGGTGCGCCTTCCTGCTGGGCCATTGATGGCGCGGCCAAAAGAGTGGCGATAGCAAAGCAGGCGAGGATACGTGGCTTACAGGAAAAACTCCTGGTCGCTTGGATCAATTCAGCATTCTTCATTGCGTCAACCTTTCATAGTAATCCTTGAGAATCGCCCGGTATTCCAGCGGCAGTTCCCTGGCGAAGTTCTCGTTCAGGGCGGCCCGCTCTCGACGTC
>CAUZOL010000527.1:0-3492 GCA_963581435.1 Planctomycetota bacterium
GGACTCCAAAACAACCCCCCACCCATCGCGGTTCGTTTTCCGGTGACCTCGCGCGGAAGCCATTCGTCGCCACGGACGCGGGTTAACTCTGGACCGTCCAGAGATGCCAACCGACGCGCCCCGGCTGGCCGTCATAGTCGGCAACACACGTCAATTCGCACGACGCGCCAAGCCGCTCCAGCCGTCTCGGACGACCGAACACTCACGCCGATGCCTCCAAATGTCTTACAGGCCCAGATACTGGCGCTGGCTGTGCTGTCTGCTGGAAGCCAATCGATGCCAATCTCAGCCGCTCCGCATCCGAAACCTGCCGTCGTCGCTTTGGCTTCACGATTGCCGCGACTTTATCAAAGTCAGCCGCATGGAACGTCACCGCCAGAAAGCTGTCGCCTTCTTGAAACGTCGTGGTGCAGTCGAGCTGACGCAACCGGTTCGCCGTAACCCGCCTGCCTTCCACTTCCACAGCCAGCAAGCCGCCACCATGCGGATAGACGACTCCACGTTGACAGGGCATCTGCATCATGCACGGGTTGAGCTTGTCGCGCGGGACGTGCTTCGGGGAGTAGGCAGGGTCGAAAGTGATGCGGTATCGCGTGCCGAATTGTTCTTGTAGGTTGATGCATTCCATCGCGGGTCGCTCAATCGGTTAGTCGCCTTCGGTAGGGTGCGTTTCGCCTACTGAATTGTACCATCGCCCTACGGCTGGGCAATATCACCATCGGGCCAGAGCCACGTTCGCACGGTCTCGACTACTGCCAGCAATCGTTCGTCGCTGATGTGTTCACGGTAGACGGCACCCATCGTCTGATCAGCGTGACCCATGACGCTGTTGACGCCAACCTGATCCGTCGTCTCGCCTGCAATGGTTTCAAACGTGTGCCGCAAAGCGTAGAAGCCTCGTCGCCCGTTGATGTCCAAAGACCGCATCAGCTTCTTGAACTCACCACCAATCGAATCGAGCCAAGCGCCGCTGTCTGTGTGCCTCACCCACGGCATCCCGGTTCGCGTGAGAAAGCACAGGCCATCGTCGGCGACGTGTTTCGCCTTCGGACGTTCGTCAATGGCATCCCGCAGAGCCTTGACGGTTTCAGGCCACAAGGGAACACGGCGCTCGACTGCGGTCTTCGGTCGCGGGTAATCCGCCCAGCCGGTTTCCAGATCGATGGCCGATTGTGGAAGTCTGGCAAGATCAGTGTTACCGAAGCCCGCGTTGACGCCCAGCAGAATCATCGATCGCAGGGCAGGGCTGGCAGCATCCAGCAGGTTGCGGACTTCTTCAGCCTCGAACAGCTTCTTGTCACGCGACTGGCGATCCAACCGCAACACACGTTTCGGCGTCTGCCTGAAATTAGACCCGAAGCGAATACGACGCTCGACCATTGCATTGTCTTCGTCTTCAGCGAACTTGAACACCATCCGGCAGAGGTGAACGTACTTGCCCAGCGAGACGGGGCTACGCTTACCTCTCGGCCCCTTCGATAGCTTGGAACGGAACTTGTCGAAATCGGCAGGGCAGAGTGATTCCAGAGTGCGGTCGCGTCCAAAGAATTCGATGATGCGGACTGTCGTTTCCTGATACTCCCGAAATGTCCGCAGCTTCAACTCGTCGCAATCCAGCCGAGTGCGTTTTGAATCCAGAAAGGCGTCGCACATTTCGCCGACGGTCGCTTTCGGCTTGTCTGACTCCGAGACTTCCGAGGTGTCGCCCAGGTCGGGCCTCTTGCCGTACTTCAGGATATGCGGCCAATGGGCGTTGTACTCCTCAATCGCCCCTTCCCAGTCGTCCCACGGCCCGAAGTAGTATTGCGTCCCCTTGCGCTTCTTGCACCAATGGCCGTTGGCGTGGGCAGTGAGGGGGAAACCGTCGTAGGGCTTTTCCGGCTTGTTTTTCTTGGCTGGCTTGGATGAACTGCGTTTGGTAGACTCCGCCATGAGCATCACCTCTTGCTTCTCAAAGGGTTTGGAGTGGTGTTTTCGGCACTCGCTGGCCTCAATCCGGCGGGTGTCGGTCTTTCAGTCAGCCTATGGTAGCCGGGTGTCGAACGGGTGTCGAGTCAAAAATGAGCAAAACCCCGGAAATCAGCTAGAAACTTGCATATAAGCTTCAATTGCCTGGTAGTGTAACGGTAGCACGACTGACTCTGAATCAGTTAGTCCAAGTTCAAATCTTGGCCGGGCAACTTTCAAACCCTTTCGGTGGCAACACTTTGCGACGTCGGCAACGGCGTCGCATTTTTCGTTTGGGGGCGACTGTTAGTGAATTCGTTAGTGAATCCATCCCAAATTGCATCCTCGAACGCGTCGTCGTCGTCATCCATGTCGTATTTCAACGTCGTCTTGAAGTCGGCATGTCGCATCATTCGTTGCAGTTGCAGCGGTTTCACACGGTTTGACCATCGCATACCGAATGCTCTCCGCAGATCGTGGGCGCTGGCGAACTTCACTCGGCCCTTGTCGTTCTCGGCCACTTTCACGCCGGCCTCTCGACCGATCGCCGAGATGACCGCCGATGCCCACTCCAGTTTGAAACGTCTCGATTGCTTCCGTCGGGGAATCGGATTGAAGACGTAACCGGTTCGGTCATCTTCCGGCGTCTGCAGCAGAAACTCAGCGAACTCGGGCGCAATTCGCAGCTTTTGATCTTTCCCCGATTTCTGTGCGTGTGCTCGAATGCGGATCGTCGGCCGCCGGCCCGACAGATCAACGCACAAATCGCGGTCGTCGGTTCCGTGGACTTTCAGCGCTTCCCCAAGCCGTAGGGCAGAGCACCACAGCCGCCGTCGGCTTCACGGCTCAATTACGGGATTCGGCGGAAGTCGTCGAACCCGATGGCTTGTCGAGATTGTCGAGGAACGACCTGCCGACGACATCAACCCGGCCCTTCTCACGGTCGGCCGCCAACAGGAATTCCTGCTCCAGCAACCGCGAAAAGAATTCCTGCGTCAAATCGGCGGAGTCGTCGGGAGACGAACCGCGTCTGCGTGCGAACGCATACAGCGGATACCAGCAAGTCCTGCAAAGCATCTCCAGCGCACTCTCCGCATCGGGCGACGATCGATCCCCCGCCGACAACACAACGCTCCATCGCGCCGTCGCAAACGCGGCGTTCGATCGCTCGGGATGAAAAGAAGGGCCACCGGAACTCATACCCGGCAGTATACAGCAACTGTGAGCCGTAAACAGCAACGTGGATCACTACCCGACATTGCCATGGGGCAATGATACCCAACGCGCGGGTTGGCGGCGAGGAGCCTACCTTATGCCTGAAGTTCTGTTGCGGGCAACTAGTACGAAAGATCCGTCGCGTGATATCATTCAGCAAGCATGGGAGACACGAGTTGGCTGGCAAACTGCAATGGAGCGAAACCAATGATCTTAGGTTCTTCACCGATTTTAATGGGTGTTTTCAGCACGGTTTGAGTTTCAGTTTTCCACAGAAGAACAGGATGCGGGTGCGGTAGTTCGCAAAGTTGCGGAAGCCGCGGGCGTTCG
>CAUZOL010000528.1:0-3478 GCA_963581435.1 Planctomycetota bacterium
CGTCGCGACGAGCTCCACCGAATGCCGCGTCAAAGCCATTCTCGTCTAAAGCGGCTTTCAGCGCATCGGTTTTCATGATCTCCGTGTGCTTTTCGCTGTCGTCCAATGGGTGAATGTTCAACCGTGCGCCTTCTTCATTAATGTGCACGATAAGTTCCAGGCCCAGTTCCTCGCGCACGAATTGATCACGGAAGGCGATCATGTCCTTGAACTTCCACGTCGTATCGACATGCAGCAAAGGAAAGGGAGGCTTGGCCGGATAAAACGCTTTCATGGCCAGATGCAGCATGACCGCTGAGTCTTTTCCAACTGAGTAGAGCATCACGGGAAGGGTAAATTCCGCAACGACCTCGCGGATGACGTGAATGCTCTCGGCCTCAAGTTGCTTCAGATGGGTTAAGTTGTAATCACTCATATTTTTCCTGGAGCGGGCATTCTATTGGCCGCGATTTCTCATTTGGGTTGAGCCTGAAATCGCGACAGGCGTAAATCGCTCCTTATCTTAACATCGCTCCCGAGTCACGTCACTCGACCAGCGGCGGCGGAATCGCCAAATCTATTCCGCCTGCCCCTGTCCGAAGCCGAGTCGCATTTGTGGATCGTTTTGCTTCTGAAACTCTTTGTACAGAAGACTGGGTTGGATGTCGCGGTTGTGCTGGTACTTTTCGCTACTGTACTCAGTCACGTCGCCTTGAATTGCGTGATAGAAAATCTGACAAATCGGGACGCCGGGATACACGCGCACCGGCTGGACGGCGAACATTTCGAGCGTCCAATAGCCGCAAAAGCCAACGTCGCCAAAACCGGCGGTCACGTGTACGAATAGTCCCAATCGGCCGACAGATGAACGTCCTTCGAGCATCGGCACGAAATTATGTGTTTCCGTTCGCTCCATGGTACGGGCAAGATACAGCTTGTTTGGTTGCAGGACGAAGCCGTCTGCAGGAATTTCATAGCGGCGATACCGGTTGGGACGCGCCATGTCCAACACAATTTCCTCGTACACCAGCAACTCGTTGTGCAGGCGCAGGTTGTAGCTGTTGGGGTTGAGCTGGCTCTCGTCAAACGGATCGATGACGATGTTCCCGCCCATTTCCGCCTGGATCTGATGACCGGTCAGGATCATCGCGTTCGCATCCTTTCGGCACAGAAATTCAGCACGGTGCGCGTATGGCCGACTGTCGCTGAGGTCAGATTATCTATCGACCGTCGCAGTTGCAACCCGCTGTTGATCCCACGGGCCGCAGCCCGTGGGCTTTGCGGCTGGTGGGATCTACAACGGCGGCAAACCGACACGCGGGCAGTTCTTCAACAGCGGGCATTCGGTGCAATTGGGACGGCGGGCAATGCAGATTCGCCGGCCGTGATGAATCAATCGATGCGAAAAATTGATCCAATCTTTCTTGGGAATCAATTCGATCAAGTCCCGCTCGATCTGCACGGGGTCCTTTTTCGTTGTGAAGCCGAGTAGGTTGCAGATGCGTTTGACGTGGGTATCGACCACCACACCGCTGGCGATGCCAAAACTGGTCCCCAAAACAACGTTGGCCGTTTTACGACCAATTCCCGGCAGCTCGACCAGCGCGTCGAGATCGCACGGCACCTCACCGCCGTGTTGCTCGACGAGTGCTTTGGCCATGCCGCGAAGATTGGTCGCCTTGTTGCGAAAGAAACCAGTCGAGTGAATGAGTTTCTCGACGCCGGCCTGAGTCGATTTGGCCAACTTCTCTGGCGTGGGATACTTGGCAAACAAATCCGGCGTGAGCATATTCACGCGTTCGTCGGTGCATTGAGCCGAGAGAATGGTCGCCACCAGCAACTCGAACGGCGAGTTATGCACCAGAGCGCACTCGACATCGGGATACGTTTTCGCCAAGCCACGAAGAACTCGCCGACTGCGTTTCTTCAACTCGTCATCAATGATTTTTGTTTTCGCAGTGGCCACAGTTGCCGCTTTCATGTGGGAAGGCTTGGGGTCGTGAGACGGTCATCCTACAATGACGCTTGAGCCAACAGTATGGGCTGTCGGGTGTCAAAACAAACAGATCATACAGGGTTCTCGCCTGGTTCGCAGTCTCAACGTCGTGTCATTCATCGTTCTCTGCCGGAACCCTCGGCCATGTCAAAAACATATCCCGCTGCCTACCTTGAAGGACTGCGGCTATTCAACGCGGAAGAGTTCTTCGAGTGCCACGATGTGCTGGAAGACATTTGGCGTGAAACGGTTGGCGAAGAAAAACTGTTTTACAAGGCGCTGATCCACGCGGCGGTCGCCTTGTATCACTTCAGCGAAGGCAACATGGGCGGCGCGCGGAAAATGTGCGGCTCCTGCTGTAAGTACCTGGAACCCTACGGCCCGACGCACATGGGGCTCGACATCGAGCAGTTTCTACGCGATTTCCGTCACTGTTTTCAGGAACTGCTCGACGCCCAAGGCGACTACCCACACGATTTGAGCCTGCCACCCGACCGTATCCCGAAAATTGAACTGCAACTGAATCAATGAACGCCGAAACCGAACGACTCTGGCAACACGTCGTCCAACTTGCCTCGACACCACGCCCCCGCAACAGCGCTGCACTGGAAACAGCCCGCCACTATGTCACCGCGTGTTTCGAGCAAGCCGGTTGGTCGGTCGAACAACACCCCTTCACTTCCGATGTCAGCAGTGGGCAACAACTGACTGGGGTGAATTTGATTGCACGGCACGCCGACTTTCGTGCGGAGAATCGCCCGCGGTTCTGTGTCGGTGCCCATCTCGATTCCTGCACCGACACACCCGGTGCCGACGACAACGCCAGCGCCGTCGCGGCACTGCTCGAAATCGCTCGCTTGCTTCCCAGTTGCCGACCGGACGATTTGTCCGTCGAACTGGAATTGGTGGCCTTCGATCTGGAAGAAAACGGGATGCTGGGCGGAGCGGAACATGCTCGTTTGATGCGGGAACAGCAGATTGATTTGTGCGGGATGGTCTCGCTGGAAATGCTGGGGTATTGCGATCATCAACCGGGCAGTCAACAACTGCCGCCACAACTGGTCGGCATGTATCCCGACACGGCCGATTTCATTGCGGTCGTCGGCAATCAGATCTCGCAGCCGCTGATCGATCGCTTTGCAGACGGATTGAAGCTGGTTCCCGATTTGCCCGTGGAAAGTCTCGCGGTTCCCAACAACGGGAACGACTTGCAAGCATCGAGGCTGAGCGATCACAGCCCGTTCTGGGATGCGGGATACGCGGCGTTGATGGTCACCGACACCAGCTTCCTGCGAAATCCACACTACCATCTACCCAGCGACACGCCGGAAACATTAGACATGGAGTTTCTGACAAAGGTGACAGAAGGATGCCTGCAAGCGGTACGCACGATCGTTGCCGAAGGAGTATGATTGTGGCGACTTGGTTGGTGCATGTCGAAAACGTTTTCTTCAAATCAGAATGTTGGGCAGTACTCAATTTCGATGAATTTGTCATCAATGA
>CAUZOL010000529.1:0-3468 GCA_963581435.1 Planctomycetota bacterium
GTCCTCACTTCCTGATCCGCCGCACCGTCACTTCCGTCAGTTTCGACACTTCCTGAAACCCGTCATGACGCATCTGGACACAAAATCTTCGCGAACGCAAGACGTTACGCACCCGCTGCGCGCCGACGCGTTTCCGATCCGGAAGTCGGGGAAGTAACACGCTAGAGAATTGAACATCGAACACAGAACTTTGATCTTTCGATTGCTGAGTCTGTCACATCTCGCAAGAATTATGCGATAATGTGATCGTGTCGTTTCATGATCCTTGGCAGGGGCGTCTGATGAACTCGTTGGATTCGGATCGGTATTTGCAATACCCACTGAGTCGTCGCCGTTGGTTGCAACTTGGTGCGGCAGGTGGGGTGTCGCTGGATTTGTGGGGGTTGTTGCGCGCACGGGTTGCGGCGGAAGAGGTCAGCGGGAAGAAGCCGGAGTCGGCAATTCGGTCTTGCGTGTTCGTTTATTATTATGGCGGCCAAAGTCACCTCGACACGTACGACATGAAGCCGGATGCGTCGTCTACGGTGCGGGGGGAATTCAATCCGGTTTCGACCTCGGCCCCGGGTGTTCAGATTTGCGAACACTTGCCGCATCTGGCAAAGCTGATGCACAAGGTGGCGGTTGTGCGGAGCATGCACCACACCAACCGGCTCCACGATTCGGCCGGGACGGAAGTCTTCACGGGACGGCAGGGACCGAAAGGCGACCGGGAAGAGTTCGCGCCGCTGCCGCAGTTTTTTCCCTGTCATGGAGCGGTGTTGAGTTATCTGCGAAAGGAGCAGGCACCCGACGTGCCGCACGCTTTGTTGCCCTGGCTGTTTCACAACGTGGTCAACGTCCCCTGTCAGGGGGGCGGATTTCTGGGAAAGGCGTTCGATCCATTTCAGATTTCCGGCGATCCGGCTTCCAAAGGATATCGGGTCGACATCCTCAATCGTCCCAAAGATCTGACGCTGAGCCGGGTCTCGCGGCGGCGTGAATTGTTGGGGCGGATTGACGAGACGACGGCAGATTCGGCCAAGCCAGTTCGACAGTTTCGCGGCTTCTATGAAAAAGCGTATGAATTGCTGGAATCGGACACGTTGCGGCAGGCAATGAAAATTGATGAAGAGTCGCAAAAAACTCGCGAGCGGTACGGGCTATTCAAAGGAACGAATCAGGAGTTGCGCGGGCAGAACCTGTTAATGGCACGCCGACTGGTGGAAGCGGGGGTGCCGTTTATCAACGTGCAGGATTTTCGGCAGCAGGGTCAGAACTGGGACTCTCACGCGAAGAATTTTGAACAGAACAAGAAGACGCTATTACCGCCGGCCGATCAATCGCTCTCGGCCCTCATTGAAGATTTGGACGAACGGGGATTGCTGGAATCGACGTTGATTGTGGCAACCGGTGAGTTTGGCCGCACGCCAAAAATCAATGGAGGCGCCGGCCGCGATCATTGGCCCGACTGTTACTCGCTGTTGTTGGCTGGCGGGGGTATCAAAGGCGGAACAGTGTACGGTTCGAGTGACCGAATCGGCGCGTATCCAGAGAACGATCCAGTTACGCCGGCCGATCTGGCGGCGACAATCTACAAACGCTTCGGGATAGATCCACGGACACACATCAAAGATCAAACGGGACGCCCGTGGCGAATCGCCGACGGTCGACCGATTGATGCGATCTTCGCGTGATGGCGCTGACTGACGCGACGGCAACGGAAAATGTGGGACACGCCCACGTTCCAGTCTTTGGCATGGGCCGTCGATCAAAACTGCATCATCGAGGAACGCCGCCCGCCAACCAATTGGAGTTCATACTCGACAACAACAGGTCCGCTGTACTGACCAACTCAAAATCACATTCGGCGGATATCTGTTCTGAGAAAGTTGAACGTCGAAAGCAACGGGCCAGCACTTTGGCATCGGGGTACTTGCGAGCGAGCCACAACGCCGTCCGAATGTTGACACTGTCGTCACCCGATCCCAGTATGTACACCGGCTCCTCGCCCGCACCGTCAATCTCCTCCGCGACATGCTGCCAGGTTCGTGGATGTTGCAGATTCTCGGCCAGTAGATGCCACTCATAGCCGTCGTGGAATCCCACCTGCTCTGCAAACACCATTGTTTGCAGGTCACCCTGTTGGTCGACAATTATGACTTTGGAAAACATTCCCGCAGCGTGTTGCTGTAGCTGATCCAGAACGCTTTGACCGAATCGACCAAATCCGGCAAGCACGACGATGTCCCCGGAATCTGTCTTTCGAAAATGAGGTAACAAATTTTCGGCGACAAGAGACTCCGCGGCACGTCGATAGGAGTTGAACTTGGTGGCCTGCTGCAGCAATTCTGCCTGCTCAACAACGCGAAGCAATCGCAGATCGGAAATATGCACCAGCGTCTGCGTCGCCAGATGTGGTGCAATGCTTATGGCCTTCGTTGCTGTATCAAGGTTGATGTAGTCGTCTCCGGTCAGAACAACCAACTGTTTGGCGGATTTGAGACGAAGCGTGCGGATTGCCGGCTTACTGGTAACGTCCGCAATCAGCACATTGGCGCGAAACCGTTCGATGGCGGTTTGCGCATGCGGATTGTCTGCTCGGTTGTCGATGATGAGCACGGGCGTGTTTGGCTCAGCCTCGCGCAGGCATTCAAGGTAGAGCATGGCGAGACGTCCGCAGCCTGCAACGACGACATGTTGCCGCAAATGTCTCAGGCGAAATCTGTCGGGCCGAATGGCACGCAAGATACCCTCGACCAAAGCCGACGTCGTAATGGCGGGGGCCGCAAAGTAAACCAACCACAGCATGACTCGCGCCCACATGGGGCCACGCACTGGCACCCCAAGATCCAAGCCGCCGAGAACGAAAAGGCCGAGAGTGTAGTACACCTTGGCCATGAAGTCGGCCGAGCCGACGTCACGGTCACTCGCTTCAGCACCGCCGCAGAATGCCGTCAAGCCAAGTAGGAAAACGACAATAAGAACCGCGCCTCGCCAACGAAACCAGCGCAGCCTGCCACGAATTGAATTGATATGGATTTCGGAAGTCACTCGGAATGTGTCCAAAAGTGCGACAGGGCAAAACGCGGCGGCATGCTGTCCGAATCTGCTACGCTTCCGCTGAGAATGAACGTGGGCTGAAAATGAAGAAAACCCCCAGAAACACTATGCTTCAGGGTGGTTCAGGCTATGTCGGAAGTGGTCGATACTGGATTCGAAGCGTCGCCTGATTCTAAGCAGAAAACGGCCATTTGTGAAACAAGCGGTGCGGAATCCGGTGCAGTCGATGCACGAAACGGACTGAATGACCCCGCGTTTGTGTCGCTCGTCGATGCATGGCCGACTCTCTCTCAGGCGGTACGCGACGAGATTGCTGCGCTCGTCCAGCGCGCCGACTCGACCTTCCAGCCGACAACCAACTCGACCCCGAAGTACTCGCCTTTCGCAGGCAGTTCGACGACCGTAGCCCGCTCGATAAAATCGTTCACG
>CAUZOL010000530.1:0-3439 GCA_963581435.1 Planctomycetota bacterium
CATTTGGTGGTTCTCCCCAGTTTTGTAAGAATGGCATCGGATTCTGAAAAAACGACCAAAAACAGCGGCCGTATTCCCAACGCAGACTATCAGGGCAAATCCAATGCCATTCTCTGAGCCGCCCTGGAGCGCGAGAGCGGGTTGATTTGGGCACGTGTGCGCGCACCGCGAGCGGTCTTGCGGCCAAGTGCGTCGCGTTTCCGGCCGAGAGCGTCGGCATGCGAGATCAGGAAATGCGATTGAACGATGTGTCGGCGGGCGGCGCAATTCGAATCGCCACTGCCGACCGGGCCGGCCGGCCCGATCTCAGATTATTTGCGGTGGCGAATTTTCGCGCGCATTCGTCGTTTCTTGCGGCCAATCTTACGGCGGCCCTTGCCCGATTTCTTCGTACCCACAGGCGGAAACTCCCGTTCGTGTTCAAACAGATGCAGAGACATTGACAATTGGATTCGTCAAGTTAGCAGTTAGCGAGCGATTCATCAACAGCGGGGCGAATTTGTGGAGCCGACGGCTTTGACCCGCAGCTTGTCTCAAGCGTATCATCTTGTTGGCCGTGCTGGTTGAGTACCACGCTGGTAGCAGCCACGGCGGCCCTCGCGAATTCACCTCACTCAAAATTGGGCGTCCGCGTTATGATCCGATTACTGCTTGGCACGACCCTGCTGTTAATGATTGTCGGCTGCACGAAGACCGCTGAAGAGCCTAAAGCGGAGCCAAAGCCTGAAAAACAAAGCATTCTGAAACAGAAGACGCAGGATATCGGTGAATACGATCCGGACGCCGGCCGCGAATTGAGCGACTCGAAGGTCCGCGCAGATGACATAATTCTCGGCGCGCTGCAAGCTTATGGGCCGACGGTGGAGAAGGTGTCGAAGATGGCAATTGATCGCCAGATTCAGTTTTTTCAAATCGAAAACGAACGCTACCCAACCTACGACGAGTTTATGGAGCAGATCATCAAGCGGTACAACATCCGGCTGCCGGTGCTGCCGGGGAAGCACGAGTACCAATACGACGTCGAAAACCACAAGCTGGTGGTGGTGAAGCCTGTTGCCGACGAAAAAGAGTAATTCCAAACGCAAGAAGCCTCTCACAACCGCGAATTCCGCATTGCGCGGTGTCAGATCAACTCGCGAATTGGTTCGCGGTGATCGACCAGATATTGCGGGCGGCCGCCGGGATCGGTGATGGTCGTCGATTTCACATCGATGCCAAGGTTGTGGTAGAGCGTTGCCATCACTTCCAGAAGATGAACGGGCCGGTCCACGGCTCGCTCGGCGTTCCTGCTCGATTTGCCAATCGCCTGCCCCATTTTCATTCCGCCGCCGGCGAGAAAGCACATGGCAACTTCGTACCAGTGATCGCGTCCGCCTTTGTTGCTGTTAACACGCGGCGTCCGGCCGAATTCGCCCCACATGACGACAGTCACATCTTCGTCCAGCCCGCGAACGTTCAGGTCTTCAAGCAGCGAATGCATGGCGCGATCCAACTTGGGCAATTGAGTCTGCAGATGGCCAAAGTTGTTGCTGTGTGTGTCCCAACTTCCCCAGTTGAAGTTGACAACGCGAACCCCTGCTTCGATCAGCCGCCTGGCTGTTAAGAACATCTTGCCGTCGTTGCCGTACCGCTCGCGCAGCCGTGGGTCTTCCTTGCTGAGATCGAGGGCATCGGCGACTCGCCCCGATGTCACCATCTCAACGGCCTGCTGCGAGTAAGCGTCGAGCGCGAGCATGTGGCCGGTGTGGTCCATGTCCCGACGTAATCTGTCGAGACCGCCTAGTAAATCGGTTCGGGAACGCAGCCGGTCGGCCGTTACGCTGCCGTTAAGCCGCAACTCGCCACCTTGCGGACGAAATGGCTGGTGAACTGCGCCGAGATACCCAACGTAGGAACCGTTGTAGCCAACAAACGGCGGCGCTCCTGTGCTCAAGTCGCCTTGCAGTTTCGAGACAACGCTGCCGATCGACGGACGGCCGCCCAAGCTCTGTAAGCTACTTCGCGGAAACCCGGTTTGTGTTGGGTAGTCGCTGTGGTCGGCGATCGAACCGGTCAATGAACGAATGAGCGAGAATTTGTCAGCCGACTGAGCGAGCATCGGAAAGTGTTCGCAAATATCAAGACCGGGAACATTGGTGCTGATCGGATTGAACTCGCCGCGGTATTCGCTCGGCGCATCCGGCTTCAGGTCAAATGTGTCTTGATGAGACGGGCCGCCGGACAGATGAATGTTGATCAGAGCTTTGTTCGATGACCGGGTACCAGCTGCGGCTTCCGCTCGCAGGAGATCGGCGAGCGTCAATCCGCCGACGCCCATCGCGCCAACCTTCAAGAAATTTCGGCGCGAAAGACCGTCACAAAATGACGAATTCGAAGCACCGGATGGGATCGACATCATTTCACATCTCCGTTGACTGGTGAGATATCGGTCGTCGCCCACCGCAGTCGGCGACAGTTTGAATGCACTCTTGTACTACAATTACCAGTCACAAATCAACACCTGCTTACTTCTCGATGAGAAAAGCACGCATTCGTTTGATGGTGAATTGGCTTCAAAAAAGGTGCCGCTCACCCTAGCCCATCTTCCGAACCGGCCACAAAGAACAACGGTCAAGCCGAACAGCGACCGAAAAGATTGAAATTCTAGACCTCACCGACTCCGCCACACAACGGCTTTCCGGACAGGCTCCTAGTCACAAGCGCAAAGGAAGCGTCGGCAGATTATTCGCCGATTGGCAATCGACGGACTTACCCACGCGTTCTGATCCGAGGTGATAACTGGACCACAGAGACATCATCGTTGAATTCCTTCACTCCTGTTTTGGCGTGATCGCCGTATTCGTCTTGCTGCCCACTTAGACGCAACCGGCCGGAAATGGTTCACGGGGTTTCGCTCATTCTTGACAGGTTGTTTGACGCACAAGGGGCACAGTTTATTTCCGGCAATTCAGGAAGTTGGCGAGTTTGGCCAACGACCGGCCACTCTCATGCCTCCGTCTCATCAGGAAACCAACCTCGAAACGGCTTCCAGATCATATAGGGCGATAGAGATCCATCGGCCTGCAAGAACAGGAATCGCCGTCCTTTCTTGACAAAAAGAGTCCCGCATTTGCACCGGGCGACAAGATGGCCATCGAAAGACTCATAGCGGTAGTCGCTGTCCGGCAGTTTTCGTACTCGACATTTGCCGCTGGAGCAAACAGGGTACTCCGGCATACCGGTGAGAACCGCGAAAAACCCCACAACGGTGAACACTAGCGCAAAGAAGATACCGCACGCACCAACAGTCCCGACTACGAACCCAACCACATATCCCAACACGCCATCGTTCGATCCCCATTTTGGTTCTTCACCGATTTTAATGGGTGTTTTCAGCACGGTTTGAGTTTCAGTTTTCCACAGAAGAACAGGATGCGGGTGCGGTAGTTCGCAAAGTTGC
>CAUZOL010000531.1:0-3422 GCA_963581435.1 Planctomycetota bacterium
AGCCGAATCCGCGGTTACGTCTCGACGCTCCGCAAAAACGACCTGAAAATCCTGGACGGCATCCAATCCGCCTTCCACCAGTCCCCCAACCTGCCAGCGCACATCTTCGTCACTGGGTAGTTACGTTTTTTCTTTATCTAAATCTTTATCTAAAACTGTGCGTTTGAGTTTTCAGCCTTCGGTTTCACTTGTCTCCGGGGCCGCTCCAGTGCCGCAGCCGCCACTTCCACAACCGCCACTCCCGCAGCCGCCGCCTCCCGGTGCGGCGACCGGTTCGATGACGGGATTGAAGACGACTTTCGCCTGCCAACGCTTTCCGAGTTCCTCAGTGATTGGCTGCATCTCCGTCGTTTCTTCACCCAGGAAGTAAAGCACAATCGTCTCGTCATCAAACAACCGTTCGCTGTCGATGACCTGGACGGTCACCTGATGATCGGAGAGGAGTTGTTGACACTCTGTAAAGATGTCGAATGACGCTGCCTGCTGCGATCGATTGTGTTGTTGGTCATCTTCGGCGGTTTGTCGGCGCAGAACTTCGCCGAGTGGTTGCTCGTTGCTGAGGTCGCTTTGATCTTCACGGCCATCGACGGGCCCTGCCAGAATCTCGCCGATCTCCATCCCGCGGCTGGTTTGCACGACGACCCGGTCTCCGTGAGAACACTCGATCCGATCGACGGAGCCGAACCGTCCCACCCAACCGAGGGCACCATAGCGAATCAAGTAGCGGTAGATGCCATCCCAGGCGGGTGTTTTTTCTTCATCGAGCGACGAGATATCGAGCAGCAGACTGTCGCCGGTGACGAACGCTTCAAACCGTTTCAACTCGGTGCCCGGATGTTCTTCACATTGGCCGGTTCGCAGGTCGAATTCCCACTTGTGCAGCGGGCATGTGACGCCAAAGCCGTCCAAGGTTCCCTTTCCCAGCGAAGCACCGCGGTGCGGACAGCGGTCTTCAATTGCGTACAGTTCGCCGTCGATGTTGAAGACGGAAAACTTCCGTTCCCCAACGACGAAAATCTTGCTGGTACCGGGCGGCAGCTCGTCGGCGGCGCCAATTTTGACTCGCTTCAGTTCAGTCTGCGTTTCGATTTCGGAAATTGGCATCGGTTGATCTCGGCGATCTAAATTCTTGTGGCTTGTTGACGGCCAATTTAAATTACAGCAGTCACTGCTGAGAGTCGACTGGCAGCAGCGAGTTGTTGGCCGACTCGTCGTTGATTTCAAACGGTTCGATGACAAACTGCAACCGAGCGTGCGCCTCCCTCAGCGCCACTTCCACGGCTGCCACCGAAGACGCCCGCGCGAAGAGGAAACCAAGGTAAAGCGACCCCTCCGGCAACTGAACGAGTTTCTGACCCACGTGGGCTGAAATGGTCACCCGTTCGATGTCGGCAACCGACTCGGCGGCATCGGCTCCATGAACTTCACGCAGTGTACCCGCCCGCGGGATGGGAATCATCATCACGCCCGCCGGTTGGTGATCCCGTATGGGTGGTTCCCATTCGCTATCGAGAGCGTGACGAATGATCAATTCTTCCAGCGAGATGCCCGTGCCAAACGTCAGCATTCGCGAGCACTGACCGCCAATGGATCGCGCGTTGACTTCAATCACCGAAGGGCCGTCGTCATCCAACCGGAGTTCTGCGTGGATCGGTCCTTCGGTTAAGCCAAGCGCCTGTGCCGCGTGGCTCGTACATTCGGCAATCTGGTCCTGGACGTCGCTGGGCAAACGCGACGGCGTGACGTAAATTGTCTCCTCGAAGAACGGACCGTCCAGCGGATCGGGTTTGTCGAACAGCGCGAGCACTCGCAACCGACCGCCGCTGAGCAGTCCCTCAACAGCAACCTCCGGCCCGTCGATGAAGTCTTCCACCAGGAAATGTAATGCCCGGCTTGCCGCTTTGCGCTTTGTGCTTTCGGCATCCAGAATTTTCGCCAGGCGACCGACGGCCCGCACGAACTGCGGTTCATCATCGGCGCGAATAACTCCCCGACTGCCCGAGAGTTCCAACGGTTTGACAACGCACGGATAGTGCAGCTGGCCGGCTATAACCTCCGCGTCATCGTCCAGACGGCACAGCTTGAATCCCGGTGATGGAACGCCGGCTTGCTGGAATAGTTCGCGCATTCGGTATTTGTTGCCGGCAGCCAGCACCGACTCGACCGAGTTCTGCCGCAATGACAATGCCTGACAGATGGCGGCCGCAGCGACTGTTACCTGATCGTCCACCGCGATGACTGCGGCGATGGGATGTTTCGCAGCGAAATCGACCACTTGGCGCGCGGCCCGTTCGGGATCGTGCAAGCTCAAAGTCAATAGCGCAGTCGGGTTCAACCGGGCCAGCGTGTTGAGCTTTTCTGAACCGACCGTCACCTCAACGTCCATCCGACGTGCCGCTGCCAGAAACGCTTCGGTTCGGTAGGTCGTCGTGGGCAACAGCAACAAGATTCGTGGCATCGATTATTTCGCCGACGGGACGTAGTACGGGTTCCGGCCGGACGCGTGATCGGTGACGTCGAGAATGTCTCCGACGCCATCGACGGCCGCACGGATTGCAGTTTCAATACCGAACTTCAAGGTCACGTCGGCCTGACCACATCCCTGGCAACCGCCACCCATTTGAATGTAGACCACGTTGTCCTTCACGTCGATCAGCTGGATTACTCCGCCATGCCCTGCGACAGAAGGGTTGATGTCCGTATCCAATACATTCTGGACCTGCTCTCTGATCTCATCGGCTGAGGGGATTGCGTCCCGAAATTTGTCTGAAACGGCGGATTCACCCGAGGAAAGAAACTCGCGGATGGCAGCGCCAACTTGCTTACCAACCACCGGCCACTCATCCATTCCCGCCTTCCTGACAGTGACCAGGTTATGCGAAATCTGCACGCCTCTCACGCCGTCGATTGCGAAGAGTCGTTCTGCAAGCGCCGAACCCTCCGCCTGCTCTTTGCTGCCAAAATAGGAAGACTTTTCGGGATATACGGGCCGATCGACAGAAAACCGGCACATGGCATCGGTAATCGGTTCACCGGTAATGGCGATTTCATCCTGGGACATATCTGGAACTCCACGAGTATGGTTTTGATTCAATTGCCTGGATATGTTGATTATTGCATTCATCGTCGCTTTTCGTCTAGCTCGGCGACGGTAGATACCATCATACAGAGTCTCGCTTTGCAAATGAAGGTGACAACAGATAAGCCGCCTCGGCAGACTGATGTGATTGAGCAGCCTTGATTATGTGTCACACTCCTGCAGCAATTGACAGGTCATGCACGTGGGATAACCTCACAGGGCGGCTCAGAGAATGGCATTGGATTTGCCCTGATAGTCTGCGTTGGGAATACGGCCGCTGTTTTTGGTCGTTTTTTCAGAATCCGATGCCATTCTTACAAAACTGGGGAGAACCACCAAATGC
>CAUZOL010000532.1:0-3399 GCA_963581435.1 Planctomycetota bacterium
TGCCCCTGGCGTGTCGCCAGTGCAGCGCGGTTAGCACTGGCGACACGCCAGTGGCACCCGTCAGCGGAGCCTTGAAAATATACTACTTTGCATCGCCGAACTTCAAACGCGCACATCCTGCGGCGCCGATGTAGCCGGCAGTGCTTCCCAGCGATGCGTAATCGATTACCGTCTTTGCGGCAGAAACGGGAAACGCACGGGTCTGAACTTCGTCTTTAATCCGCTGCAGAAACCGGCGACCGACTGCCGTCTCGTTGCGGCCGAATGTCATCGCGCCGCCGAACAACACCATCGCAGGATCGATGGTATGCATCACCGTCGTTGTACCAATTCCCAGAAAGCGAGCGGTCTCGATAATCAATTCATCCGCCAGTTCGTCGCCGGCCTCCGCCGCTTCGGCGATGAGCAGGGGAGTCAGTTTCTGCTTGTCGGCAATTCGCGCACTCAGCGATGATGCACGCCCCGCATCGAGCGCTTCCCGGCAACGGCGGACGAGTGATTTGGCACTCGCGTAGGCTTCCAGCGTTCCGTACTGGCCGGTGTCGCAACGTCGCCCCCCGTCCATTTCGATGATGACGTGACCGCATTCGGAACCGTGCGAATGCTCGCCGGTGACAATGGAATCGCCGATGATAATTCCACAGCCAATTCCTGTCCCCAACGTCCAAAAGACGAGGCTGTGCGCGTTCCGCGCGGCTCCCATCCAGAATTCGCCGTAGGCCGCCGCGTTCGCGTCGTTTTGCAAAACCGTTGGTTTGGAAAACCGTTCGCTCACTCGCTGACGAATTGGAATGTCGTGCCAACCGGGCAGATTGGCCGGGTCGAGCAGCATACCGGATGGTAGATCCATCGGACCGGGAGTTGCCAGTCCGATGGCACGGGCGCCGTCAAGCGAGAATGCCGTTTTCGCCAACGCCAATTGCACCGCCCGTTCGATGTTCGCCAACCCGACGTCGAAGTTACGTTCCGCTTCGGTCGGCACACTGGCGGTCGCATGTGAATGGCCGGAGTCATCGACAATCCCCACCTTCACATTCGTGCCGCCGACGTCGATGCCGACGTAATACGGTTCGCCGTTCTCGCTGTCACTCATCTGTTGCCGTCTCTCTGGTTGCCAATCCGTTTCGCCGTCCGTCACACCGTGGGCCGCTTCGCCAAGCAACCATCGGCAGTATAAAAAACGAACAACCCAACCTGCAAACGCGCGGAGTGGCACGGTCGAGTGGCGCCAGCCTTATCACCTGCCCGGTTTGGTTTCACGGTGCATTTCAAACCACTTGAGAATGTGCTGCACCTTGGCGATGAGTCGGCTGGGACGTTTGATGATGGCGTGTGATGCGCCCGGCACACGGACCAACACCGTTTCCACTTTGCGCAGTTTCAATGCCTGGTAGAACTGCTCCGATTCGGAAATCGGCGTGCGGTGATCGTCTTCGCCCGTCATCAACATCGTCGGCGTTGTCACATTGCCGACGAGCGAAATCGGCGAGCGACGAAGATAGTGTTCGGCATTCTTCCACGGTTCGCCGGGAAACCAGTAGCGATTGAAGAAGGGATAGCCGTCGGATGTGAGCACAAAGCTGTACCAGTTGATGACCGGTTTGGCCGCAACGGCCGCGCGGAATCGATCGGTCTTGCCGACGATCCACGCTGTCAGAACACCGCCGCCGCTTCCCCCGGTGACAAACAGGTTCTTCGAGTCGATGTAACCACGCTCGATCACCGCATCGACACCCTCCATCAGGTCGTCGTAGTCGGGGCCTGGATAGGCATGGTGAATCAAGTTGGCGAATTCCTGCCCGTAACTGGTGCTGCCGCGCGGGTTGATGTAGACCACAACGTAACCAGCCGCCGCGTAATACTGCATTTCAGCCGAGAATCGATCGCCGTAGTTGGCGAACGGGCCGCCGTGGATTTCGAGAATCAGCGGGTACTTTGTGGCGGGATCGAACGCGGGCGGTTTGACGATCCACCCCTGAATACGGCGTCCATCGGATTGAGACTTGAACGTGAACTCTTCGGTCGATGCCATTTGCCGCTGGCTGAAGAGGTCTTCATTCAGCCGCGTGAGGCGACGGACCTTATCGGAACTCTTCGAGCCGAAGGCCACATCCGCAGGATGATTGGGTTGCGAATGCGTGTAGGCAAAATTGCCTTGCCCATCGGTGGAGAATGATCCGCTGGCATAAGGCCGGCCAATGGTGACGCCGCCGACGTGGCGGGCCAGCGTCGAGACTTTTCCGTCAAGCGACACAAAACCAATATTGGTCGTGCCGGCGTCGGTGTATTGAAAGTAAAGCCCCTTGCCGTCACGACTCCAGACGGGCGAGGAGATGTCACGGTCGAAACGCGATGCAACGACCCGACGCTGTTCTCCATCGAGGTTCATGACATACAGTTTTGTCACCTGGTAGCTCAACCGGCGATCATCGAACCCAAGCCAGGCGATCATTTGTCCGTCAGATGAGACAACCGGAGATTGGTCCGGCCCTTTCCGATCCGTCAGTTGCTTGGTCGTTCCATCGGACACCGAGGCGCGAAACAGTTCCGATTCGCGCGGCTCATATTCCCAGTTCGCGTTGCGATTGGCGGAGAAGAACACGGCATCGCTGTCGGGCGACCAGGAAAGGGGCCCGTTGTGGTGGAAGTTGCCGTTGGTAAGTTGTTTCGGAGTTCCCCCCTCTGCCGGAACAACGAACACGTGCCGAAATCCGTCGGCGACGTACCCGCTGCCGTCGCTTCGATAGAGAACCTTGCGAATGACTTTCGGCGGGGCGGCCCATTTCGCGCCCTTTGGTGCAGCCGGCAGTTTGACGAACGGTTCCGCCGATTCTTCCACCAACATGGTCAACGCGATTGACTTGCCGTCGGGCGACCACGTGAGATGGCCAGGCCCGGCCGGAAGTTGCGTCAGTCGAACAATCTGCCCAGTTTCTGGCCACAGGCAATAAACCTGCGCCGGCCCGTTATCGGTAACATTGGTGACATAAGCGATGCGGGTACCATCCGGCGACCAGCGTGGGTGCGAAATACTTCCCTTGTCCGGCGCGACAAGCGGCCGATGCGCCGAGCCGTCAACATTCACCATCCATAACTTCGACTGCCGCTGATCCTGCATGATGTCCATGCCGGTCCGAAGATAGGCAACGCGTTTGCCATCGGGCGAGATTCGCGGATCGGCCGCGTACTCCAATTCAAACACGTCCATCAGCTGCAGTTTCGAGAGCGGCTCGACATCGCCTGCAACAGCCAGTTGAGAAGTGAGAAGAGAACCCAGCATGACGCAGGACAGTGAAGTCAGTCGTTGTCGTTTCATGATGCTTCTTTCAAGACACGGAAATTGTGTGTTGCAGCGGCCTCAGCCGGAACGCCTATCATGATGCTTTAGTTGAACTGTGT
>CAUZOL010000533.1:0-3366 GCA_963581435.1 Planctomycetota bacterium
TGTTTACCCCCCCCCCCCCCCCCTTGGTTTTTGACGGTGTTTGTCTAAACCAACAGGTCCCGAACGACGTTCCCGTGTACGTCGGTCAGGCGGAAGTCGCGGCCTTGGAATCGGTAGGTCAACCGTTCGTGATCGATCCCCAAGGTGTGCAGCATGGTAGCGTTCAGGTCGTGAATGTGAACGGGGTTCTCGACGATGTTGTAACTGAAGTCGTCGGTCTCGCCATAAACCTGGCCCCCTTTCACACCGCCGCCGGCCATCCACATGCTGAAACAACGCGGGTGGTGGTCGCGGCCGTAGTTGGTCTTGGTCAGCGTTCCCTGGCTGTAGACGGTGCGGCCAAACTCGCCGCCCCAGACGATCAGCGTATCGTCAAGCATGCCGCGCTGCTTGAGGTCTTTGATCAATGCAGCCGATCCCTGATCGACATCGCGGCACTGACCACGGATGTCGTTGGGCAGGCTCCCGTGCTGATCCCAACCACGAATGAAGATTTGCACGAACCGCACGTTGCGTTCGGCCATCCGACGCGCGAGCAGGCAACTGGCCGCGAACGTCCCCGGCGTTGTGACTTCCGGTCCGTACATGTCGAGTATGTGTTTCGGCTCGCCGCTGATGTCGGTCAGTTCGGGGACCGATGTTTGCATGCGAAACGCCAACTCGTATTGTGCGATGCGGGTGTTGATTTCCGGGTCGCCGACTGAGTCAAACTGTTTCCTGTTGAGCGCCGCCAATGCGTCGAGCATTTTACGTCGCGTATCAATCGACACGCCGGCCGGGTTCGACAGGTACAGCACGGGATCGCCTTGTGACCGCAACGCCACACCGGCGTGACGTGACGGCAGAAAACCTGTGCCCCACAGGCGTTCGTACAATGCCTGTGCCGACTTGCGACCACTCCAGGTGGCGGTGAGGACGACGAATCCGGGCAGGTTCTCGTTCACGCGACCCAACCCGTACGACATCCACGCCCCCAGACTCGGTCGGCCCGGTTTCTGGAATCCCGTTTGGATGTAAGTGATGGCCGGATCATGGTTGATCGCTTCGGTGTTCACCGTTTTGATGATCGCCAGATCGTCGGCCACCGAGGCCGTATGCGGCAATAACTCGCTGATCCACGCGCCCCCTTTGCCGTGCTGGGCGAAATTGAAAACCGACGGCGCAACGGGGAAACGCTTTTGCCCACTGGTCATCGTGGTCAGTCGCTGCCCCTTGCGGATGGAATCGGGCAGATCTTTGTTGAAGAAGTCGCCCAAACCCGGTTTGTAGTCGAACAGGTCCAACTGCGAAGGCGCGCCGGACATGAACAGGTAGATCACCCGTTTGGCCTTGGGCGCGAAATACGGTGCGCCGAGCACGCCGCGATCAACCTGCGAAGCGGCCGAACTGTCGGCTCGTAGCAGCGACGGATCCATCGTCGAGGCCAGCGCCGCAGCACCGATGCCGGTCGCGCTCCGCCCGAAGAAGTGCCGGCGGGTCATCAACATTTGACGTTCACGAAGTGGGTCCATGATTCAGTTCCTGTGGTCAGTCTTAAAGTCTGTCTTTCCAGTCGCCGGGTTTGCGGCGCTGGTCCATCACGGCGACGATGAACACGTCATTTCCCGCGACGAAGAAAAGAACATCAAAAGGAAACGAGCGGACCGGGCAACGGTGGACATCACCATCAATGACCGGCCAACTTGTTGGATAGTCAAGCAGCTGTTGCATTGCCACCTCGGCGGACGCTGAAGACCTCTCTCCCAAACCGGACTGCTGTCTGTTGTACCAATCTCGAGCCACGACAACGTCGCGCTGCGCCGGCCCGAGGATATTCAAGCTCATTGTGCTGTCCGTGCACGACGTTCATCAAAGAAATCTGCCACTGGCATCGCTGTCGTTCGGCCAGCTCGATCATCTTCCATGCGTTGCTTAGCAATCTCGATCCAAGCCTGTTCAATCTCCAGTCGTTCATTCTCCTTCAAAGTTTCGAGCAAGCGTTCGGCCAATTCGCGTCGATTTTCACCCGACAAGTTGAGCGCTGCTTCAAAAACTTCTTCTGTAGAAAGTCCCATGACAACTAAGCCTTTCTCTTGGCAGTTCTGCGCCTTTCGTGGTTCTGAATGCAACTTATCCCTTCGTCACTGTCTCATCCAGATTCAAGATCAAGTTCCCCAGCATCGTGTAGGCGGCTAAGTCGGCGACGTCGAGTTTCTCATCGCGTTTCGATTCGCCCAAGCTTACCAATTTGGTTGCCGCTTCTTTGTTACCTCGGAATTCCTTCAGGTGTGACTGTAACACGTTGAGAAACAGGCTCATTTCGACTGCATCGGGATTGCGGGCCGTTGCCGTTCGGAAGGCATAAGTGATTCGTTCCTGCGGGGTCTTGCCCCCTTCGGTCAACATGCGTTGGGCGAAGTTACGGGCTGCTTCGACATATTGTACGTCATTCATCAGTGTGAGGGCTTGCATGGGTGTGTTAGTTCGTTCACGCCGCACGCTGCATTCTTCGCGCGACGGCGCGTCGAACAGTGCCATCGAAGGTGGCGGTGACGTTCGTTTCCAAAACGTATACATGCTGCGTCGATACAGCGCGTTGCCGTGATCCTGCTTGAAATTGACGGTATTACTGCCGGTGTAGCCGACCGCCTTCCACAGGCCACCGGGTTGATACGGCCGCACGCTCTTTCCGCCAATTTGCCGATTGAGTAGCCCGCCGATGACCAATGCATTGTCGCGGATCATTTCGGCATCGAGCCGAAAACGCGGCCCGCGTGCCAGCAGGCGGTTTTCAGGATCGCGACGGTACAGTTCTGCGGTCACCCGCGACGACTGGCGATACGCGCCCGACATCACAATCAGTTTTTGCATTGATTTGACGTCCCAACCACTGCGAATGAATTCGGTGGCGAGCCAGTCGAGCAGTTCGGGATGCGACGGCCAGTCGCCCTGCGAGCCGAATTCTCCGGCGGTTTTTACGATTCCGATTCCGAAGTACTGCTGCCAGAATCGGTTGACCGTGACCCGAGCAGTCAGCGGATGTGCGGGATCGACGAGCCAGCGCGCCAACGCAAGGCGATTTGCCGGTGCGTCTTTTGGGAGCTGTGGCAGTGAAGCGGGAACGCCCGGCTGGAGTTTCTGGTTCTTGTCGGGCTTGTCGTATTCTCCGCGAATGAGCAGAAACGTATCCAACCGCCCGGCGGCCTTTTCTTGCATCACGAGCGTACTCGGAATCGCCTTCTCCAACTGCTGAAGTTGGCTCTGAGTTGTGGCAAGGTCCTTGTGCAGCTTGTCGAAGGCTGGCCGCGTTTTCGTATAAACGTGTTCGATGAAGTAGTCAAGTAGTTGTTTCTGCTGGGGTGCCGACCGCTTGTCCGGCGTGATCTT
>CAUZOL010000534.1:0-3360 GCA_963581435.1 Planctomycetota bacterium
GGTTACGTCTCGACGCTCCGCAAAAACGACCTGAAAATCCTGGACGGCATCCAATCCGCCTTCCACCAGTCCCCCAACCTGCCAGCGCACATCTTCGTCACTGGGTAGTTACCATTAATGCAAGCTTAACAGACAGGCCCCCTCACCAGGACCAGGAAGCGAAATCCGTGCGATCACGCGAATACTCGGCAACGAAACGAAGTCGACCAGGAACGGAGAAGCGTGAACGACAGCCGACGGGTCTTCGACGACTTGGAATTCGTGCTGACCCTCGATGTGACGACACTCTCGGCATCGATGCCGACGGGATGACGCAACCTCATATTTGTCGATACAATATATTGATCGATACAATATATTGATCGATACAAGGCAACAATCACTTCGACCTCCGGAAGTGTGAGTGGTTGAGGGACAAATTCGAGCCATCCGGCCCAAACAGAAGGCGACCGTTGTTTGAGTCGCCCGCATGCCGCAGTCCCATTGAAACCGAAATCCGAATGCACTTTTGAGGATCAGGCCCATGCTTGTTTTCACCCGCAGATTTCTCTTGCTTATTCTGGGGACACTGCTCGTGAGTGACGTTTTCCCAGGAACGTCAACTCAAGAGGAGTCACGTCCCGCCAAACAATCGTTTCAATCACGACCGGCAATCCGCGACCTTGGCGGAAACGTCGCCGATAGTTCCGACGACATGAAACAGTTCCTCAACCTGGCCGTGGCAAACGTGGCTGACGGCGATGAACCGGATATCGACCCACCTGGCCTCGCGAGGCCCGACGTCGAATTCAAGGTCTTTCAGTTTCCCGCTGACAGGATTCCGCGAATTGATGGCAACTCGGACGACTGGTCCGTCGTTCCAGATTCGTACTCAATCGGCATGGACCAACTGCGTGAGACGGTGGTCGGGATTGGTGACAAACACGACCGGGCGAATCTGGACGTGAAGGTGAAAGTTGGTTGGGTTAAGGGGCAGAACCATCTCTATTTTCTGTACGAGGCCAGCGACGACTACTGGGACTTTGCTCGTGCGGATTTGCACAACGACATCTTCGAGGTCGTTGTTGACGGCGACCTGTCGGGCGGGCCGTTGATTCGACAAATGCATCCCAACAATAAGTTGCGTGGTAAGCTGGACACGCATTTTCTGTTTCACGGCGTCCACGCGCAGAACTATCACATTTTCACACCGGCCGAAGGCAAGGACTGGGCAATGGTGTGGGGCTCGCAACCCTGGATCAAACAGTTGCCCTATGCCAACGCGGCGTACAAGTACAATTTTAAGCACGGAGAAAGCGGCAAGCTTGTGCTTGAGTTCTTCATCACGCCCTTTGACTACGCGCCCCCCGAAAGCTCGCGCGCGGTTCAGACGAAGCTTGAAGAAGACAAGGTGATCGGTATGTCATGGGCGATTCTCGACTACGACGACGAGAATGCGAAACGCTACGGTGCGTTCTGGAACCTCTCGCACAAGACAACTATGTACGGTGATGCATCGGATTTGGTGGCGTTCCGCCTGATGCCGATCGAGAAGAGCCTCCGCAAGCCCGTCGAAGCGGATTGGTCCTTCCAGGTGGTCAGCCAGAAGGATCGCGTTGTTGCATTTCGCGATCAATCGTTTGGGAACATCACCACATGGCATTGGGATTTCGGCGACGGCAAGACGTCCAGCGAACGCCATCCGATTCATCGCTACGAAAAAGCGGGCGAATTTGTTGTGACGCTCAAAGTCGAAGGACCGAAAGGCAAGGCGCGCCGAGCGAAAGTCTGGGACGTGACATTGCCATGAACCGGAGCTGTTGGCGAATCTCGTTTCGGTGAACCTAATACGCAGACAATGAGGATCAGGCTTTGAACAACACATCTAACATCACACGTCGAGACTGGCTCGCAGGCGCGGCAGCAACTGTTGTGGGAGGAAGCGTTTCGCTGCCTGTCGCTGTAAGAGCCGCGAAGCCAACCAAACCGAAGTCCGTCGCGGCGGTTTTTACGGCCTACGAACTCGGCCTGCATGCCGATGTGCTCATTGGAAAAATCCTTGAAGGCTGGAAGCAGGACGGTGGTCGTGGACCCAATTTGACGCTTGCGTCAATGTATGTCGATCAGTTGACGGACCGGGATCTGGCCCGTCCGATGGCAAAGAAGTATGGCGTGCCGATTTTCGACACAATCGAACAGGCAGTAACCGTCGGTGGCGATCGCATACCGGTGGACGGCGTGATCAGCATCGGCGAGCACGGTCGCTATCCGTCGAACAGCAAAGGGCAAGTGCTGCATCCGCGGCGACGCTTTTTCGAAGCAATCACCGACACCTTCAAGAAGTACGATCGCGTCGTGCCGGTCTTCAACGACAAACATCTCGGGCCTGTCTGGTCCGATGCCAAGTGGATGTACGACCGGGCGCAAGAGATGAAAGTCCCGTTCATGGCCGGGTCGTCCATGACGGTCGGCTATCGCAAACCGGAGATTTCAATCCCACTCGGCTGCGAGATCGAAGCGGCCGTTGGGATTGGTTACTCGGGTCTCGACATCTACGGCAGTCACGCCTTGGAGTTCTTTCAATGCCACGTCGAACGGCGAAAGGGCGCGGAGAGGGGAGTCAAGTGGGTGCAATGTCTGCAGGGCGAGGCGATGTGGAAAGTCCTGGACGATGGTGTGGTTCGGCAAGACGTGTTCGACGCTGCACTTGCTGCTGTTCCGCATCAGCAGGGCGATGTGCGCAAGAGCAACAAATCGACGTTGTTCCTGTTTCAGTATCTGGATGGGCTGATGGGCGCCGTCTTCATGCTGCCGGAATTCGCCGGCGGAACATCCGTCGCCTTGAAACTCAAAGGACAAAAACTCGCGCTGGCCACTCGTTTTGATGAGCGAACGGAGCCCCGCTATCCGCATTTTGCCTGGTTGTTGAAGGGGATCGAGCGGATGATTCACACGGGCCGCCCGAGCTATCCAGTGGAACGCACGTTACTGACCAGCGGCATTCTGGACCGATCGCTCACGTCGCGCGTCCGCAAGCAGAAAAAGTTGATGACTCCCGAACTGGCGATTCGGTACAAGCCAGTCGATTATCCCCATGCGCCGAAACCTGACCTGGACTCGGATCCGTCTGCATCGTGAGTACCGAAGCAGAAAAGGTGTTTTCGTTTTGACGACATCGACGAAGGGCGTCGGTCGGCCGCGAAAGAGCGGAACCCGTATACCCCGATGCCAATTGCTTTCGCGTCCTGCCCGATTGATCCATTTGCCGTGATCCCAGGGCGATTGCACCAAAAGTCATGGTGCGCATAGGACTTTATTGAGATAAGTCTCGTCCCATCCGGCGGTGAGTCGTTTGTTCTTGATGCCTACCTTCAGTGTGGA
>CAUZOL010000535.1:0-3353 GCA_963581435.1 Planctomycetota bacterium
TGGAAGCCACCACCATTTTTCTATTCACGAAACAAAAAGCTGTTGGAGCCAAGTATGGCATGGCATAACTGTGTCCATGCAATCGCCCTGGCTTTTTCAGGTCCGGAATTTGAAGCGAGGTCCCGAGTGCTTTGATCAAGGAAAACTAACGCGGTCTCGATTTCGGCCGCATCGGCCGGTCGGCTCACCGTCAATAGATACAGCCGATTCACGCGAGCCTGCTCGTCCTTCGGTTCTTCCTTCGCCAAACGCTCTGCCAACTTGTTGGCCTGATGTTTCACAAACGGCGCGTTCAGCAGGAACAGGGCCTGAGTCGCAACGGTGGTATTGGGTCGGGCGCCGGTGATCTCACTGGGATGGGGGAAGTCAAAAACGCTGAGGATTTCCAGTTCGCCAACGGGACGTTCGCGTTTGAGCGGAAGGTAAACCGACCGCCGGTTCTTGATGTCGTCCGGGATCTTGCCACCCCAATTGGCCGGGTTCACATTGCCGCCCGCACCGAGGATATTCCCTTTCAACTCCAGCCCAAGGCACGGGCCTCCTCGACCGGGGTCGATTTCACCACTCACAGCCAGCATCGCATCGCGAATCGATTCGGCAGTGAGTCGGCGACGCGGCATCTGCCAGAGCAAACGATTGTCGGGATCAACTTTGGAACCTCTGGAATTGTGCGAGGACGCCATTCGGTACGTTCGCGACATCACCATGCGGCGCACGGTCGTTTTCAACGACCAGCGATCATCCTCACGCAATCGAACCGCGAGGAAGTCGAGTAGTTCCGGATGGCTGGGGGTTTCGCCATGCACACCAAAGTAATCGACCGAGCGAACCAGCCCCTTGCCGAAGAGATGGTGCCAGATTCGATTGACGAGAACCCGCGAAGTCAGCGGGTTTCCGGCATCAGTCAGCCAATGCGCAAGTTGCAGACGGCCGCTTGTGCCGGTCGGAATGTCGTGGCGTTGTGCAACGGGTACGGAACTGAGAAAACCACGCGGGACGGTATCACCCAGCGACTGAAAACTTCCACGCTGGTAGATTCGACCATCAGCCGGCGAATCAATATCGCGAACGGCCAGTGCCTTTTCCGGTGCGGCTTTTTGATCCAGCTCAGAAATCCGGGCGGTGAGTCCCTGGACTTCCTTCTCCAGTTTCAATGCTCTGGGCAAAGCTCGTTTACCGGCTTCGGCTACCGGCTTGGCAGACGCCAGTGACCCAGCGCTGCCTCCAAACAACTGCAGCGCGAAATTGCCGTTGCCCAGATCAACCGCGTGCGAATTGTTGATTCCGCCTCCGACCCAACCCGGTACGGTCGCACCCGCCAGCACTCTCAGTTTCGTATTGGCCTGCAGCCCTTCGATTGTGTTGGGTTTGAGTTGATTGAAGTTCTCTTCATGAATGACTTTGCCAGCGGTGGTAATCGACAGGTCATCCAGTGCTCCGCCGAAGCGTCCACTGCCGGGCGTGGCACTCGTAACTCGTATTCGCACGTCGCCCGAACCGTCTCCACGGTAGGTAAACTTGGTGTGGTGTAATTTCTGTGCGTCTTTCGTACCCAACCACGGGCCTGGATTGTGCCGGAATCCGGCGACATTGCTTCCATCGGCCCGCAGGATATCGATCTGCAATCCGTCGGCCGCCTTGGTCTGTTGCGAAGCACCGGCCCAAACAGTGGGGGCCGCCTCGAAACCGACCTCGTAATCTCGTCCCTTCTCATTGGCCGCGATCCCCTCGGCCAAAGTGAGAACGTTTGCCGTCGAAGCCCCGGGAATTCTGAGGATCAGCGAAGTGAGTTCGGCCTGGAGTTTCTGCTGCTGGGATTTTAGATCCTTTAAGGTGTGCTCGCGGCGGGCCAACTGCTCAGGGGAGACTTCAGGCTTGGGAAGATCGATATGCGTAATCTGGCTCCAGACGCCAGGCCCGTCATAACTTGTCGTGCGCGTGCTGTGGAAGATCCCCGCCAGCGCATAGTAATCGCGTGTCGGGACGGGATCGAATTTGTGATCGTGACAGCGCGCACAGGAAATTGTCTGCGCAAGAAATGTCCGCCCAATTCGATCAATCTGATGATCGACCACGTCGGCATCCAGCTGCCCCTTGATGTAATTCTGCAGCGTCCAAGGTCCAATCGCCAGGTAACCGGTGGCAATAATCTGTTGGCGCTGCTGCGCAACGTTTTCATACGGCAAGAGGTCGCCGGCGATCTGCTCGTGGATGAAGCGATCCAACGGTTTGTCGGAATTGAATGCCGCGATCACGTAATCGCGATAACGCCACGCGTCACGAATCAGAACATTGCCCTGAATGTCGGCCAGGTCTGCGTAGCAGGACAGATCGAACCAGTGTCGCGCCCAATGGTCGCCAAAACCGGGCGAACCAAGCAGCCGATCGACAACGTTTTCGTACGCGCGATCGGATTGGTCGTTGATGAACGATTCAATTTCCTGCGGCGTTGGTGGCAACCCGGTGAGATCAAACGTGACGCGACGAAGCAGTGTGTAGCGATCAGCATCGCTGGCCGGACGAAGCCCTTCTTCTTCCAGACTGGCCAGGATGAAGGCGTCGAGTTCGTCCCGACGCCACTTCACATCCTTCACTGTTGGAACAGCGGGCTTCTTGATTGGCTGAAGCGCCCAGAGTTTTTTGGGATCGATCTTCGGGTCTTTGGACTTTCGCGGATCGGGTGCTCCCATCGCGATCCACTTGGCCAGCAGGGCAATTTCGTCATCGGGGAGTTTTCCCTTTGGCGGCATCTCATAACTTTCATACCGAACTGCCTGCAGTAACAGGCTCTCACCCGGTTTGCCGAGAACGATGGCCGGTCCTTCACTGCCACCCGTCTGCCAGCCGGCACGCGAATCGAGTACTAACCCGCCTTTCGCCTTACCCGATTCATGGCTGTGGCATTTGTAGCATCGCTGCTTCAGAATGGGCTGAATCCGCTTCTCAAAGAACGCGCTTCCCTTGGCGGCGGTCGATTTGGCGGCATCCTCTTCTGCCGAGCCGACTACGCAGAGGAGAATCACTGTTGCGAACACCACTGCTGCCTGAAAACCGCGCAGAGGAGCAGCCACGTCGCTCGCTTCGAGGGTCCCGTTTGCAGGGTTAACCGTCCTCATCTTCTCCGCTTATTCAACTGGTCACAAGCAACGGGCGTCGAGTTGTCCATAACTAGCGGGTCCGAACAATTGCTCACCCAAGCTGGCTTCTGACTCATAACCAGTTTAACCCTACATTTCCCATATGGGTCGAGCCTGAAACCGATCCAGGCTCGCGATGTCGCGATTGTAACACGCTGCGGCCGCCCCGTGTCTAGCGCGTGGTGATGTTTTGGCATTTTCTCCCCCGCTGCCATG
>CAUZOL010000536.1:0-3352 GCA_963581435.1 Planctomycetota bacterium
CGTCCTTCGTCGTCTTTGATCGCGCGTTCTTCGTTGAGTTGGGCTCCACATTGACCGCAGAAGAGTGCGCGCAGATGGTTTTTTGAATGGCATCGCGGACAGCGGTCGGTCAATTTGCGGCTGGGCATCGCGACAAACGATCCCTTGGCCCCCTGAATGATTTTCAGGTCTCGAATGACAAAGCTGCCATCGAACGTGATTGAACAGAAAGCCTGCAAACGATCATGTGGATCGTCCATGAGCTTGACGCGAACTTCTGTGATCTCCACGGCCGTCCTCCTTCTCGGTGCAGACAAACTTGATGCAGACTAAGTCCGGCAACGAGCCACAAACACGCGGCCTATCCGTGCCGCGCGAAGTCGAGCGGCGACGCGAATTGCCTGCGGTCTGTTTTCACACAGACCAAAACAGGCAGTGCCGCTGCCGCTCATCATGTGACCAAGAACCGGTTGTCTGGAAATCCTGTGACAAAGTTGAGAAACACCAGCATTCAAATCTTCCGCAGCAGACTGCAGCGCGTTATAGAACAATTGTCCGGCCCGGCTGAGTCTCATACTTTCTAACGCATCCACCAGTGTCTCGACCGAACGAGGCTTGCTCGCCGGCCGACAATGCTGGTAAACCAACGCCGTCGAAAGCCCGTCGTCCGGACAGACGATGACGAAATACAGACCGAGCGGAATCCTGACAGGTTCGATCACTTCACCGCGACCACGGCCGATGGCGGCTGTCGAGCGACTGAGAAAGAACGGGATATCGCTTCCCAATTGCGATGCCAGTTCACTCAATGTGTCGTGCGACAGATCCAGATTCCAGAATCGATTCAACGCCATCAACGTCGCCGCCGCGTCGCTTGAACCTCCTGCCAAGCCCGCTGCGGCCGGAATTCGTTTTTGCAACTCGATGCGAACTCCGTGACTTACGCCGGTGTGATTCTGCAGCAGTCGTGCCGCCCGCACGACGAGGTTATTCCCGTCGCTTGGCAGCTTGTCGGCGGCACGCAATTTCGCGCCGCACTTTGAGCCTGCCGCATAACAACTCAGGCGAATTTGCCCGGAAGCCTCCTCACTGAAAGACAACGTATCGTAAAGGCCGACGCTGACCATTAGCGTTTCCAACTCGTGGAAGCCGTCGGCACGTTTCGCTAGTATCTCCAGAAACAGGTTGAGTTTCGCTGGCGTTTCAACGACCAATGATCGTTGCCGCCGGATTAACCGCATTGCCAGATATTCCCAAGCTCTTTCTGACGTATTTCCTGCCTGGGCCACAGGCAGTCGCTTCGATCGGTGGTGGACGTCCCCGGAAAACCATGCGAGGAGCAACTGCACGCGCCTCTCACGTAGAGCGCGGAGAGGGGGCGAATGAAGTGTGCCTCCTGCTAGGTCTGTTCAAGAACCTCCGTATTCTCGACAGGCAGCCGCACAGAAACACGACCGCCGACAGCCTTTTCTCGCCTATTTAACCGTGTAGACGACTACACATTCGGCGATGGTAGCCGAATCCGGGAATTCCGTCAAGGTGGTTTTTGGGTGACGCCATATCGGCCCAGTTGCACAGTTGCACAGTTGCACGGAGGGGGCGACGCACTCACCGCGATCGGATTCAACGCAAAGATGCAGAGGACGCAAAGAGCCGCAAAGAGAAAATAAGCAGAGTGAAAACAACTCGACTGCAATTGCACGATGGGAGATGCAACAGATTCTCCAAAGGCCACCAATAGAAGCCTGAAGCGCAAGCGAAGGAGCATCCAGGTAGGTAATCGGACTCTTGCCGCTCCTTCGCTTGCGCTTCAGGCTCCTTCCTTCTCTGCGAACCTTTGCCACTTTGTGCCTCCGCGTCAAGAAACAAAAGTGCAGCACGACCACCCACGCCCTCGACCAATCACCGGCCGCGCGGGAAGTGCACGTTGACTTGGCCGTGCATTGTGTACATCCGAAATCGTTTGCCGTCGCGGATAAGGATGTTGCTCGATTTGTTTTCGCCGATTGGCAGCAGCGGATTGCCCGCGTACTTCTTCCAGTGAAGCAAATCGGTCGAGACGGCAATGTTTGAGGTCCAAAGGTTCGGCTTCGGCTCGCGCGACGTGCCGTGATAGCAGGTGTAATACTTTCCTTTGTGTTTGATGATCTGGTTCATGGCAATCAGATCCATATCGTGCTTTCCTTGTCCGGGGGTGAGGACGGGTTCGTCCTGCACGTTCCGCCAGACCTGCATGTCCTTCGATGTCGCCAGCCAGACGCCCAGGTCGCGGCGTTCGTAGAACAGATACCAGGTGCCTTTTTCGTACCACGCCGTCGGTGTGCCGTAGGGGCCTTTATCAATCGGCTTGCCGCTGACCAGACGAACGTCGAGCGACCCTTGACTCTCCCATTGAATGCCATCCGTCGATGTCAGCAGGAATGGCTGGTCGCCTTTCCCCTCGGCGAACATGTAATACGTCTTTCCCTGCTTGACGATCATCATGTCCTCGATCCAGTGTTTGTCGTATACGGGGTTGTCGGCGTGGCGCGTCCACTTGAGTCCGTCCTTTGAAGTCGCATAGCCCATGTGTTTCACGCCCTCGCGCGTGCCGTCGTATCCGGTGTACCACATTTTCCAGGTATCACCGTCACGAAGAATCCAGCCGCGTTCGCGGATTTTTGTATCCCACTTCCCCTCGCCAGCTCCGGCGAATAGCGGGTTCGCCTTGTGTGCTGCCCAGTTCACCAATTCCGGCGGAAACTCCTTGTCGGCGGCCGCGAGGCGCGTTGTACCGATCACTGTGAGCGCAATGAACAACAGGGGAATCCAGATTGCGCGAGAATCCAATGCCCTCCGGCAACCCTGTATCGACCGTTGTGAAGCGAAGCCGCTGGTGTGTGAAACGAAATCTGCTTTCATCACGAATCCTGTAAAAACGGAAAGGAACGATAACGCTGTACTCGTACTGTTCATGGTAAACGCTTCGGCGAGCAGTTGCATCCGATGCGGACAGTCGGTTTGTTCTGGCACTTTGTAAGAATTCAATTCGGGGTAGAACATTGGCATCGTAACCCGATGCGTCAGCGAGGGCGAAGCTGCATTCCACGGCATTCCTCGCTTACGCTTCGGTTGACCATTGCGGCTACCCACTCCGGCGTGACCTCACACTCGGCGGTTGTTTCTGGGCACGATGTGACATTTCGCCCATATAACGATTTCCACATACAAACCGTGAGGTGCAGGTTTATTGTTGCACTCGCCCAGAAGGGTTCTTCGCGCATTTTAGTGGGTGCTGCTTGATTTGACGTGTGGAATCGATCTCGGGATCATGGGGGATTTCCGAGGTCGAGACGATGGAATCTCTGAATGCGCATTACCGACTTCTTCTGGG
>CAUZOL010000537.1:0-3348 GCA_963581435.1 Planctomycetota bacterium
ACTCTCTTGCACCCGCCAATCGTCAACCACGATGCGAGCCACGACCGCGGTGGCCGCGGAAGTCGCGCTGTGCGAAGCCACAGACGTTGGTTGCCGGGAAACCAGGAGATGAGTTCACACTCAAGATCGACTTCGTCGAAGGTCGCAAACATCTGCCGACCGTGACGCTGAAGCACGCGGCGTAGACCAACTCATTTTCCGATTGCAGTCTGCGATCGAACTGCGCACACTCTTCGGAAGTGCGTGGTTTTTCGAGTTCGATTGTCAAAGAACACTCATCGAATCCCGTCGTCGATCAGTCGGCCCGTCTCGAATTTTCGATTTCGAGCCGAATTCACTGTGCGACTGTGTACGTCAAAGTCGCTGGACCAGGACAGCGGTGACTATCCTGTTCCAGAACACAAGACCATTTTGGCATCTGATGTCCTTTCCGCAGTTGTTGCCTGTTTACCGCCGATCATAAATCCCTCGCTCTCTTCGCTCTTTGCTTGCTGACTTTAGACGCTTCACACAACCGCGAGGATGCAATTTTTCGAATCCATGCGAACGGCTCGCGAGTAGTGATAAACGCTGACGTCCTCAGCGATGGTGGTTGGCACGCGCACCAGGAATTCGACCCATTCCGCACAGTTAAACGCGGCGTATGCGAGTTCCAACCCTTCCAGAATGTCGTCCAGCTTACGCGACAGATCGGGAAACAACACAGGACCGGTGTCCGTCTGCCAGACCATGTCTCGCTCGTTGGCATTAATTGTCTTGACCGGATATTCGAGTCGCACGGAGTAGCGGTCCGTCTCGAGTTGCGTCTGTGCGACAAGCGGTACGTTTTGGAGAACGGCCGTCACGATCTCCTCCGCCGACACCAGTTCCTCACCGCGGCACTCGGCGATATCAATCCGAACATTATCAAAGACGTCTTCGATGCATCCGCTCTGTCGATCTGACTGTCTGCCGGAGCCAGGCGGGTACCGATTAACTTCAATGCCCGCCCGCGCGTATGTTTTGATGTTGAGGAAGCGGTCTTCGCAAAAGATCGGCGCGAAGTCCGAGTTGGGTTCCGTCCATATGTCGCGATCCACGCCAACGCGTTCTGTCTTACAGCTCGCGCCTAGGACAAATGTCTGTGTGTTCCCGCTCTGCTTATCGAAAACGCGACAAACACATTCCAGTGGAATTCTCGCACTGTTCAGGTTGTACGGTGGCTTGTGGCTGACCGTCTTGGGCGGTTTGCGCTCGAAGTCGAGCCGGAAGGTCACGAACGATTGCAAGAAGTTACAAGTGGTGACTGACATGTTATCCATTCTCTTTGCCGAGCCTTCGTCCTGCAGCAGATAAAGCGTCGCCGTTTGACTGGCAGTGCTACGACTACTCACCGAGCAGCTTCGACAGACTCGATTCGATCGACTTAGCCCCGATCATGTAGCCTTGCTCGTTCAGGTGCAGCAAATCGGGCATCATCCCGCGAGTCAGTACGCCATCATTGTTCATGAAATCTGGACCGATGTTGAGCTAGTGGATGTGGTCGCCATCGGCCAGTTTAAAAAAGATCGCGTTGGCCTTTTGGTTCACCTGACGCCGACCGTCTTCTCTGTTCGCGCCGCGCGGAAAGATCGCCAACAACAGCACATTCGTATCGGGCAGTTTGTCGATGCCAGCGGAGAATCGTGTCGGGTGTGAAGATTGTACCGATCTCCTGCAGCATCTTGCGACCCAGAAACTTGCCTTTGACCGCCAATCGCCGGCGCTGATCATCGTTGAGCAAAACGCGTTTCTTACCGAGCTTTTCCCTGAGCACCTGATTCTCAGCTCGCAGGTAGGCTGAGCCGCCAGATTCCTGCTTTCATCTCGTCCCTCACATTGTCAGTCGGATTCCGCGCTGCGCACCTGAGCCAGAAAAGCCACGGCAGAACTGCGCTTGCGGGGCGTCAACGCCAGCTCATCCAACTCCAGCGATAACTCAAAGCAGGCAGCCGCTTCGGCCGTCTTGCCCAATTTTCGATAGACCAGACCGTGGTTGTAATGTACCCACGAATTCTCCGGACAATTCCGAATGGATTCCTCGAAATCTTTCGCAGCCTCGTCAAATTGCCCCAGACCGGCAAATGCCAGCGCCCGGCCGCTTTGGGCATAGGCGGTTACCGAAGCACTTTCAGTACTCTCGCCCAGTTCGATCGCCCGGTTGAGGTCCGCCATGGCCTCGGCAAACTCACCCATCTCAACGAGGACCTGACCACGGCCGCTGTAAGCTGCGAACGAGTCACCACTGATTTCCAACAGTCGGGTGAAGTCATCAACGGCTTCTACATGATGTTCCGAGTACCAGTAAGCCGCCGCCCGCAGGGAATAAGCGTCCCCGCACTCGCCATCGTAGTCAATCGCCTCCGTGGCACGAGCAATTGCCTTTTCAAACTCGCCCTGCTGGTGGAAACAAGATGACTCGACCAGCAATCTCTGGATCGTGAATGCTTCGGCCGAATCGGGGTCGAGTTCGATGGCCTCCTGGTAATCATCCATCGCCTTGGCCTGTTCACCCTTATGAATCCAGACATTGCCGCGGCCACTATAGGCCGCACTCAGGCTCGGACAAAGCTCGATCAATTCGTCAAAATCTCGCAGAGCCTCATCGTGTTGTCCTTGCTGTACGTGGACGTTGGCCCGGACGAAATAAGCAGGCGCAAGCTCGCCGTCCAGCCGTATCGCCTCGTCCAGATCAGACAAAGCCTCATCCCACTGATGCTTGGATGCTTGCGCCTGCCCGCGCTGCAGATAAGCAATCACGAACTCGGGAAGCTGCTCGATCGTGTTTGTGAAATCGTCGATGGCCGCCTGGTATTCTTCTCGGTTCTGGCGAATGAGTGCCCGCTGGAAGTAGGCCATCGGCGTTTGAGGATCTCGCCGGATGGCTTCGTTGAAGTCTTCCAGCGCCTCGTCCATTCTGTCGTCATTGGTGTAGGCGATTCCACGGTTGAGACAGGGGATCGGCCACTCCGGTGCCAGACGAATGGCCTGCCCCCAATCGTCGATCGCTTCCTCTGCTGCTCCATTCTGTGCGTGACCCAGACCCCGAAAATGGAATGCGGCCGCTGAGTCTGGTTCCAGTTCGAGCGCTGCCGTGCAGTCCGCGATTGCCTGGTCAGCCTGCTCCTGGTCCAGCAAGACGGCCGCCCGAATGACATACACATCGACCGACTCGAGCCCCAATTCCATCGCCTGCGTGCAATCTTCCAGGGCCTCATCGTGTTCGTCGATTTCATGATGCGCGGCCCCACGCAAGCCGAAGACGTGGGCCATTGCCGGATCCAGTTCGATCGCCTTTGTGAAGTCCTGGATGGCCAGTTCAAATTTATT
>CAUZOL010000538.1:0-3323 GCA_963581435.1 Planctomycetota bacterium
GAACGGGCTGGCCGTCCTGCTCGATACAGGTTGTTTTGACTCATTCGCAGTCACTTTCGCAGCGGGGCTGCCGTTGGAAGCCACGGCGGATCGGAGCGTCCGGACTCCGACTTCGATGGGCCGAAGTACTCGCGGCCGTTCGCGAGCACACCGGCGGTACACTTAACAACGCAGCACTGCGGCCAGACGCCAGAAGACCGGTTGCGATTCGTTCCAGCTCAGCACCCGGTAGATAATGCGGCGGCCGCTGGTCACGATCTGGCAGGGGACACGCATCATGGTGTTAACAAACGTGCGGAATTCCATGCGCAGCAGTTTGTATTTCTCCGCCCGGCGTCGGGCTTTCCAGCGGCCGGTCTCTGGCAGCCACAACGCCGACCACGCCTTGAGCGTCCAGGCCAGCGACGCCATGACCATGTAAGCCCAGTTCGAATACAGGTTGTCCACCGGAGCTCGAAACGCACGCGGCCCGTTCGAGAGTTGCTCAATTGTATTTTCCTGATTGCAACGGTGGTTGCACGAAAACACGACTTCAGCGGCACTCGAGTCGCGATCATTGGTGATATAGAAGAAGTAACGGATGTCGTCGAACAGAACGTTCTCGCCCTTCTCGACCGACAGGTTTTTCCGCACGACGACCATGCGGTACGCTTTGCTGCACGCGGTCGGACGGTAGTCAAACTCGGCCACGTCTTCGCTCTCCAGCACAATATTAGTGAATTCACGCTCGATGACGATCTGTTCCTTCACGCGCTCAGGCTTCGCACGAGGCTGAGTTTTGACCGAGTACCGCGGCGGACGCTGCAGGCGTTTCCACTGCGTTTCCGGCAGATTCCCGGCCAGATTCACGAGATTCTTCCGCGCGTCGTAGCCGAAGTGGAACACGATGCCGTCGTTGTGCCAGCGGTCGAGATGCTCAGTCTGGCTGTAGTCGGTGTCGCCACGCAGCAGGATGCGACGAAAGCCGGCGGTGCGGAGCAGCGTGATCACCTCGTCGCACTGAGCCGCCGCGCCTTCGTGGCTGGGCCGGTTGCCCGGACGATTCACAATCCGCAGCGGCTCGCCGGTTTCCGCCAGAGAGACTAATAACGGGTGATAACTCCAGCGACCGTCGTATGAGATATCAATACCATGTTTGCACTCGGCGGACGTTTCTACGATGTGGCCGTCCATATCGACGGTCGCCTGCTCGAAGAACTCCTGCGGTTGCCGCGCCCAGACCGTCAGGCGGGCCTCATCAATCGCCCGCTGCAACGAGCCGATCTGCTCGGCGGTTGTAAAGCGACGGCAGAAATCTCCCGCGGTTGTGGGATCGGGGATCCGTGTGGTGCCCAGCGCGTTGAGATACGCCTCGTCGTTGCGTTTGAGTTCGATGTCTTCCAGGCACCTGCCGTCGGTGAGTGCGTTGTAAGCGATATTGAGAACGTGATCCGATTCGTGATAGGGGAAGTGCGCCTTGAGCACTTCGACGCGGCGATCAATGGCGGTGATCAGCCCGGACTGCGTGGCGAGCGTATGGATCAGTCCCATGCCGCCATAACTGACAGCCTGCGTACGCTCGGCAACTTCGTATTGAATATTTGCAGCCCGAAACATGGGCCGGTCGATCTCTTCGGCTTTGTGTTTCAGCCGCTCTTGAATGCGACGCTTGCGTTCGGCGAGCATCTCCCGTGAAATCCGGAACCGACGTTGTCGGGCTCTGCTCTGCCGTTTTTCGATCTTGCGCTTCTTCACTCGAAATCCCTCCGTGCCTGGCGCGATTGACTCCGTACAACATCAATCTAACGCTGGAAATCGTGAGGAGTTTCGAGTTTCGCGACTTTTACTCGCCGCAAGGTCGCTTGTTTAATTGGACAGCGCCACTTTCGGTTTTGCGTTGCGGGTTAACTGCAGTGTTGGGGAGGAGTTAAGGCGATTTCGTAAGTTGGGGTTCCCGCCCATTGCAAAAGAGACGATCCCCCGTGTTCTTAATAGGTGTCACGAAGACCCTTCACGGAGGACCGTCAGGGATGACATTAAAACAGATCGCCGCTCTGGGCAGGAAGCTGGTTTCGTTTCTCACACTCTTCGATGACTGTTTCCGCCGCCGGAAGGGCGCGGATCTGTTGAGGACTTATGTCAAAGGACAGCTCTCCGACATTCATCGCAAAACGGCCGAGGCCATCGCGCTTTCGGCCGGTCGACCGCCGCGCACACTGCAGCGGTTCCTCCAGTCCGTCAAATGGGACGAAGAGAAACTCCGTGATCGCTGTCAGCACATCGTCGCCACCGAGCATGCGCATCCCGAGGCCATCGGGTGCATCGATGAATCCGGCACCGCCAAATCCGGACACGATACTGTCGGCGTCGGACGGCAGTACAACGGCAATCGCGGAAAGATTGAAAACTGTGTGGTGGGGGTGCATCTGGTGTATGCCGCTCCCGGATTTCAGACGCTGCTCGACAGTACGCTGTACCTGCCCGAGGACCACGCCAGTGACCCGGCGCGCCGAAAAAAAGTTACGTCCCCGACGACGTCGTGTTTCAGACCAAACAGCAGATTGCTCTGACTCAGATCAACCGGGCTCTGGCCCATGGTGTGGTCGTGTGTGCCTGGACGTTCGACGAACTCTACGGTCGGGACGGCCGCTTTCTCGACGGTCTGGAAGAACGCGGTCAGGTCTTCGTGTGCGAGATCCCCAGCGACTTTCATGGCTGGGTGAAGAAGCCGAAAGTTCTCACCAGCGGCCCGAAACACCGAGGAAAAGGCCGCCGGAAGAAGTATCCGCGACTGGTGGTGATGAGCAACTGGGCAGCGGCGGCCGTTCCAGCCAGGTCCGGAACCTGTTGACGTACTCGCGGGTGTTTCAGCAGAAGTCCTGGCAGCGGTATGTCATCAAAGAATCGGACAAAGGTCCGGTGGTGTGGGAAGTCAAATGGAGCGTGTTCTGGCGGAAGGACGAGACGGGTCTGCCGACGCGTCGTCATACGCTGCTGGTGGCCCGCAACGTGCTGACAGGCGAGGTGAAATACTTTCTATCAAACCGAGTGCCCGGCGACGTGAATCCGGTGACGGGCGAGCGAGTCACGGTGCGGTGGCTGTTGCGCGTGGCGTTCGGACGGTGGCCGGTGGAAAGCGTGTTCCGCGAGGGCAAAGAGGAACTGGGTCTGGACCACTGGGAGGTGCGTGGCTGGCGTTGCGTGCATCGTCACTACTATGTGACTCAGTTGAGCCACCTGTTCTGTGCGCGGATGCGTGCCGAGTTCAACGGACCGCACCCCGCCCCATCGGTGCGTGTGAGCCTGGAACAGGTACGAAGTGCGATGAACGTGTGGTTGGAGAC
>CAUZOL010000539.1:0-3317 GCA_963581435.1 Planctomycetota bacterium
AGTGGCACCCAATTCGAAAATCGAGCGTCTACGTTGGAACAAAGGAACTCACCATGCGGATTGCCGTGGCCGAATTGGCACAGGAAACGGATTCGTTCTCCCCGGTTCTTGCGGGACTTGCTGATTTTGAAACCTACGGGTTGTTTTACGGCGAGGACGTCATCCAGCGGATGCAGGGGGCCGGACCGATCGGTGGGTTTCTCGATGTCGTGGCCGAACGGACGGACAATGTTGAACTTGTGCCATTGCTGCGCGGGTGGGCCAGTGCCGGGGGACCGATTTGCGATGAGACGTTTTCGCAACTCCGCGGCGAGTTGCTTGATCGACTGCGTGCGGCCGGCAAATTGGATGCCGTGTTCCTTTCTTTGCATGGTGCGGCTTCATCGGTTTCGGAAGACGACGTGGAAGGGGCTGTGCTTGAGGATGTTCGCCGCGTCGTGGGCAATTCGGTACCAATTGCCGTTCCGCTGGATCATCATGCGAGCGTGACTCGGCGAATGGTGCAGAACGCCGATTTGTTGGTCGGCCATGAAACACAACCTCACGATCCCCCCGCAACGGGACGCAAGACGGCGCGGCTGATGTTTCAGATGTTGGCCGGTGAAATCAGTCCCGTGATGGCGTGGCAGCGGATTCCGTTGATTACGCCGCAGGACCAGTTTCTCACGTCGGGCGGACCGATGAAGGAATGGTTCGATTTGGCGCGGGAGTTGGAGAACCGTCCCGGCGTGCTTGATGTCTCGCCGTATCCTATGCAGCCGTGGCTCGACGTTGCCGAAGGCGGGTGGGCCGTCGTCGTTCATACCGACGGTGACCCCGAATTGGCGCGTGAGGTTGCCGCCGAGATCTCGGCACGTGCTTGGGATCTGCGTGAGGAGTTTTGGAAGTCGGGACGCGTCCCGGTGGCAGAAGCAGTTCGCAGCGCAGTGGCAGCCGATGATGGACTCGTCATTCTTTCGGACACGGGCGATTCGGTTTACGGCGGTGCGCCGGGTGATAACACGACGCTGTTGCGGGAACTGTTGGAACAACAGGTTCCCTGTCTTTCACTCGTGCCGGTTGTCGATGCCGCCGCGGTTGCGGTCGCCTTCGATGCCGGCGTCCCGTCCACTGTGACGCTGAACATCGGCGGGCAACTTGATTCCATCTTCAGCAGCCCGGTGGAAGTGACCGGGCGCGTGGTGTCCCTTTCCGAGAATGTGACGACCGACATTCCCGGGCGCGGCGTTTGTAATCTCGGGCGGACGGCGCTGATTGAATGCGGAGCCGTGCGAATTGTGCTGCTCGATCACCGTAGCTTCGGCGTGAATCACCCGCTGCTGTATGCCCATCTGGGAATCGACGTGGCGGCTGCCAAACTGGTGGTGGTCAAAACGGCTAGCAACTTTCAGTTCTTTTCCCAGTGGCGAAAGCAAATGATCCGCGTGGATACGCCGGGGACAACGCAGTCGAATCTATCGGAGTTCAATTGGCAACGATTGCCTCGACCGATTTTTCCGTTTGATGAATTGCCGAGTTGGAGTCCTGAACCGGAGGTGGTTGTGTGATGGACGTTCGGTCCGACGGGGTGCAACGCGTCGGCTTTTGGGGGCGATGACGGGAAAGGTGGAGGATTGCGGCGGGATTGGCCGACTTTAGGAAGAGAGCGTGTTTTTCGTTTTCTTTTCTGGAATTCGGCGCGATGCCTCCTCGGAAACGGCCTCCCAAACGTAGCGGTTCGACCGCCGTTGTCCCCACGACACCGGCGGCGCACCTGGAGTCGTATCTGCATTATCTCGACGCCGAATGCGGGATGGCGACCAATACCGTGCGGGCCTACCGCTGCGACCTGAAACAGTTTTTCGAGTGGTATCGAAAACATGGGCCCAGCTCGCTGAAGGATGTCGATTTGCAGCTGCTGTCGGCCTATCTGAAACATCTGCACGGTCGGCAGTTGGCACCAACATCGGTCGCGCGGCAACTTGTGTCATTAAAAATGTTCTTTCGGTTCCTCGTGCTGGAAGGCATTTTGACCGAGAGTGCGGTCGAGCTGCTTTCTTCACCGAAGTTGTGGCAACGATTGCCGAAGGTCCTCAGCCCGGAAATGGTGGATCGGCTACTCGATGCGCCGACGGCGGATGACCGGTATCCACTGCGCGACCGGGCGTTGTTGGTACTGCTGTATGCAACGGGCTGCCGGGCTTCGGAGTTGTCGAACATGCGGATGCGGGACGTGCGGCTGGATGAGAGTTTTTGCCGCTGCATCGGGAAGGGCGATAAAGAACGACTCGTCTCGCTGAACCCGGTTGCCGTCCATGCGCTCGAATCCTACCTGGAACACGAACGCCCGCTGCTATCCAATCGCGATGGATCGGACTGTCTGTTCCTCACACGGCGCGGCAACGGCCTTTCGCGGGTGATGGTCTGGAAACTGGTGAAGAAATACGCGGCCCGAATTGGTGCCAGCGAACGGGTCAGTCCGCACACGTTGCGACACAGTTTCGCCACGCACATGCTCGCCGGCGGCGCAGAGATTCGCGCCCTGCAGGAAATGCTCGGCCATGCCAGCATCCGCACCACGCAGGTTTACACACACGTGGAACACAGCCGGCTGAAAGCGGTGCACGAGCGGCATCATCCGCGCGGGTGAATTGAGAGGGGGAGTATTGAGTGGCGGGAGAGGGGGAGTAAGTGAGGGTTGTAGCTGCGCAGGCTGTTTCTCACCCTTTCCTAATCTCACTTACGCTCCGTCGTTTTTCCGGGCCGGGACGAATTCGATGGGTGTTTCGTAGCGCACCAATCGGCCGGTATTGGGGTCGAGGCGGCCGCTGGCGGCGCCGACGGCATTCATCAGGTGTTCGTAATCCAGGTGGTAGTCGCTGTCGATCTTGATGGCCGTGTTCTCTGTCGAGAGCTGCGGCCGGCCGACGAGTGCGTACAGTTCGTGACTCATGTAACCCCACAACTATGCCGACTGCGTCGGCAACTACTGCGACGCCGTTCTGAGCGGTGAGATCGTCACAGCCTGCTGGCACAGTTCGGGCTGACGCCGAAGTCAAAACGCGGGCTGGCTGCGAGTGATCCGGTTGGTGCGGTCGATCCGCTGGATGCATTGGGACAAATTGCCTAAGAATCAACCGGCTGAGATTGCGATGTTTCAGATTTCGGAAGTGCACGAAGCTCCTGCATTTAACGGTCGGCGGAGTTTTTTGGTGGATGTCCATTCTGCAAAACAGATGCTGGCGCAGATTCGAGAATTTGGTAAGACTCCGGCATGGACAGGGTGCCGGAGATGGAACTCGATCGGGATCAGTTGATCTCGCTTGTCATGCAGTTGC
>CAUZOL010000540.1:0-3314 GCA_963581435.1 Planctomycetota bacterium
AGGGCCGAGCGGCGATATCGGTCCGCGCGACGGCTTCGTGGGCGACACGGAAGTCGCCGACCGCAACGGACGGCAGGTGGGCTATGCGGCGTTGTCGATCCTCGAATCGATGTCGGCTCCCGAGACCGATTACCGGTATAACGGTCCCGTGATCTCAGGAGCGACAATCGGCGAATGGGAATACGCGGCGCAGGATTTGGAACGTCAACAACAGACAACCGTGTTTCGGCACCGACATTGGGAACTCTCACTTCCCTATCGAACCGACTTGCAAACCGTCGAGCAGGGCGAGCAAGAGCTGAAGGGATTTCTCGCCCAGGAGCAATTGGCTCGCGACAATGGCGATGATGAACAAGCGGCCGACCAACGCGCGTTGGCCGAACGAAGCCGCCGTTTGTTGGAACGGCTGCAACCGTTGCCGGCGGGCGAATATCCGTTTCCGCTCGACGTGTGGCAGATGGGCGATGCGTTCTGGGTCGCGGTTGAAGGCGAACCGTATCAGGCGTTACAGCAGGAATTGCACCGCAGATTTCCGCAGATTTCGATAATCGTCATCGAACTGGCAAACGGTTCACGCTGCAGTTATCTGACGACGCGCGAGGCGTATGAGAAGTCGCTCTACCAGGTGGATATCGCGCTGCTGACAGCGGGTTGCCTGGAACGGATTACGGACGAACTCGCGGCGCAAATCGAGAGTTGGCAAGGCGAGCGGGGGGCGTAAGCCCCTGATGTTCCGATCAACCCAATTCGCGCGAAATCCGAACACACCGGCTGGCATAAAGCCGGCGGCTCGCTTTAGCGGTCACGCCATAAATCGGTATCGTCGATGCCAAGCGCGGCTTGCGTCTCGGCGATGTCGTTTTTGAATCGACGTGCATCGACGGGGTAACCCTTGGTCGGTTTCAGGTCGGGTTGGTGTGATTGCCAGAAGTGGTTGAACCGCATCATCGCCAATTCACGGACGTATTTGCTGACCATCGAAGCCAGCGCGACCGGCAGATGCGATTCGGCCTTCGCCTGAAAACGAATGTCGGTCGCGCCAATTCGGTAGTCGCTACGGGCCGTACTTTCGATGCCGCGAAAGATCATGTGGCCCTCGTCGAGCGTTTCGGCCAACAGATCGTCGTAGCGGTTTCGGCCGCCATGTTTGTCGGCGACGATAAACGTCGGCTGATCGTCATCCGGGTTCCAGACGCTGCGCAGCAGTTTCAGACTAATTCGCGACAGCGTCAAACCCTTGCTGCCGTACTGTTTGGTCAAATCATTGAACCGCCGGGTGAGGACGACATCGCTGCGAATGGCTCGCAGGCGAATGCCGTTCTGTTGGCAACATTCGCTCCAACGTGCCGTCATTTCATCCGTTGGCTTGGCGTTTTCAACCGTCGGCAATTGTAAATGAGGACCGTCCAGCCAATGCTCGAGATCGGAGCAGTCGTGTTCCGGCGGCGAAAGTGTTTCGCGCAATTCGCAAAACGTCTTGGGCTGGAGTCCACACATCTTGAGTGCGCAGACAACCGATCGTTCGAGACTCGCAATGCCGCGCGACGGGCTGTAGACCTGTTTGGAATCGGCGATGTGAAGACGGTTGCCGCCGCGCGTTGGGGATGACTCGACAACATCGGACATCGCCTCTGCGAGATCAAACTCGCGCGGATTACCGGGAACGTCCCAAGCTGTTACGGTCACCACCAACGGCCCCAAATTCGGACCGTAACCGGCCTCGTCCATGCCAATCAGCAACCCCACGCCCACCCCCATTTTGCTCACGGAAATCGCTTGCGGTTTCGCATCCCCTCGACTCCCCACGACTTCAATCAAACCGCAGCAACCCAAATGTTTCCGGCCGAGGTCGCGCACCGGCGGGATGTGTCCAACTCTCCAAGCGAACCGCCGGGACTGTGCGCACCATCCCCAACGCCCACACAGTATTCTTCGTGGGACGCACCGGCGTCAACTCGTCGAACGGAATGGCCGCCTCGATTCGCCATCGCGTTTCGTCGGCTTCGACGGCGACAAACCACTTCGGGTTCCACGATGTGTCGTCCCAACAGGCATCGTGTGTCCAACCGCGCTGATCGACATCGAGCGCGTAATAGGTGGAGTAATCGCGATCGATATCCAGGAACAGTCCAATCCGATCATGATCGCGCAGGTCGGCATCGTGCGTCCGGCCCGGCAACATCGGTTTCGCATCAGGTGCATCGGGATCGCGGGGAATGCTGGCCGCGAAGTACAGGTACTCGTCATCATAGCTCAACATGGCGAATGCGTAGGCACCATCGTTGGGAGCATCATCGCGTGTCTTCGTCAGACGGTATTCTTCCGCGTTTTGCCAACAGTCGTCCGACAGCAGTCCGTCGAGAACGGGGCGTCGGCCGGCCGGTTTGCAGACGGCCATTGTCTTCGGCGGGAGTCCGGTCGGTCGCAACAACCAGAATTCCGCGGCGGCCGTACGATTCCATGAATCGCCTTCCTGGGAATCGTTGAAGCGGCCATAAAAACGGTCGGCCAGTCGCTGTGTTCCGCGTTGTCGCATCAGCGATGCCAGCGAAAACTGCACTTCCGCAGTGGCATACAGTTCGGGGCTTTTCAGCCGCAACAACGACGCCATTCGCGTGCTTTGATCGAGCCAATTCTTGACGGCGCCCTGTCGCCAGTCTTCGTTGTTGGCGATTTTTACCTCACCGGTTGCGGCGACGAGTTGAACCGGATCGGGGCCGAGCGTTTTCTCGTCGAGAATGCGCTGTGTCGAATCTTTTTTCGCGAGATACTGAGCTTTCTGAATTCGGCCGCGCATTGCATCAACGTCGAGCGTGAACCGTCCCTTTTCGACTTTGACTTTTCTTGCGCGCTGCCACGCCGGTTCCACCGCCGACCACAAACGTAGCAGCCGCTGCATCGCAAGATGCGAAACCGGTTCATCCGGATAACGTTCGACCAATTCGACCAGCGTCGCTTCGGTGAGATCCCAGCGAGAACGCTGTTGGTATTCGTGGGCCAGTTGGGCGAGTTGCAGCGCAGCTTGTGCGTCGGGCATGCCTTCGGTAATTGGCTGCAGCTGCGCGTTGAGTTGCGCGGCGTGACGTTCGTCGTCGAGATAGCGGTCGGCGATTGCCTGGAAGTTGCGCTGACGCTGCGCGAGTTTCTCGCGGCGTTCGTATTCCTTTTCGTCGATTGGTAACAGCGTTCGTCGGGCGGATGAACCGGGCGAAATGGTAATGCGGGTGAAGAACTCTCGGTTGGGCTGTTGCCGTTGCGCGGGCAGGTCACTGCCGACGATCAACCGATACGACTCGCGCTGCGCCGTCTGTTTA
>CAUZOL010000541.1:0-3277 GCA_963581435.1 Planctomycetota bacterium
GAGATTCCATCGTCTCGACCTCGGAAATCCCCCATGATCCCGAGATCGATTCCACACGTCAAATCAAGCAGCACCCACTAAAATGCGCGAAGAACCCGGCATAGGGGCTGGCTTCGAGGGCATCCAGCACGCGGCCCATCATGGCATCGGCATAGCTGATGCACGCCAGATATCCATGAATCGCGTCGTCGACCGCATTCAAGCCTTCCAGTTTCTTGTGAATGCGCGACCGGGCGGTCTTGATCTTCTTGATCTTCGGTGGCAGGTCGTCGAGATCGTCAGCCTTGTAGGGCGGTAACTTGATCTTATCGGGGTCGTAGAGATCGAAGTATTTCTGGGGGCAGTAGTTGGGGAAGTGCGGGGCATAAATACCGACGCCCAGGAAGAACGGCTTGTCGTGCTTTTCTTTCAGTTTTTCGACCGCCCAGTTGATGCGGATCGTATCGGCCATTTCCTCTTCGCGTTTGTTGGGAACGGCTCCCCACTCTAGAAACAGCCCGCCGGTGATCTGCTGACCTTTGTTGTAGATGCTATTGGGAAACGGTTTCGGAAACGGCGTGCCTTTGCTCCACGAATCCAGCGGCCAGCCACCTTCACGCTGGCTCTGGTTACGCAGAAAGAACTCGTTCCACCCGCGAACATCAATTGCCCCGGCGGGATGGTGAAACAGCTTGCCGGCGCCGAACGTGTTGTAACCGGCTTTGGAGAAGCTGACCTGCAGTGGTTCGATTTTCGGATGATCGACAAAGTAGTTCGCAGTCCGATAACAGCCTGTGGTCGAGGCAAACTGCCCGGTAAAGATGGCCGCCCGGCTCGGGGCACAGAAGACTCCGGCCGTGTGCGCGTTTGTGAAATTTACTCCGCGTGCAGCAAGCCGATCGAGATTCGGCGTGATGGCCCGAGGTGTCGTCTCCAGACACCCGATCCAGTCGTTCATGTCGTCGACGGCGAGGAACAAGACGTTCGGCTTCTTGTCGGCGAATGCCTGCGACGAGCAGAGCGAAAGCAGCAGGATCAGACCAAGGATGCGGTTCATGACGTTGTGACACTTAGTTCGTGTTCGTGGCTGTTGACGACTAAATCCAGGGGAGAAAACAGGAAGAATCGCGAATGCGATTATGGCATTTCTCTTCATTCAGTTTCGCCTTTGTTCTTTCCTGAAGCAAACGCCCAACCGTGACCGCTGGGGATGATCGGCTCGCCGGCACGAAGTCTTGGAATCTTGCCCAGCGGTGCGAGCGTCTTGGACCACGCGGTGTGCTGCGCGGCCATCTGTTTAACCACGTCCAGGTGCTTCGCTGCGATATCGGTTTCTTCTCTGGGATCCGACTTCAGATCGAACAACTGCCACCGATCCTCTTCGTGCTTTTTGTAAAGCCGCCAATCCAGCTGGCGAACCGCGATCAGGTGTCTGCGGACTGCATCGTCGGGCTGGTTGTTGAGCCAGAACAGATTCTCGTGCGCATCGCCCGTCCGTTTGCCGGTCAGATATGGAACGAGATCCACACCGTCGCAGTGCTTGGGGATTGTCTGACTGGTCAACGATGTGATCGTGGAATAGAAGTCAAAGTTCGCCATCAATCCGTCGTACTGTTTCCCCGTGGGAAGCACGCCGGGCATTGAGAAGATTGTGGGAACGCGAACCCAACCTTCTTTCTGCGTCCCTTTTCCTTTTCCGCCTGTGTATGGGCTTGAAGATCCGCCCTCGCCTGTATTGGCCCCATTGTCGCTGGTAAATATCACCAGTGTGTCCTGGCGCAGTTTGTGCTTGTGCAAGGCTTGCAGCAGTTTTCCCACCTGATCATCGACGGAGACGATTGCGCCAGCCAACTTTCGTCGCTTGCCTTTGGCCTGTGTCCGATCAGTCAGCCTCTCGGGGACTTCCGTATTAAACGAATGGACCGCTTCGGGTGACCAATACAGGAAGAACGGTTCGGCATTGTGACGATCGATGAAGTTGACCATCGAATCGCCGTCATAGTCGGTCAGCCAAACCGTCTCGCCCTCTTTGTTGACACAGAAGTACGTTGAGTGACCGTTCTTTTTCGCGATCTGCTTCCGCAATTCTGCTGAAGCGCTGGCAAGTTCCTCCCTGGTGTATTTCTTCGGCGGCGCTTTCTTTCGGACTTCCGTGAACCCCACGTTCAGCGGCCCTTGCCGTTTTGTCCCAATGTCCCATTTGCCAATCTGGCCGGTCACGTAGCCGTGATCTCGAAGAAACCTGGCCAGCGTCGGTCGACAGGGCGATTGCGCCACACTGGGTGACTTGGCATAATTGGAGCATTGGTGTTTTCACCGCTTGCTGAGGAGAAGCAAGGGTGTTGTGAAATGCTATATACTCCGGAGCCTATGGAAGTTCTTTCGAGGATGGAAGATATCGATTTCTCGACGTGTAACGTCGACCGGATTTTACTTTTCAAGGCCGATATCAGAGCGATGACAATTGCGATCGATTCGACCACAGACTACCGGAACTTTGCAGCATCGACGACCGTTCACAGAGCAGGCCGTCAGCGTAGCCACTCGCTCGGTTCGGCAAGCCGTCGGGTTCGATGAATGTATCCGCAGTAAAGTGATGCACCGCAAACGAGTTGGAATGTGATTCTCGTGCGAAAAACTTATGTGTGGCCTGCAACGGCAAGAAAGACGGAAGTCAGGCCCTGATTGATGAGCATTGAGGTTCGCACAAAACTCTGAAAGCTGCGGCCGTTACGCCATCGGAGTGCGATTGTGTGGTACAGTAGTGTAAGTGAAAACCACACAATCGCACCGAGGAGAAGGCCATGACAAAACAACTGGTTGTAACGACAGTTTTGGTGGGCGTGATGTCCTTCGCTGGTGGGAACATGGCTGATGCAGGACACCGCCGAAGCAATTCTGGGTTTTCTCTGGGTCAACTCTTACAATTTCGCATCGTTTCGCCATCCAACGACTCCGGATATCAGCAGCATTCCCGGCAGTACAATTCACGAAGTGACTCCGGCAGCCATAATTACGATCCATCGTACCGCTTTCGATATGGGTATGGCGCTCATAGGGGGAACTACTATCGTGACCCGCAGGGCTTCTTCTCCATCAGAAACGACAGCCGTTACTGGCACGGTATTCATCGCTAGCAGGCTGGCGCGTCAGTGAATTCAGCATGATCCTCAAACGGTGACCGGCCGCGTTACCTGTTAATAGGTGTCTGGATTACCGACCGCATCGTGACCACATCCTCACGTGGAGAACGAAGCCCTGAGATTGCCTGAACTACACTTTGTGCTGTGGGGTTGAC
>CAUZOL010000542.1:0-3274 GCA_963581435.1 Planctomycetota bacterium
GGACCTGCGTGAGAAGACCTACGAAGGCTTGACTCGAAAAGAAGGCCGGCAGGCATTTGATCTGAAACAGGAGCCTGTCAAAGTCCGTGAACGTTATGGGATGCATCCACTCGGGCAGAATCTGCTGCTCGCACGTCGCATGGTGGAATCGGGCGTCCGCTTTGTCACCGTCAACGGCTGGACCGGACAGGCCGAGTATGACAAGCAAGGACCACCGAGCAGCAGTTGGGACATGCACGGCGGAAACATGGGCATGGGCAACGCCTTCGGCAACGGTTCTTACGGCATGGGATTCTGTTTGCCTCGTCTGGATCAGGCGATTTCCGCACTGCTTTCGGACCTCAAAGAAAGCGGCCTGCTGGAAGATACGCTGGTTGTTGTCACAGGCGAATTTGGCCGCACACCTTTCGTTCTGAAGCAGAACCCACCGGGACGCCAACACTGGCCGAAGTGTTTCTCCTCAATCCTGGCTGGAGCAGGCATCGCAGGGGGTCAGGTGTATGGCAAGACCAATAAGTTAGGCGAGTATGTCACCAACAACCCCGTCCGCCCGGAAGAACTGGCTGCAACCATCTACCACGCCCTCGACATTCCCATCAACGATCCACAAGACGCCAGCGGCATCTCCCGCTCGTTGACCTCCGGGAAACCGATTATGGATCTGTTCGGGTAGACGCAATTTCGCGCCATGTGTTCGTGCCGCATCCCGCCTCAAAGCCCTCGGACTGCGGCCCGAGGGATCAAACGGCTCGTCAGCGGTCGGCAGAAAAGAAAAACAACATGAGCCAACCGCAAAACGAATACAACCCGCTTACTGATGAAGAGTCACGCGTCATCGTCAACAAGGGAACCGAACGTCCCTTCACTGGCGAATACAACGACTGGAAGGCCGAAGGCACTTTCATTTGTCGGCGATGCAACGCGGCTTTGTATCGATCGGACGACAAGTTCGACAGCGGATGTGGCTGGCCCAGCTTTGATGACGAACTGCCCGATTCAGTCTCTCGTCATACCGATGCCGATGATCGACGCACGGAGATCGTCTGCAAAAACTGCGACGGTCACCTGGGCCACGTCTTTCTTGGAGAAGGAACGACCGCCAAGAATACGCGTCACTGTGTCAATTCGCTGTCGATACGATTTGTCGAAAACGGGCAGGATCTTCCCGAGGTACTCGGGCCTGAGCCGTAAGCGCAGGGAAGAGAACGCGCGATCCTCATACCCTCGTTGCCAGTGCCAGCCCCTCTTTGACAACGTCAGACAGGACCACATGACCGCGAACTTTGACTCGCAATTCTTGAACCGTCTGCGACTGCTCAGCATTGTTGAAGGGACATCGACGCTGTTGCTGTTCGGCATTGCCATGCCGCTGAAATACCTTGCGGGCATGCCGATGGCTGTGAAGATTGTCGGCTCACTTCACGGCCTGTTGTTCGTCTGCCTGGCCATTGCCTTTCTGCTCGCCATTTGGCGCGTGCCGATTTCCAAAAAGCTCGCGGCAGCGGGCCTGATCGCCGCCGTCTTGCCCTTTGGTCCGTTTGTGTTTGATCGCTGGCTTTTCGAACTGGGAAATGCTGAGTGAATCCCCAGGACACGTCCGCCGTGAGTGTCTTTCGGCAGGCAGCTTATGGATCGACCGCGAACTCGCGCACCGCTTCCAACGAGACGATTTCCAGAGCGCGTTGGTGTGTGGACTCAAGAACGACGCGCGGAGCCATGTTGTTCTCGTAAGCCTGCTGCCAGCGCGCCGCACAGAGACACCAGCGGTCACCAGGTTCGAGCCCGGGGAAACCGTATTCGGGCATGGGTGTTGAAAGATCGTTGCCGGCGAGTTTGGAGAATTCAAGGAACTCAGCCGTCATTTCCACACAAACGGTGTGCGAACCCTGGTCCTGATCATTGGTGTTGCAACAACCATCGCGAAGGAACCCGGTCATCGGATTGGTGCTGCACGTCTGGAGCGGACCGCCCAGAACATTGATCGATTCGTTGGGATCAACTCTTGCAATCATCTGATGTCATCCACGTAGGGGTACGAAACCACGGCGTCCAACCCGCGAATTATTGGTGTATTTCACACCGTTCGGTTCCACAAATGTACTGGACGGCGAATTGTGGCACAACGGTCAAGTGATCGCGAAGAGTGAGTCATGTCGAGAGTGGTCAGCCGAGGCAATTCGCCAGCAACCGATTCTGCACGCTGGGACAAGATCGCCAACAACCGCATGTTCGTGCTTCGCTTTTCATGCCGCCCTACTTCCCTCTTTTCTTCCGTGATTGTGCAAACAGCCAAGTCATGAAATCCGGCTCCTTGTCGCAACGGTCGCTGCTGAATTTCGTCGTTCCATTATCGGCGCCAACAATCATCTTACCGGAAACGGCGTGCCTGTCTCCCGCCCAGGTGGTCAGCTTCATAATTCCGCCCAGCTTCTTCATTGCGGCCAGAACCTCTCGGTCTTTCGCAATGGGGCAGACCCCGTCCTTGTCTCCATGGAACGCCCAGATCGGCAAATCTTTGATCTTTGCCGGATCGATAAATTTCTCCGTCCTCTTGAGACCGCTTCCGGCCGACGGCGCGGCTGCCGCGAAATAGCCTGGATCGAGTTGGATGAAAATATAGGTTCCATGCCCGCCCATCGAATGCCCCATGATGTAGATGCGATCCCTATCGACGGACGGCAGCTCCTTGATGAACGCCTTGATTGTCTTCAGATGCTCCGCATTCCACAGTCCAGTTGCCTGGGGTGCCACCACGTAGCAGGGGAAATCCTTCCGTCGCCGCTTATCCGCCAACTGCCGGTTCCAGTCTTTCAGTTGCTTCTTATTGTCTGTTCCCTTTCCGCCCGCGCCATGCAGCGAAACAATCACGGGGTAGCTTTTCTTCGAATCAAACCCCAGTGGCTTCATCACCCGGCACGGCATTCCCTCGAACACCTCGGGTTCATACGATGCATCCCACCGCTCCGCAGCGCTTGCCGGATTTCCAGCCAACAACAATCCCAGACAAATAATCCGCTTCAACATTTCCACGTTCCTCGTTCCAACCATCGGAACCATGCGACTATGTGATTTCGGGCGTTCCCAGTCCACACGGGTTTTTGCTCCGGCAAGCAATAGGTGGGCGAGTCAAATTCGCCAGAAACCGTCTGACCTACATTTCCCATATGGGTCGAGCCTGAAACCGATCCAGGCTCGCGATGTCGCGATTGTAACACGCTGCGGCCGCCCCGTGTCTAGCGCTTGGTGATGTTTTGGCATTTTCTCCCCCGCTGCC
>CAUZOL010000543.1:0-3268 GCA_963581435.1 Planctomycetota bacterium
GGTCGCTCGGTGGCCGTCCCATATCGTGTCTCCCAAGAGTGCGAAGTTTCAACACCCAAGACTACACGACCTGACAAGTATGGATTCGTCGAACGCTTACGAGGTTTAAGCGAACTCAAGTTCGAATGGACGATTCCTGTCTGGGCGGGGTTCAGCCTGCACGTTTTAACCAACGTATTACGGAACTCGGTTAGATGACCGTTCGAGACATTCTGGTACCATCAAGGCTGGCGACTTCGAACGAATGCTTGTATTTGTTTTGACGATACCTTTCCCAATCCAAAGTAGAAGGACCTTGTTCGCCAGGTGCCTGGAATGATCACACCGCCTCCCCACTCCATTTGGCCTCGCGCGGCGACCGGTAGTTTTGCGGGTGCCGCAATCGGTGTTGTCGCCAGCTTCGCTCCAGTTTCCCATTGGGAAATGGCGAATTTGTTCGTCATTGCCTCGTCCACCGGAGCTGGACTGGTCGGTGGGGCGTTTAGCGCGCGACGTGGCTTGGTGGATTGGTGGGGGCACTCAGCTTCGGAATTCTCATCGCGGTTGTTGCGATTGCCCTTGCGCCGCTCCGTCGTTCTCCGCTCCGTCTGTGGGAGCTCGGCTCGGGGATGAGGTGTTGTTATCATCGCGAAGGTTGCGAGTCTGGATCGGTTTCAGGCGCAATCCATTTGGGAAATCCCGGTTTGGTCAACTCGGCCGTCAAAGCACGTGTCACCGGCATCTCAAGGAGCCAAGCCTGGTTCGCGACGACAGAGAGATCGCATGGAAATTGCTGTCACAGTATTGTCGATCGCCGTGCAATTTTTTGCAGCAATTCTTGCTCTACGGATCGCGATCACGGTCGCGTCGTGGCGGCTGGCGTGGTTGCCGATGGCGTTGTCTGTGCTGCTGATGGGCATCAGGCGGAGTTTTTCGCTGTACAACAAACTGGCGTTTGAGCGAGCCATCGACATCGGAGCGGAGACTATCGCGTTGACGATTTCAGCGTTGATGTGGTCGGTCTGATCGGGGTGCGGCGCTGGATCGCGGCGAATGTGTCCGGTACCGATCGCGCTCCGGCACACATCGACACAACGGAACCGGGAAGAATCGCCGTTCCGCGACTGGCCATTCTGTTGGGAGTGTCGGCAATCCTCGCCAGTTGTGTGACGGGATATTTTGCATTCCGTTCAAGCCGCGAGACAATTCATGAGACAATCTATCAAGGTCATCTCAATGTTGCTCAGACGATGGCCAAGCATTCTGACACGCTGCCCGCAGCGACCTCAGACACATTGCGGGTCGAGGCGGTAGAGGATTTATGGAAGCAACTTGGCCACCCCTATCGGAACTCCTATGTGTGCGTCGTGGATGCCGACGGCAAGTTACTTCTTCACACGATTCAACCGGACTTCGTGGGTCGCGACGTCGGTGACCTTCCCGTCGAAACCGGTCGCAATAGCGGGCCAAAGACAATTCGAGCCCTCGTCTCCGCTGGCGAAGACTGGGTTGGGGAATTCACCTCAGGCAAGGGGGAATTACAAGTGGCGGCGTGTGCACGCTCATCCCGACTCGGTGGGATGGTGATGATTCACACTCCAGCCGAGGAGATCAATTCCGCTGTCAGCGGTAGTGTCGTGCCGTGGGTGGGCGGCCTGGCATTTACATCCTTTCTGTTGATCCCTCTATCGCTAGGCCTGCTCTACTGGGCACATTCCGATTCCATGCAACAACGCAATCGTGCTGTGGGGGCGCTGCGTGATTCGCAGTCTTTCTACCAATCGCTGGTGGAACACCTTCCGCAATTGATTTTCCGCAAGGATCTCGATGGCCGAATGACGTTCGTGAACCAGAATCTCTGTGATTCGATCGGCCTTCATCCTGATGAAATTCTCGGCCACACGGATATTGACTTGTACCCGAAAACGCTCGCCGAGAAATATCGGGCCGATGATTTGCGAGTCATGGAAACCGGAGAGGTGTTCGAGGCTGTCGAGGACCATCTTTCGGCCGACGGCCAGCGGCAATTCGTCCGGGTTGTGAAGTATCCAATTCGAAATGCCAATCAGCAGATTGTCGGCATACAGGGGATTTTTTGGGACATCACCAAACGGCGGCAAGTCCAGCTGGCGTTGGAAGAAAGCGAGCAACGGCTGCGCGATGCGCAACGGATTGCACAGATTGGCAGCTTTGAAGGCGATATTCACAAGGACGAACTCTGGTGGTCGGACGAACTCCACCATCTGTTCGGACTGGAGCCGGAACATTTCACTCCAACCAAAGACAGCTTCACGGCGCTACTGCATCCCGATGACAAAGTCGAATACATCGCTGCGCTGATGAATGCTCTGGAAACGGGCGAGCACTTCAGACGGCAATATCGAGCAAAGCACGCCAGCGGCGAATGGCGGCATTTCGAGACTGTCGCCGACGTCACATTCGGTGACACCGGAGAAATTTTTGGTTTGCGGGGAACGCTGCAGGACATCACCGGGCAGCGGCAGATGCAGAACTCGCTGTTGGCAAGCCGCCAGCGATTGGACGCGTTCTTTATCGATTCACCAGCCGGCTTGGCTATCGTCGATGATCAACTTCGCTATGTGCAAATCAACGAGACGCTGGCAAGCATCAACGGATCGACGGTCGAGGAACACATCGGTCGAACGGCGCAGCAGATCATGCCGGAGCTTGCCCCGACGATTGAGCCGATGTTTCAGAAAGTGCTCTCAGAAGGCATCTCGTATCTCAATGTCGAAGTGAATGGCGAAACGCCCAATCATCCCGGCGTCGAACGGCAATGGATGGTGTCATACTTCCCCATGAGGGCACTCGATGGCAGCACCGAATCAGTAGGCGTCGTTGTGATCGAAACCACCGATCGCAAACGGGCCGAAGACTTGCTCCGTGAGAGTGAAGAGAAATATCGCACGCTGGTCGAATCGTCTCCCTACAGCGTTCACCAGATCGACTCGAACGGGCAGATGGTGTCGATGAATCGTCCGCCGGGCTGCGGAGAGTTTGGGAGGAACGGTCGGGGTGAAATCATCACCCGGCAGCGGAAGCCGATTCTGGGTCGAGTTGCCCGCCGAGAAATATCCCGCCGTCGGTGTAGGAACAGGACCTTCCCGCCAATTGGAAGCTGACCTCTGAGTGGATGTCCAGAAATCTTTTGATCGGAATCCGTCCATCTGATTCGCATGCTTTTCGCCGATTCCGAGCCGAGCGCCGAAAAGCGACGGATCGTCCTAAGAACTCGTCGCGGCTGAGACACGTCGACAATCGACCATTT
>CAUZOL010000544.1:0-3236 GCA_963581435.1 Planctomycetota bacterium
CAAGACGTATTCCGGCGACAAGTTCTACAAGCTCTGTGCTCGCCTGGAGTCGCTTCTCGACGAAGTTGCATCGGACTGCCCAGCCGTTCGGGATACCTATCGCTACGCCATGCAATGTGAATTGGATTTCTTCTCAGCACCGTTGGAGACCTACAAATGACCGTTGCGATGACGATCGCCGGCTCCGACCCATCGGGCGGAGCCGGCTTGCAGGCCGACTTGAAGACGTTTCATCAGTACGGCGTTTACGGCACGAGCGTGGTCACGTTGCTGACGGTGCAGAACACGCATAAGGTCGAATCCGTCGAAGTACTTCAACCAGAGTTTATCGTTTCGCAACTGGATGCTGTTCTTGACGACATTCCACCGGCAGCAGCAAAAACTGGGGCCTTGGGCAACGCCGAAGTGATTGCAGTGATTGCGAAGTGGGCCGAGCGATTTTCGTTTCCGTTGGTAGTCGACCCGGTAATGGTCAGCAAACACGGCGCCTCGCTGATCGACGACGAGGCCGTGCAAGTCCTGCGGCGAAAGCTACTGCCTCACGCATTCCTGATCACGCCAAACGTTCCGGAAGCGGCAAGGTTGGCGGAGATGGAGGTCACCGACCTGATGACGATGGAGAAAGCGGCTGCCGTCATTTCTCGGTTGGGCGCGAAGAACGTCCTAGTCAAAGGCGGCCACCTACAGGGCGATCCCGTGGACGTACTCTGGTCTGGCGGCAAGATTCACTCGTTGCCAGCCGAACGTGTCGACACCACACACACGCACGGTACGGGCTGCGTATTCTCAGCCGCGATCACGGCGCGATTAGCCAAGGGCGAAGACCTCGTTACGGCCGTGAAGGCCGCCAAGCAATTCATCACTGCCGCCATTCAGACCAACCCAGGCCTGGGCCAAGGCTACGGGCCGGTCAACATGCATGCTAAGGTGGAGTCGTGAACTCTTCTATTCGTCAACTGACCTTCGGCTGCGATTATCGATCGGCGGTTGGTCGACGGGGTTCGAGAACGCGATCGAACGCGCTGTGGAGATTTGCAATGGAGTGCGGCATCACAGTGCAGAGGTTTGACGAACACCATCAACAGCCGCTAACTGCCCCAGCCGTTTCGAGGAACAAGTGATGCAAGAACCGACCGCTCAATTCCGTTTTGTCAACAGTTACGCTGAGCAATTGCCAGACTTCTACGTCGAATGTGATCCGATGGCTGTCGAGACGCCGGCATTGCTGCAATTCAACAGTCCGCTTGCCAACGAACTTGAGCTGGGTGTCGCTGGTCTGCCATCACAAGACTTGGCGCAGATCTTCTCTGGGCAGAAACTGCTGGCTGGCTCTCGCCCGCTGGCGCAAGCATACGCCGGGCATCAGTTTGGCGGATTCGTCCCGCAGTTGGGCGACGGACGCGCCTTGCTGTTGGGTGAGGTGACCGATCCTCACGGACGTCGCCGCGACATCGCGTTGAAAGGATCTGGACCAACGTCGTTTTCTCGCGGTGGCGACGGTAAAGCCGCGGTCGGACCCGTGCTGCGTGAATACCTGATCGGCGAAGCGATGCACTCTCTTGGCATTCCGACGACCCGTGCCTTGGCGGCCGTTGCCACAGGAGAATCGGTGTATCGCGAGCGTGCATTGCCTGGCGCCATCCTCACTCGCATCGCCGCCAGTCATATCCGCGTTGGAACTTTTCAGTTCTTTGCGGCGCGACAGCGGTGGGATCAAGTCCGTCAACTGGCCGACTATGTCATCGAGCGTCATGATCCGCACCTCAGCAGCGACGACGACCGCTATCTCTTGCTACTGAAGGCCGTGGCGCAGCGGCAAGCCGTTTTAGTCGCCAAGTGGATGCTGATCGGGTTCATCCACGGCGTCATGAATACGGACAACATGGCGATTTCTGGCGAGACGATCGATTATGGTCCGTGCGCCTACATGGAATCGTTCAGCCCTCACGCAGTGTTCAGCTCGATCGACCAATTGGGGCGTTACGCCTACGAGAATCAGCCGCAGATCGCACGGTGGAATTTGGCTCGCTTCGCCGAGACGTTGATTCCGCTGATCGACGAGGACGATCCTGAGGGGGCCATTCCGAAAGTGGAAGCGATCATCAACGGCTTCATTCCTCGCTATGAAGAGCTGTGGTTATCTGGGGCACAAGTGAAGCTGGGATTGGACGATCTCACAGCGGATATCGACGGTGACAAGTCGCTCGTGCAGGATTGGCTCGATCTACTGGAAGAGCATTCGGTTGACTACACGCTCGCGTGGCGACGACTGGCGGACGCCGCTGACGGCAATTCGGAATCTCTGGAAGCGTTGTTTCCTTCCACCGAGATACTCTCAGTTTGGCTTGAACGATGGTATCAACGGATCGCTCGGCAGTCAGCAGCCGCGACAGCCGCGAGGATGCGTTCCGTCAACCCGATCTATATCCCGCGAAACCACTTGGTGGAAGAAGCATTAGCCGCAGCAACGAACGACGCCGACATAGAACCGTTCGTGCGATTACTTGCTGTGATCGCACATCCCTACGATGAGCGTGCAGAGCTTGCGAGCTACACTCAACCCGCGTCGCAAGACTTCACGGCCTGCTACAAGACATTCTGCGGCACATAGCGTCTGTTTCCGCGCCGCGCAAGACCGGCACTTTAATGTTGGCCGATGTTGGCGTGCTCAAATGCACCTTACAACGATCACTGTTTTTTGCAAGTGCACGCGATCAATGTTAACCATCCGCGAGTGAAGGCAGTAAAGGCTAAGACGATCCGGTAGTGAGATTTAGTTGTCAACAACTAAATCTCCATTAACGGAAATGTCATCGGGTAAATCAATTTTGCTTACCTAGCTCTCATCCCAGACCTGGACCAGTAACCATTCGCCAATTTTGCAATCATTCGCTGCGGTGACATCGATCACCGTCTTTCCCTCCCACTTGTCGGTCACGATATCTTCCGGCCCCTTTACCCAGACTTCGTTAGCCTCCGGGGGCCCGGCACCTCATTTCCAGTCAAATAAAAAGACTTGAATAGGATTTGGATACCCTCACAACACCCTCAAAGCCAGTGTGCTGCAATTCGCTCTGTAGTCGCTGGTTGTAGGGGGATGCAGAGGTTGGTGATACTTTTGGTGATACCGCCCTACCGTCGCCTTCTTCGCGGTAGCAGCGACAGACCAAAGAGGGCTAAGAGAAGCGTGGCCGGTTCGGGAACGGGGGATGTGGCCGTGACCATGAAGCCGTGTT
>CAUZOL010000545.1:0-3232 GCA_963581435.1 Planctomycetota bacterium
TGGCTCCTGCTTTTCTCTACAAGGTGGAAGTCTCACTGAATCAACCGGGCATTGTGCCACTTTCCGATTTGGAACTGGCCGGCCGGTTGAGCTATTTCCTTTGGGCTTCGGCTCCCGATGCCGAACTCCGCCGAGTGGCTGCGGCGGGCCGGTTGAGCGATCCGAAACAACTGGACGCACAAACGCGGCGCATGTTACGCGATCCCAAGGCGCGACGTTTTGCCACCGAATTCTTCGGCCAGTCGTTCGGTTTCTATCGCTTCGATGGTCATCGTGGTGTCGATGTAGAACGCTTTCCGGAATTCACCGATTCGCTCAAGACGGCCATGTATGATGAGGCCGTTTCGTTCTTCGAGTACATCGTCCGCCAGGACCGTCCGGTTCAGGAAATTCTGTTTGCCGATTACTCGTTCCTGAATCGCGAGTTGGCGGAGCATTACGGCGTGAAGACGCAAGTCGAATTGTCTGATGCACCGGTGCTGGTTGCCGACATGAAGACGTTCCATCGTGGAGGCTTGCTTCGTCTGGGGGCCGTGCTCACCGCGACGTCAGCTCCGCTGCGGACCAGTCCCGTCAAACGGAGCGATTGGATTCTGCGCCGCGTGCTGGGAACACCTGTCCCGCCGCCACCGCCGGATGCCGGATCGATTCCCCCCGACGATGTCCTCGCCGATGGGCTGACTTTGCGACAGCGATTGGTCGCCCATCGCAGTGACGCATCCTGCGTGAATTGCCACGCCCGGTTTGATCCTTTGGGATTCGCGCTGGAACACTTCGACTCGGTCGGTCGCTGGCGCGGCAAATACCGTGACGGGCAGGTTATCGACGCGACCGGCACTTTGAACGACGGAACAAACATCGCAGGACCGGCTGGTTTGCGCAGGTATCTAACCGTTCGACAGAAGGGTTTTTATCGAACGTTATGCACGAAACTGCTAGGCTATGCATTGGGACGCGGCGAATTGCTGACAGACCGGCCACTGATCGAACAAATGATGGCAGGCTTGGAGAGAGAAGAACGGTTGTCGGATCTGATCATCAAGATTGTCGCCAGCAAGCAGTTCGGCCACCGGCGTGGCGGTGCGGCGAGCCGATTAGAAGAAAAACGAGACGCTTCCGCCGATACGAAGGACTCTGTCAAGAAGGACACCAACAATGACGACCGCTAACCGATCACCAGCCGAGCAACAAAGTTCGCGCCGCAGTTTTCTGCGTGGTGCCGGTTGCGCCTTGGCGTTGCCCTTTCTTGAATCACTTCCGTTGCGCGCAGCCGAAACCGGCAAGCGCGCGACGAAAGGGGCCGCCCAAACACCACCCGTTCGCTTCGCCTGTGTCTTCTTTTCCAACGGCGTCGAGCTGGCTCACTGGTGGGCCAAGGGGAGCGGAAAGGCGATGGAAATCGGCCCCGGCCTGAAGCCGATGGAGCCGTTTCGTGAAGACATGGTTTTCTTGCGCGGTCTGTTTAACGAACAAGCCGTAAGGCACAAAAGCGCTCACCTGGGCCGAATGCCGAATCTGCTTTCTGGAGCTTGGGTCAGTACCGAACAAAGCGACATTCGCGTTGGCAAAACGATGGATCAGGTTCTCGTTCAGCAAATTGGCCATCACACAGCCATCCCCAGTCTGGTCCTGGGAGTCGAGCCGACCGAACTTCGGTTGGAAGACGGTCTGTCGATGATTTACGGCTCGTGCATTTCCTGGAAGTCGAGCCAGAAGCCGGCGACGAAAGAGATTTACCCCGCTCGTGTGTTTGACCTTCTCGTCGGTGACGGGAAAGATCGCCGCATCGACCGCAGCATCCTCGATCAGGTGCTCGCCGAAGCCAAGAGTCTGAAAAGCCGCCTCTCAGAGAGCGACCGACCCAAGCTGGATGACTACCTGGAATCGATTCGCGACATCGAGAAACGACTCGACCGTGCAACGCGCGATGACCGCCTGGAAGGCTGGCGACCGACATTGTCGAAGCCGAATATCCCGCGTCCAGACGACCCGTTGCCACAAGACGTACCCATCCACATGAAGCTGATGCTTGACCTCATCGTGCTGGCATTTCAGATGGACAAGACGCGAATTGCCACCTGCATGTTGAACAACGACTTGTCGCAAATGAACTTCGGATTTCTGGACGGAGTCCAAGGCAGCCTGCATTTGGATCTGACGCACAACGGCCGCGATCCCAAGCTGGAAGCCATGTATCTGAAAACCAATCAGTTCCACGTCCAGCAGTTTGCCTATCTGGTCAAGCGGCTGAAAGAGATTGACGAAGGGGGACAATCGCTGCTGGACAATTCGTTGTTGTGTGGCTGCTCGAATCTCTTCGACGGCGACAAACACGAAGCCGATCAGATGCCAATCCTGTTGGCCGGTCAGGGGGGAGGCAGCCTGAAGACCGGACGAGTGCTCGATTATCTCGACAAGGGAGACGCGAATCGTCGTGCGTGCAGCCTGTATCTGTCACTGATGGATCGCATGGGAGCCCGCCTGCCGCGCTTCGGCGACTCAGATCGGCGTTTGGCTGATCTGTAGGCAAGGCGACGACAACTCACCGAGCGCACCGGAAATCATTCGCAAGGTCGTTTGTTGCCATCAAATGATGGCGATCGCAATTTCGTTGACGTAGCTTGGTTCTCCAAATTGCGTCGCAAAATCCAGGACGGAGGCATTGTGATATTCCGGCGGTTGCTCCGTCTCAACGTCACCTGAAGCGCCAACCAGCTTTCGGAACGTCGCGCGAATGTTCGGGTCGGCCCCGTTTCGCAACAACAGCCGAGCCAACGCGTCTGTCTTGCGAGCTGGCGTCACAACTGTGTGAAACAGTGGTGTGTGCCCTCCGAATCCATCGACGTCGATTGTCGCACGAGCGTTGACGTCGGCACCCTGATGCGAACGATCGCATCGCTGTCTGACACGCTTAAGCAACGAGGTGATCCATTTTTGAGTTTCCCGAGTTCGGTTACGGTCTCGCTTCCCAAGCCGTTTCCTCAATCGCTGGTACCCAACAGGGAGATTCCTCAGTACTCTGCCATTCGTTGTGACAAGCCGCCGACGATTGATGGAAAGCTGGACGAAGAGGCCTGGAAGTCAACAACAAAAATGCGATCGTTTGTCGATTTGATCAGCGGCAAAAAAACCCTTCACGAAACACGCGCGGCAGTTTTGTGGGACGACGACTACATGTATGTCGGGTTTTGGATCACTGAGCCCAACGTTGATGCAAAATATACGAAACGTG
>CAUZOL010000546.1:0-3230 GCA_963581435.1 Planctomycetota bacterium
TTTCACAACACCATTGCTTCTCCTCAGCAAGCGGTGAAAACACCAATGCTCCAATTATGCCAAGTTGCCCAGTGTGGCGCAATCGCCCTGCTTTGGAATGCTGTTACAGGAAAACTGCTGGCGTCCGTCAAGCCGCCGGGAAGAGACCGCCCGTCGTGGACGTTGCCGATTGCGCTGATGTTTCTTTGGGCATTCGAGATTTGGGGACTGGCAAGAATGATAAGACCAGAAATGACGACAGAAGACGGCGTTTCTCATCAGTCTCCACATAGCAAATAAAACAAGCAGCGCGGATCAGGCTTATCTCTGGTCCATTTCCCCCAACATCCATGCCGTGTTTTGTCACTCGTCACTGCGGGCAGTCGAAGCCCAGATGCGTTGTTCCGCGGGTGAAACCATCACAAAACCGCCGCACGATGGACGAATGGGGCGCACGACATGTTAGAATCGCGTGATGACCTGCCTGGATCAGTTTCGGGCGTAACGCAGATGCGACATGGCGATCCACCGACGGTTCGCGAAGATGAATTGCGCAGTGATGACATCGGCACGAAAACTTCCGAAGCATTCGAGCATTCGACGCGCGTCGAACATCCTTCGCCCCCTCGTTGTTATCGTTTTGCTGATGACTTCTGCGAGTCACTTATCTGCTGCCGACAAACAGGGCGACGAGTTTTTCGAGCGGCGCATACGGCCCGTGTTGATCAAGGAGTGTTACAGTTGCCATTCGGCAGCGGCCGCGGAGATCAAGGGCGGGTTGAGAGTTGATAGCCGCGCTGCAATTCGCGCGGGCGGCGAAACCGACCCGGCGGTTGTTCCCGGCAAAGTGGCCGACAGCCTGCTGATTGAAGCGCTGCGTCACGAATCGTTCGAAATGCCGCCAAAGAAGAAGCTCCCCGATGGGGTCATTGCCGACTTCGTCAAGTGGATTGAGATGGGAGCACCCGACCCTCGCGACAAGCCGCCATCGGCAACCGAGGCCGCCGAACAATCCTGGAATCTGGTCCTCGGGCAGCGCAGCAAGTGGTGGAGTCTGCAACCGGCCGCAAAAGTCTCGCCACCATCGCTCGACGGGAACGATTGGTCGAAAAAGCCGATCGATCGATTCATTCTTGCAAAACTACTGGAACAACAGTTGACGCCGGCTGCCGACGCCGACGCGTTGACCTTGTTGCGACGTTTGTCATTCGTGCTGACCGGGTTGCCCCCGAATCCGAAACTCGTGCAATCGTTCCCGGCACTGTTCGCCAAGAGCGCTGACCAAGCGTTTGCGACGCTCGTCGATGAACTTCTTGAATCACCCCATTACGGGGAACAAATGGCGCGGCGATGGATGGACGTGGTGCGTTACACCGACACTTACGGGTACGAATGGGACAACCCCGCCAAGGGATCGTGGGAGTATCGCGATTACCTGATCCGCGCATTCAATCGGGATGTCGGTTTCGATCGATTGATTCGCGAACAGATTGCCGGCGACCTGCTTACACAGCCACGGATTGATTCGGCCAACGGCATCAACGAAAGCCTGATCGGGCCGATGTTTTATCACATGGGCGAACATCGTCATGGCGACAATGAGGTCATCAACGGCGTTCGCGAGGAGATGATCGACAACAAGATCGACGCATTCTCGAAAACGTTTCTGGCGATGACGATGGCGTGCGCCCGCTGCCACGATCACAAGTTCGATGCCGTCTCACAGCGAGACTACTACGCGCTCGCCGGCGTGTTCATGACGCCGCGCTGGACCTGCCGGTCGATTGAGACCCCCGCCAGCAACAAGGCCAGGATTGATGAACTAAAAACGTTGCGATCTGAGATCCACGAGGAACTGAAGTCCGTCTGGTCGAAACAAGCCGCATCGTTCGGCAATGAGATTGCGGCGGCATTCATTGAAACAGCCGACAATCGGAGTGCCACGCACAACCGACGCGGATTGTGGCGTGCCGCGTTGGGGATCTTGAAAGAAACCAAAGCAACCAACGCTCAGAATTTCGTCGCCGCAACGGGTCTGGATGGCATCAAACTCCTTGCGTCGCGCCTCAAATCGTCGCAGTCAGATACTGAGACACAAACCACATGGAAACAAGTCGCCACAGAATGGCGAACGGCCAACGCTGCGCGACGAGCGAGCAATTCAAAGCAATTCAAGAGACTCGCCGATTTCGAGCACGCCGAATTACCCGCAGGTTGGATTACCGATGGCGACGGAATGCGGTTCGGTCATGTCACCGACGGCACACCGTTGATTGCGATTGAAGGCAAAACGGTGGTGCAGGCATTACTTCCCAGGGGTTATCACACACACGCATTGTCGTCGAAGTTACCCGGCGCATTGCGAATGCCCCGGCAACAGGATGTCCCCGGCAGGTTTGTAAGCGTCGAATTGGCCGGTGGTGAGTGGAGCGGTTCGATCCGCATGGCCGACAACGCGTTTCAAACCGAAGCGGTCAAGTTTTTTGATCGACGACAACCCCGCTGGACAGCGTTCGCAGACATGGGCTTGTCCAACGGGATCCAGAGTGTTTCCTACGACCTGGTGACCAGTGACTTGAACCCCAATTTCCCTCCGCGCACCGGAGTCGCCCAAGTCGCCGGCAAGAAACTGCCCGATGCCGACATGGGGTTCGACAAACGTAGCTGGTTCAGTGTCATGAACATCGTCACACACGATGCGGCGGGCGTACCGGCCGATGACCTCGCAAGATTCGCCGCTTTGTTCGCTGGCAAGCCCCCTTCAACATCACAGCAGGCGGCACAGCGAATTGGAAAATGGTGTACCACCGCCGTCATCAACTGGGCGAACAACAGGGCCAACACTGAAGACGTGAAGTTGCTGAATTGGCTGATCTCGCAGAGCCTGTTGAACAACACGGCATCGCCGGACTCGTCGCTCTCGAAACTAGTCAATCGTTATCGCGAAGTCGAAAACACGTTGCCGTTCCCCAGAACCGTCAACAGTATGGACGAACGGAACGCCGTCGCCATCAATTATTCGTTGAATATTCGGGGCAACATCAACGAACGCGGCAAACCGATACCACGGGGACTGCTGCAAGTCTTTTCCAAGCACGATCAGGTCCGTCACAGTCAGCGCAGTGGGCGATTGGAATTGGCGGAATTCCTGGTCAATGAAGAGAATGCAATCACCGCGCGCGTCTATGTCAATCGCGTCTGGCAGTGGATGTTCGGCAGCGGGCTGGTTCGCACGCCCAACGACTTTGGAC
>CAUZOL010000547.1:0-3220 GCA_963581435.1 Planctomycetota bacterium
TGCGTCGCTTGCCGGAGTGTTTCTTTCGCCGTTGCTCTTCGGCCTTGAGAGAATACCCTTCTTCCAGACGCGTGTCCGGAGACTGTTTTCTGAGCTGTTGTTCCAGTTCCGAAATCCGGTCGTGCCCAGCTTTCAATTCCTCGCGCGCGTTCTTCAACTCGTCACGCAACGGCGTCGAAGAGAAGGTGGAGCCGCCCGTGAAAGCGCCTCTGGAAGACGCGGCGCGCGCCTTGCAATTCATCCGCTCCAAAGCCGCCGAATGGAACCTCGACAAGAAGCGCATCGGCGCGACCGGAGGCTCGGCTGGTGCATGCTCTTCACTCTGGCTCGCTTTGCACGATGACATGGCCGATCCCAAGAGCGATGATCCCGTCGCGCGCGAATCGACTCGCCTTTACTGCGCCGCGGTCAACGGAGCGCAGGTGTCGCTCGATCCGAAGGAACTGCGCGAGTGGATGCCGAACTACGGCTACGGTGCCCACGCCTTCGGTCTGCCGAACTTTCAGAGTCTGATCGACAATCGTGAGAAAGTTATCAAGTGGATCAAGGAGTATTCGCCGATCGAGCACGTTTCCAAAGACGATCCACCGATCGCGATGTTCTACCGGGGCGAGGTTCCAGTCGTGGGCTCTTCGCCAAAGGATCCGACCCACTCCGGCATCATGGGCGTCAAACTGGAAGAGCGGCTCAAATCCGTGAAAGTCGATGTGGTCCTCGTTCATCCGGGTCGGCGTCATCCAACATACAGGGGTTCCACAGACTATCTCATCGACCGCCTGACCAAGTGAACCGATGCTGACTTCGTGGTTGATGACATCGAGCAACATCTGGCCGCACTCGATCGCCAGCCAGTTCAACATCGCCAACTCGATCAAGCCGACAGGCAGCCTGTTCGTCGAATAGCTAAGAGAAGGAAAAAGCCTCGTGGCGATGCGGTCTTTTGAAAGCAACGGCGCCCCGGTCAGCAACTTGCCAACCGGGGCGTCGTGATTTCACTTCAAGAGTGCTTTTTGATTTGTCTCCAGTTTCAAACCGCGTTCCGCTCGAACGACTTAACGACCTCGCCCACGCAGACTCGACTTGTCTTCGGCTGCACTTCACTGGGTCGATTTCCTTGGGAAAACGTCACTGGTTTGGCTGAGTGCAAGTTCTGCGGGCAATCAAGGTGAAGTCAGGACGGCATCGCGGCGGCTGCCCGTGGAGTGAGAACTCTCGCTGAAAACTTCAGAATGTCGTGGGGAACAGCACGGCAGATTGATTCGTCCCAAGAGTCCATTGCTGCATGCCGGTTGCTCGTACAACTTGCTGGATGAGGATTTTCAATCGTCCCCGCCCCCTCCGAAGAGGACGAAGGCGTAATACAAGAGCGTCAAAAGCGACTGCAGCGTGGCGGCGACATACGTCCAACCAGCGGCATTGAGCACCTTTCTGACCGCCACTGCGCCCTCCTGATCGACGATCTGGTACTCGGTCAGAATGCGCTTGGCCCGATTACTGGCGTCGAACTCTACAGGCAGATTGATTATCTGGAAGACAACCAGTGCGCCGTAGCAGCACAGTCCGATGACGAGCAATTCGGGGCGTCCAAAAATGAAGCCGAGTATCATCAGCCCGAAAAACGCCCATGGCCCGAACTGGGCTGCCGGGACAGCAGCGTTTCGCAACACGAGCGGCGCGTAGTTGTGCGCATGCTGCAAGGCGTGTCCTGCTTCGTGGGCGGCAATGCCGACCGCGGTCGCCGAGCGGCTGTGAAAGATGTCGTGGCTCAGGCGTAGCATGCGTTGCCGAGGATCGTAGTGGTCCGACAGCATGCCGTGCGTTTCTTCGATGCCCACATCCTGACAGCCGGCCTGATCGAGAATGTACCGCGCCGCTGCGGCACCACTCAATTTTGCGTCGATCTTCATTCCCCGGGCGTAAGCCGACCGCACCCGTCCCTGCGCCCAGAGCATCAGCACCAAAGCCGGCGCGATGAACACAAAGTACATCGGGTCCCACCATAAAAACATGTCTCTCTCCTCTTCGTTGTCAGAAATCGCCGACTGCGGTTCTGGGACTCACACGTCGAAAATGCTCTCCGCTGATTATACGCATCAAAGTTGGAAAATCGATGGGTTGTGCGTCGAGGCAAACATCGTGGATAACGTGGGGAAGTCAACCGCGGATCACGGCCATCGCCGGGCCGAGCCGGAACAGGACCACGAATGAATCAGAGTCTTTGTGAAGCGTGTTCCCATCGGAAGACAAGTGTTGCTCTCGTTTGCTGGCAAGTCAGTTGCCGTAATTGGATCTCAGGTTATTGCAACTGGCGCACGATTCCTCGGGCATCGGGACATCCGTGCTGGTCGTGGCGTATGCTGAATGTCATTCTACGGCTGATTGACTGACGACGGTAGAATTCAGACAGGTTGACGTGAAAAAACACACGACGAAGTCAGCGGCAGTTGTTACACCGGTGATGAAGAGATGGTGATTTCACGTGACGTTAGTCGGGGATCGAGTCAAAAGTACGTTATGGACGCAGGACCGCAGCTTGAATTGGACAATGAACACCCCTCGCAGGGGCCTTCGGGCGGCAAGACAGCTACAATGTAGTAATGAAACTCCTCTTCCTCCACGGTTGGTCCTCAGTACCCGGTGGCCGCAAGCCAACCTATCTGAAAGATCACGGCCACAAAGTTTTCAACCCCGCACTGCCCGACGACGACTTCGCTGCAGCGTTGCGGATCGCTCAAGCCGAGTTCGATAAGCATCAGCCGGATGTCGTCGTCGGCTCATCCCGCGGTGGTGCGGTCGCAATGAACATCGACAGCAAAGACACTCCGCTTGTCTTGCTCTGCCCGGCCTGGAAGAAATGGGGTACGGCCACGACCGTCAAGCCAAACACGGTGATCCTGCATGCACGAGCCGACGATGTGGTGCCGTTTGCCGACACCAAGGAACTGCTTGCCAACGGTGGATTGCCCACGGAGGCGTTCATTGAAGTCGGCAATGATCACCGGCTGGCTGATCGGGCCGCTGAAGTGTGGTTACCTCAGCAGGATACCCCGCTTTTTCTCAACTCTTCAAGAACACAAGTTTTGACAATACCTCCCCTTGTCGGCCGTAAGCCGAATCGCCGAATACGACCGTCAGTCGCGAGAACAGGCCATGCATACGAGAGAGGACAAACGCTGCCCCGTTCTCGTCCTGCATACCCGCCCCCGTGACGACCACCATC
>CAUZOL010000548.1:0-3213 GCA_963581435.1 Planctomycetota bacterium
AAACCTGTCGCCGCCTCGGCCGCCACGCTCTCGGCTGGATCACCGATGCCGTCACCCACAAACAGCAAAACCGCCCCACACCAACCCTGCTGCCAAGCACGTGATCGCTACGCTGTGAACGGTTACCAAAAATCGATCGCCGTGAATGCTGCAGCGGTTTTGTAAAATTGCGAATGGGTGCGTTGGCCAGCACGCTGTTGGGGATAATGACCTCGACCTTGTCGAGCGTGATAACTCTCGTTGCCCGCCAGTTGATTTCGAGTACTTTGCCAATGTGGTAAGAATGCTCGTCGAACTCAATCCAGTCGCCGATATCGAACGGCCGCTGAATTTGAATCGCCAGTCCGGCAAACATGTTGCCCAACGTGTCTTTCATCGACAGGCCGATGGCAGCGGTGATGAGCGCGGAGCCGGTAACGAGTGACGAAGTATCGACCTCAGCCACTGTCATCACAATCAACAGCATGACCGCATAGACGACGACCTGGAGCAGGTCGAGAAAGATTTTTGGAAGCGACTTCTTGACGATATGGTGCGAAATGATGGAGTCGGTCGCCAACAAGAAACAAGATCGCCCGATACTCGCCAGCAGAAAGAAGGACGCCGTATGCAATAGCGGATAATAATAGGCTTCCGACTTTTCGCCGACCATGACATGCAGCACCAGCAGGACGGCGAACAATATCAAGAGTCCGAACGGCCCACGGACATATTTACGTCGCTCCCTGGGTAGCAGCGCAACCAGCAGAACAATGAGGAGAAAGGCGACGATGACCAGCACACCGTGCAGCGGTGCCTCTTTCACCAGTTGGTCGGAACTCACCTCAGCGAGCAGTCCGGCGGCGGCAATTCTCCCGCCATTTTCAGCGAAAATCAGATTCATCATCGCCATCCCGATCAGCAGTCGTCGGCACTGCACCAAAAACGCGGCACGCCGCAACAGTCTGTTTGTTCACGGTCTGCACTACGATGGCATCGCGGTGTTGATGGCAACGCAGTGTTGAGTGTGAAGAAGCAGCAGCCGTATGGATTTGTAACAGGATTATGCACCACGGACACGCGTCACTCAACCAGTAGCGACTTCCTGTTGTGAGAGTTTGCAAAGCTGGAGCTGCGGTCTTCGAGACAAGTGACCGGCGCGTCCATCAGTTCGGAATGGACAGCCGCCGTACGAGAAGGTTTAATGGACTATAGGAATGCCTTGAGACTGGGTGTTTCTTCCCGCCAAATTCTCCCCCGACGCACGGATGACGTTTCTGTCCCGCTCTGAGTTGCTGGAGCTAATTCAATGAATTCTCATAGTGAAATCGACGGTAGTAAAATCAACCGCAGCCGAATCAAACGGGTTGTGATCTTCTCGATCCCCACTCTTGTTGTATTCGGGCTGCTTGCACAAACGGCGAACTCCGCCGACAAGCCAGTCAATTACAATCGCGACATTCGTCCGCTGTTGTCCAATACTTGCTACAAGTGCCACGGGCCTGACGCCAACGAACGACAGGCCGAATTACGGCTCGACACCGAGGCGGGTGCATTTGCTGCACTCGACTCCGGGGACCATGCTGTTGTCCGCGGCAAGAGTGCAGACAGTGCCCTGTATCAACGCCTGATTTCAAAGGACGAAGACGAGCGTATGCCCCCGGCCGACAGCGGCAAGCAACTAACGGCGGCACAAATCGCTCTCATCAAACGATGGATCGACGAGGGCGCAGAGTGGAAGTCACACTGGTCATTCGTCAAACCCGAATCGACGCAGCCGCCGCAGGTGAAGCATGCGGATCGCGTTCGCAACGGTATCGACCAGTTCGTCATTGAGCAGTTGGTCAGCGAAGGACTGGCACCATCGCCGCAAGCCGACCGAACATCGCTGATTCGCCGCGCGACATTCGACCTGACCGGTCTGCCGCCAACGCTTGCCGAAATCGACGCATTCCTGACAGACAAGTCTCCGGGCGCTTACGAGAAAGTGGTTGACCGCTTACTCAAATCGAATGCCTATGGCGAGCAAATGACGCGACATTGGCTCGACGCCGCACGCTACGGCGACACACATGGTTTGCACCTCGACAACGAACGCTCGATTTGGCCATACCGCGATTGGCTGATTGGTGCGTTCAACCAGAATATGCCCTTCGACCAGTTTACCGTGGAGCAATTGGCGGGCGACCTGCTGCCGAACCCCACGTTGAACCAGAAGGTGGCAACCGGCTTCAACCGCTGCAACGTCACCACTAGCGAAGGAGGTTCGATTGCCGAGGAATACCGGGTCCGTTACGCGGTCGATCGCGTGAAGACCATCGGCACGGTTTGGATGGGGTTGTCGCTCGGTTGCACTGTTTGTCACAAACACAAGTTCGACCCGATCTCGCAGCAGGAGTTCTACCAGTTGTTCGCCTACTACGCGAACACGGCCGACGCAGCAATGGACGGGAACGTGATTTTGCCTCCGCCGGCAGTCAAAATCCCCTCACCAGCTCAACAGCAGCAAAAGAAAAAACACGAGCAACGGATCGCCGAATTGCAATCGGAAATTCGGAACCAAGTCGCCGCTGTAAAGTACGAGGAACCGAAACAAGTAACAGTTGTCGAGCCGCCTAAGCCTCGCGAAATCGTTTGGGTTGATGACGCTTTACCAACGGCATCAGTTCCAACCGGGAATGAGCAAGCGAATTCCTGGAAGTGGGTCGCACGAGCTGCAGGACCAGTCTTTAGCGGCGAGAAGTCTCACACACGCACGGCCACCGGCCTCAGCCAGCACCTTTTCACCGGGGCCAATCCCCCATTGAAAGTTGTCGAGGCCGACACGCTTTTCGCCTACGTCTATCTCGACCCGAGGAACCCGCCCAAAGAAATCATGCTGCAGTTCAACGATGGCACCTGGGAGCATCGCGCGTATTGGGGCGACAACCGTATTCCTTGGGGGGCCGACAATTCGCCGTCGCGACGAAAAATGGGCAAGTTGCCCGAAGTTGGAAAATGGACGCGGCTGGAAGTCGATGCTCAATCACTCGGACTGAAACCGGGCGCCCAAATCAACGGTTGGGCATTTACGCAGTTCGACGGGACCGTCTACTGGGACAAGGCAGGTGTCGTCACGCTTGGCAACATCCCACAACAGTTCGATTCATTGCTGGCATGGGAGAAAACGCAGCAGGCGTTGAAGAAATCATCACTGCCGAAGCCGCAACAGGACATTCTCAAGATCACGCCGGA
>CAUZOL010000549.1:0-3200 GCA_963581435.1 Planctomycetota bacterium
GTTAGATCAGTCCAGTTCGAGTCATCGTCGCCACCGGGCTGATCGTTTTGCGATGCCGGTCCAAATACTGCGAATGCGAGGAATAACCCAAGGATGATCGCTGTCGCGCCACCTGCCAGCGCTGACGCAACCAATCGTCCGTCGCAGCAATCGGCTCGTCAACCGGGGCCGGTTGTTCCGCCTTGAGATCCAACTGCGTGCCGGTTTGCGTTGGCTTATCGACGGCGACGCCGACGACCGTCATCTTGTCGGTGGTCGAACGGCCCTTGCGCAGGTACGCTTTCAATTCGTCAGCCAGTTCGTCCATCGACTGAGTTCGTTCTTCGATGCTCTTCGCCATCGCCTTTTGACAAATGGCCTCGAGTTCGGGATCGAGACCGAGTCGCAGTTCCGATGGCGGGGGAGGTTCGACGTTGAGTACCTGTGCGAGGACGACGTTCACCGGTCCCTGGAATGGCAACTCCCCGGTCAACAGTTCGTACAGCACAACGCCCAGACTGTAGATGTCGGCGGGCGGGCCGATCAACTTGGTATCGCCGAGGACTTGTTCGGGCGGCATATAAGCGGGCGTTCCCAGCAGCGTGCCGTCTTTGGTCAACTGCGGTTCGTTGTCCCGTTCGCGTTGGGCCAGTCCGAAGTCCATTACGATTGGCTCGTTGCGCTCATCAACCATCACGTTGGCCGGTTTCAGATCCCGATGCGTGACCTCTTCCTTATGGGCGGCCGCCAATCCGCGCGCCAGTTTGCGGACGATAATAGCCGCCTGTCGTTGCGGAAGCGGCTTTCCCTCGCGCACGAAGTCCGACAGCGGCCGACCTTCGATATAGGCCATCGTCAGAAACGGTCGGCCTTCAAACTCGCCCACATCGTGAATGGGACAAACGTTGGGATGACGCAGGGTGGCCGCTGCGCGGGCTTCGCGGTAAAAGCGTTCGATGCGTTCTTCGTCGCCCTTGGCAGAGAAGCGGGGAACTTTTAGCGCAACATCGCGATCGAGTTGATCGTCGTGGGCGAGAAACACCTGCCCCATCGCGCCTTCGCCCAGCATCCGCACAATGCGGTAGCGCCCAAACTGCTCGGGCAACGGATGCGCAGCGCGGTTTGCAGCACCGTCGGCAACGGAATCACCCTCGGACGATGTCCCGCGACTTTCGGCCGGTTCCGACGAATTGTCGGCGTTCGGTTTGGACTTCGAGTCGGAACCCACGCGAACTGGACTCCCTCATGGACTGCATCGCCACATTAACTGTGGCCTTCAGCATACTAGATACCAGGCAGTGGGTCCAAGCGGACAGTCGATCCGGTTTCGTCTGTGACTTGCCGCATGGTATAATCCGGAAACGCCGATCAAGTGCATCGCAGGTTGATCGAAAGTCCTGCGAGCCGATGAGCGAAGCAGAGCTTCGCGGACGCTGGTCCCCAAGCCGGAGCTTGGGAACCAGATCAGGTCGTTTAATTTGTAGCCGCCGTTTGACACGAGGCCCGAAATGAGTTTTCAGCACAGCCGTCGTGATTTTCTTGCCGTTTCTTCCGCATCGCTCGTGGCCGGGAGTTGTGGGCCGTTGCTGTTCGGCTCCGCTGCGACGGCACAACAGAAACCGCGTTCGGCGAATGAGACGCTCGGAATCGGTGCCATCGGCATGCGGTATCAGGGATCGGTCATCACACACAAAGCGCAGAACTACGGCAACGTCGTCGCAATTGCCGACGTCGATCGGCACGTTCGCGAACAGGCACGGGCCAGCTTCGGTAGCACACCGAAAATCTTTGAAGACTATCGCGACCTGCTGAATCGCAAAGATGTCGATGTCGTGATGATCGGCACGCCCGATCATTGGCATACCAAAATGGCCGTCGATGCCTGTCGCGCGGGCAAAGATGTTTACGTCGAAAAGCCACTGACGTTGACCATCGACGAGGGAAAACTGTTGACGAAGGTCGCCAAAGAAACCGGCCGCGTGATTCAGGTCGGTTCGTGGCAGCGCAGCGATCACCGGTTTCGGCTCGCGGTCGAAATGGTGCACCAAGGGCGAGTCGGTAAGTTGGAACGCGTCGATGTCGCCATTGATCGACCGCCGACCGGTGGGCCGTTTGAACATCGCAAGCCGCCGGCGAATATCAACTGGGACATCTGGCAGGGGCAAACGCCCGACGTACCGTACATTCCCGAACGCTGTCACTACACGTTCCGTTGGTGGAAAGAATATTCCGGCGGGAAGATGACCGACTGGGGTGCGCATCATCTGGACATCGCCCAATGGGGCATCGGCGCGTTGCCGATTGAAGTCGATGGCCGGGCGAAGTACGCCAACATCAAGGACGGATACAATGTGCCGCTGGAATATTTCGCAACCTACAAGTATTCCAACGGCGTGGTGATGACGGTGGCCGACGAAGGTCGCAACGGCGTAATGTTCACCGGCTCGAAGGGGCGCATTTTCGTCAATCGCGGCACAGTCGCCGGCCGTGCCGTGGCAGCGCTGGAAAAGAATCCGCTGCCGCGTGAGAAGTTCCGTCAATACGGCAACGACAATCTCAGCCGCCCCGCACGGATGGGCAAGCTGGATGCCATCGTCAACCACATGGGCAACTTCTTCGACTGCGTTCGCTCGCGGAAAACCCCCATCTCCGACGTCGTCAGCCAACACCAAAGCGCAACGACGTGTCACCTCGGCAACATCTCAATGGAACTCGGCCGCCCACTGAAGTGGAACCCGAAGACCGAACGCTTTGTGAACGACGCCGCCGCCGATAAGTTATTGCGACGGGAGCAACGGAGTGGGTACGAGGTGGTTTGAGCGACAGGTCGCGCTGACGACACGCCAGTGGCACCCCTTCGTTGATATGGCAAGCCACAGTGTTCAAGCTGAAGTTGAGTCATATGACCAACATGAACTGTGAGTCGGGACGCTCATCCCCTGACCAGCGGAAATCAAGTAACGCACACAGTCTGCTCAGGCAGTTGCTCGCGTCCTGGGGAGTTCTTATTGGCGTTCTTTCAGTTTATACCATCAGTATGGGGCCAATGTACTGGCTGGCGGGTCACGGCATGTTCTTCGGTGACGGGCCAGTGTATTGGGTTCTTCACCGATTTTAATGGGTGTTTTCAGCACGGTTTGAGTTTCAGTTTTCCACAGAAGAACAGGATGCGGGTGCGGTAGTTCGCAAAGTTGCGGAAGCCGCGGGCGTTCGACTTGATG
>CAUZOL010000550.1:0-3135 GCA_963581435.1 Planctomycetota bacterium
CGGCTGCCCGCGGCGGAGCGAAAAACGGGTTGCGGGCGATATAGCGCCCATCGTACATCAGCAGCTGCATGGGGTTGACGTTCGAGCAAAGAAACTTGCGGCCCCAATCGTCCATGCCCATTCCGTGCTGTCCGCCGCCGCTGGTCGCTTCGAACGATCGACTGCGCGGATCCCAAATCAAACCTCGGCCGCGAACCGACACCGGTTTGTCACCGGGCCGATCGGCTCGGCGCACGTTGCCGCCGGCAAAACTGGTGGCGACGTGAATTCGGTTATCCAGTCCCCAGCGAAACGAATTCAGCAAACCGCCGCCGGCAAAGTCGCGCGCGAACCCTGTCAACACCACCCTCCGCTCGTCGGCGCGACCATCCCCATTGGTGTCCTTGCAAAACAGCAGGTCCGGAGCCGCTCCGACAAAGACCCCGCCGTCGTAACAGATCACGGCGGTCGGGAAATCGACTTTGTCCAGAAACAGCGTGGATTTGTCAAAGCGGCCGTCGCGATTTGTGTCCTCCAGCAGCTTGACGGCGCCAGATCCTTTGAATTCATTTTTGAAGCTGTATTTGTTGAATTCGGGATATTCGACGACGTACATCCGACCGGACTCATCGAAACTGATCGCCACCGGATCACGTACGAGCGGTTCGGCTGCGACCAACTCAATACGAAATCCCGGTTGCAACTTGAACGACTTCAGCGCTCCGGCCGGTTCCAGCGGTCCGGCTCGCAGCGGCTTCGATTGATTCTGGTCTTTCTTGCCGAAATTCTGCGCGCGAAGTGAACCCACACAAAGCAAGGGAATCGCCGCAGCAAGCAGAGTGGCAGATCGGAGTAATTGAATTTGCACGTTCGCTACGCCTTCCCTCTGTTGACTTGTCGCATTCCGCAATTGATGAACACCTGGCGGCCGCGATCTTACGTTGTACCTGGAGAGAAACTGCCAACGCCACAGAGACCGATATCGTGCGGTTGACGGACCGTCGATCATATCAGTCATTGCTGCTGATAGACACAGTTTGGCGAAAGCATCATGATAGAAGGCGCTGTCCTGGTCCAGCGACTTTTGCGCTACACGTGTGTTCCCAGGGGTGGCCTCAAGACTGTTTTTCGGCGCCGAGATTTGATCGGCGCCGAACAAGTTCACGAGGACACTTCAGTTGAGATTGTACAGCTTGCCGAGTTTCAACACCCTTGTTTTCTCGGTCAAAATGTTCGGCCGAGTTTTTTTACCGTGCTGTCCGTCACGACATTCTGGAGTTTTCTGCGCGAGTTCTCGCCACTTTCCCGTGCGAGATTCTGAGATTCAGCGAGATTCCAGTCGAGTTTTTCCTGTGAAGCGGTGAACCGCAGATGTGATGATGGAGGCCGCACTTCACCATTTCACGTCCATCGGCGGCATCACCAGTGACTCCGCGCCAATCCCCGCGATGCACGATCATCACATTCCTCACAGCTCCGACCGCTTCTGCACCGCGCCCATCCATTCGGGCAGCCCCCACGAACTCAAGTTCCGCATTCAATCCCCATAGGCCGCGGCTAAGTTCAACCCACGTTTATCGGACGTGCCGATCAAACCGCCTGCGCCCACGCTCCGTCATCCGCGGCACATCCGATAAACTACTCAACGTTTTCGCGGAATCTGGCTCGACCGGATGATTTCGACAGGGACGGGCTTCTGCCTACACGCTTTAACCAAGGTTTTACGGGAATGTTGTTTCTGTTGGTGCTTGCAGACACGAAATGCACGCGGTGTTGTTCATCTCTTCACTCTGGGGAAGGTTCTCATCCGCCGCTCCGACTGGAGCGACCGGTCGCCGTGTGGGAATTGCGCTCACTGGAAATCGCCGACTTTCACAGCCCACAATATTATCACCTCACGGGAAACTCGCACCGAAAAGTCCAGAATGTTCTGACAGACAGCGCCGCCACGTGTCTGGAGCTCATCAACCGCCACGGCGAAATCGCCGTCAGAGACGTAAGCGGCTATTCGTCAATTGGCACGATTGGCGTCTCCCAGCCGGCCAGATCCTGCGGCTTGAGTCCTGCACGACGGCGACCACGTCCCGTGCGCCACGTCCCGTGGTAGGGACCGACGAAGCTGACGTTTGCATCGGACTTGATTTCGTCTTCCAGCCCGACAGCCCAGCAACAGGCGTTGATCAACATCCGGCGGAAGCCTTCGTTTTCGATGTCGTTCGACGCCCCATAGGTGGTCGTAAAAACGCGCCCATCGTTGCCCGACGCGCCTTTGTAGCTTCGCGTCCATGCGCCCGCCACCGGCGGCATATTGGTGTCGGCCGCTGAACCTTGTTCCATCCCAACTAATGGCTGTGCCATCGCCAGTACTGTGCTTGGCTGCAGCGGATCGGCACTGTAGCCCCCACACTGAACCCACATGTCTTTCACGCCGCGCAAGATCGGATGCGTCGATTGCTCCGACACGATGTCCAACCGCGTGCTTGACTGATGGTTTCTACCATAATGCCCGGCCCACTTTTCACCGAGGATCTGGCGACCAAATCCATCTTTGAACTCTTTGCCGCCATAACCGTCGGAGTACTTGGCGAACTTGCGGCTGGGGGGGATTTTGAACCCGTGCGTGGCCGTCCGCAAGCCGACAATCGGTGCACCTTGCTTGAGGTAGTTTTCGAAGTGCTGCATCTGTTCGTCCGGCCAATTCTGAAATCGCGTAAAGACAACCATCAGGTCGGCCGTTTCCAGCGTTTCGAGTCCCGGCACGTTGTCGTTTCCCGGCTTGAGGACGCCCTTGTCATCAACACCGAACAGCACCGTGCACGTGAAGCCATGATGCTTCGCCAGAATGCGTGCGAGTGCCGGCAGCGTTTCTTCCGAGCGATACTCGTGTTCGTTGGCAACGAACACAATGTGCTTGCCTTTGCCGATGCCGGCATCGCCTTGGTCCGTCAACGGCTCGGCACTCGATGCGGGTGTGAAATTCGATTCACCATCTCCTGAATCGTCGACCGGGTTCTTTGCGGTCGGGTTGCCGGTCGGGTTGGTTTGATTGTTCGAGCGAATGTAAACGACGGTCGCCCAGCTGACCGCGCCGAACAGTAGCAGCGGTATGACCACGAACAACACCGCCTTGGTGGGGCTGAACGTGCTGCCGACCGC
>CAUZOL010000551.1:0-3126 GCA_963581435.1 Planctomycetota bacterium
ACAAAGAACAACGGTCAAGCCGAACAGCGACCGAAAAGATTGAAATTCTAGACCTCACCGACTCCGCCACACAACGGCTTTCCGGACAGGCTCCTAGGGCCGATTCTGCATCTGCCCGTGGTCGCTTGGTTGTTAAAGAACGCATTTGATGACGCTCGTTCGGAACGCGAGCGGCGATTGTTGCACCGCAACTTGTTATTTGGGTTTTGCGGTTTAGTAGTCTTCGCGGCGGTCATCTTTTCGTCGCTTTGGTGGCAGCCGTACATCGAACCTCCCATGTTGCGAGCGTGTTTTCCAGCCGCGATGATGGTTGTGTTCTTCATCCCCTGGATCGTCTTTTGTCGAAAAATGGGAAAGCGAATCGAACGCATTCGCAAAGAAGAGGGGACTTTCACTCCACCAAGGCCACTCGTCGAATCCGATAACGATGGATCAATTGCCCTGAAGGTTTACGGAATCTTCTGTCTCACTTCGCTGCTTGTGATAGCCGGGCCTGCCATCTTGCCGTTGGTAGCTCATGATTGGTTGGTCTTATCGGCGATGTTCGCCTCAGCAATTTGCATCAGTTTCATTGCAGCCCAGTTCAGTCTGCGCCTGCCAAAATGGTCATTCCAGTTGTTCGGTGTGGGCACCGGGCTAACAGCACTCGTGACGCTTGGCATCATGTTTTGGAGAAAGAGTGTCTGGGCGTCAGCGTTTGTCGATTTCTCGCCATGGTTCATGGGAACCATGGCGGCCCTAAGCATGACTCAAGTCATCGCGACCACAATTGCCTGGAAACGGGTTTACGGCAGACCCGAGTCGCCGGGCGAAGGTCTGTAGAAGTCGAGCGAGTAGGAGTCCGCTTGCGAGAAGCCACGGCCAGGCATCCATCCATGATGCATGGTCCAACCCCACATCGCTATGGCCACGCTCGAAGCCCGTTTCCAAAAGCGCGCCACACAACGCACTGCTCACGCGGCCCGCATTTTCGCGTTCGGTAATAGGACGATGGACCGTCTCGCCGCCCCCGATGATGCGATCTTGAGCCTGCCGATCACGGCCGCTCCGCCGAGCGCTGACTAGAGCGACGCCGAGTACCGTGTCAAAATCGGTTGGTTCGTTCGTGCCCGCCGATGCCCGTCCAAAACTGAGTCGACTGCGGACAGTTACATTTTCTTACGTTGCAGAATTGGCCTTAAGGGCATTCACGGACGGGCAACAGATGGGAGAGCTGCGGCCGATTGTCCACAACGGAAGCAACTTTGGGGCATCACATCGTAGGAGATTTGCGATACGTGGAATTCCGATGGTGATGACCAACCCGAATTAGCCCATCAGTTCTGGAATTGGTTTTCCGGGATCGACGACGATGGATGTGGGGCGGCCGTTGAAGTCGCGCAGCAGGACCTTCGACGAATCGATTCCCAGGTGATGGTAGATGGTCGCCAGGAAATCGCCCGCGCCGCAAACGCGCTCGATGGAATCTTCCCCGCGCTTGTCGGTGGCGCCAATGAAGCGGCCCGTTTGGATGCCGCCGCCGGCCCAGATGTTGGAGAAGCCGCGCGGCCAATGATCGCGACCCGGTTGCTTTGTGCCCGCCGGTGCGCTGGCGTTTCCGGCACCGGTGCTGGGCTGATAGCTGATTTTGGGGGTTCGGCCGAATTCTCCGGTTACGACCACCAACACTCGTTTGTTGAGTCCGCGTTCGTAGATGTCTTCGATCAATGCAGAAACCGCCTGATCGTAGGCTTGTGACCGAAATCGCATGGCGTCGAACACGTGGTGATTGACGGCGTGATCGTCCCAGTTATTCACGCGGCCACACAGCGGGCCGCTTAAACTGGTTGAGAGCATATCGACACCCGCTTCCACCAGACGCCGCGTCATCAGCAACTGCTGACCCCAGGTGTTGCGTCCGTAACGGTCGCGGGTGCGGTCGTCTTCGTTGTTCAAATCGAAGGCGTATTTGGTCTTCGCGTTCGTCAGCAACGTCATGGCCTGGGTTTCAAATTCGTCGAGCGCTTTCAGCTCGCCCGCCTGATCGAATGCGCGTTCCAGAGTGTCCAGGTTTTGTCGGAGTGTCGCGCGGCGGCCGAGGCGTTTGGCTTCTGCCAGATTCGACAGACCGATGTTGGGGACAACAAAATTCGGCTTGTTGGGATCGCCGGTGACCGCAAAGGAAGAATACGCTTCGCCCAGATAGGCCGGCCCGATTCGACCCGATGGACCATTAATGCTGACGTAGGACGGCAGCGGGTTGGTGCGCGGCCCTTCCTTCGAGCGCAGGTAATTGGTCACCGTCATATAATCGGGATACTTGGGCGACTCTTTGGCACGCGTATCCGGGTCTCCGGCGAGCATCCGCATGGTACCGGGACTGTGGCCGGCACTTCCGTGACGCATGGACCTGAGAACGGTAATTTTGTCGGCGATTTTTGCCTGCAACGGCAACAATTCCGAAAACTCCATTCCGGGGACGTTGGTTGGGATGGTTGCAAACGGGCCACGGTATTCGCTGGTCGCGTTCGGTTTGGGATCGTATGTGTCGAGGTGCGAACATCCGCCCGGCTGCCAGACCAAGATGACGGCTTTCTTTTCCTTGCCTTTATCCGGAGCACTCTCGGCCCGCAGACGCAGAACGTCCGGCAGGCTCAACGAGGCGAAGCCGGCCAGGCCCATCTTCAAAAACCCGCGACGAGCTTCCGGTCCGGGGCAGGGGGCCGCTGATGATGCGTAAAATCGATCGGTCATTTCTTCTCCGCCGTCTTGGCTGGCTTGACGCGAATGGTAATCGGCCTGGAAACAATAATATCGACTATGTCTTTGGATTTGGCTTTTGCGGTTGCGCTCTTCAATTGTCTCTCCGCTGCGAGGGCGGCAGCAGCGGCCGACTTGTGTTTGGCGGCAGCATCCTGTGCTGCCTTCTTGCTTTCTGCCTGCTGATCTTCGGGAGCCGCTTTGGCCGCCTCGGCCAGCTTCTTTGCGTCGTCCGCCATTTTGACGGCAGCCTGTTGCGCTGTCTTGAGCGCGGCTTCGGCGAGCGACACCGCCCCAACATTGTATCGGTATTTGGCGACGGCACTGCCATAAAATGCGATCACATATTCACCCGGCGGCGTCTTTAGTGCGGCCAGGTCGATAATG
>CAUZOL010000552.1:0-3113 GCA_963581435.1 Planctomycetota bacterium
CCGCCGCCATTCCAAAGACTATGAAAAGACCACCGCATCCAGCGAAGCCATGATCTACATCGCCATGATCAACCTGATGTCCCGACGATTAGCTAACCAGTAAAGACCGTTTGAAGACACGTTCTTATGCTATGCGTCTGTGCGGTACACGTCTTTCTCTATTGGAGTCGCAATGCCTGCCGCGGACCCCCACAGCGTGATCGGCGAGACGCTGACCGACCGATACCTCGTCACCGACAAGCTCGGCGAAGGGGGGATGGGCAGCGTCTACAAGGCGGACGATCTCAAGTTGGGTGCTGAAGTTGTCATCAAAATCCCGCACCCGGCTTTGATGAAGGACGCGGATTTTGCCAGCCGCTTTCGCCATGAGATTCGCTCCCTCGTCAAATTGTCGCATGCTCACATCGTCACGGTGATGGATGTGGGCACGTACAACGGGCTGCCTTTTGCCGTCATGCAATATCTGTCGGGTGGCAGTCTGGAAGACTGGGAATGCCCTTGCGAGCCGGCATCGATTCTCGAATGGCTGGGCGACATTGCCGATGCGCTCGACTTCATGCACGCGCGAGGTTTAGTCCATCGCGACATTAAGCCAGCCAACATTTTTATCGACGAATCGGGCCGCGCTTGTCTTGGCGACTTCGGCATTGCCAAGGTGCTTGCAGCCGGTGAAGACTCGGGCGAGAAAGGGTTGACCGGAACCGGCATGGCGATTGGTACGGCGGAGTACATGGCACCGGAAATGCTGATGCCCGACCTCTACAGCGAGGAATATGACGGACGGGCCGACCAATATGCATTGGCAGTGGCAGTGTATGAAATGCTGGCGGACCGACCCCCGTTTCAGGGCGACACGATGGCAACGGTTGCCGTCAAGCTGGCACAAACGAACCCGCCGCCGTTGTACGAATTGCAGCCGTCAATCTCCGCTGGTCTCTGGCAGGCGGTGGAACGCGCACTGGCGAAAAATCCGGGAAATCGCTATCCCAACTGCCGCGCATTCGCTGAAGCAGTCTCGGCTGCAATCCGAAGTGAACCGGCAGCACGCCACACAAGCGTGGCGGCTCGATTACCGACCCAGGCCCAGCAGCGATCGACGTCTGCTGCAGCAAGACCGCAAATGCCGACCGTGAAAGAAACCGCCTCAGGCGCACCACAAAGGACGGTGCAGGAGCGAAGAGGAGCGGCTCTGCCTCGGACATTAGAAGAGAGCCGGCCAGACCACCGCCAGACAATGCCGGAAGTCAGGCCCGTCGGCATCGATGAGATGTTCATCGCAGTTGATGGCGACTCAAAACCGCAGCGAGCGCGATTCGTCGAGTGGGTGAAATCGCCCGTCGGTATGTCGTCAGTTGCCGGCGGAATCGTTCTCCTGTTGGTGACTGGTGTCGTGTTGAGTCAAATGGGGCAATCGGACGGCAAGACTGAGGCCGATTCCGCCAAGGTGGTCAGTGCATCGGATACCGAAGACATACGGCGTGAAACAACCGGCACAGAGAAAAGCCGGCAGCGGAAACAACCTGCCGCCGACAACGGGGATTCGCCACAAAAATCTCGACAAACTCCGTCCGCTGCGGTTAGCCCTTCCGATCTGGCAGGTCTCGTGAAATCGTTGGAACCGGCCATCGTTCGCATCAATGTGGATTTAGCGGTTGGAGGCAGGTCCGGAAGTGGTTTTGTCGTTGATGCCAGCGGATTGATCGTGACAAATCACCATATTGTGAAGGGAGCACGCAAGGCGCGGGCGACCTTTGCAGACGGGACAACAAAGGAAATCGAAGGATTTCGGCTCCTTTCGCCCGACAAGGACATCGCCATTCTTCAACTTGCCAAACCATTCGGCCGGTTGGAAGTCGCCCCACTGACCAATGTTTTTCCCAAGCAGGGAGAATTCGCTGCCACGCTCGGATTGCCGAAGGGACGCGCCGTCACCCCGTCTGAGGGAATCGTGGAAGCAATCTTGGCAGAGTCGGAGTTGGCGGAACTCGGTTTGGCAAAAGATGGAACCTGGATACAGACTACGGCACAAATTTCGCCCGAAACGAGTGGGGGGCCGCTTATCTCCCGAAATGGTCTGGTCATCGGCGTGAATACCTGGTTGGACACGGCCAAACAGAATCGGAACTTTGTGATTTCGGCTGTTGATATTCGAGACGCGATTGCAGCCGCGAAATTCAGCCAACTGGTAACACTCTCTTCGTCCCGTCCCCCAACATCGACGCCGCAACCCAATCGATTTGTGGGCACGTTCAGGACCACCCCCCAGGCATTTGGCTCAATTCAGGCAAAGGAATTTGAGGAGCGTTGGTTTGGCGCAGTTGGCGTCGATTTATCGACAAGGACAAAAAGGGACAGGCTGAGTCTAAAGAGAGCTGGATTGAAAACGGAAACGGGGTTCTTCCTCACAATCGTCGCCTACGGATCGCCGGCATACGACGCGGGATTGCGCAAGAACGACGTGATCAAGACCGTCAACGGGGATTTCATTTCAACGTTCGTGGACCTGTCCAAGGTGGTCAATGCGACGCAACGCGGACAGACTCTGCAGATCGAAGCTCTCAAGCTATCGGCAAAGGGGCGATACCAGACGAAGGCGGCTCGCATCTCGGTCACCGTGCAGGGCGTTATCCCGCAGTACGCGATCAATTCTGTTTTGCAATTGAAGTGCCCCGACCCGGTGAAGGAATATCTTCTTCTCCAATTGCTCGACTATTCCAAACGACTCAGCAGCGTCAGCCAGCTTGCAACTCGAGGCGGAGAACTGAATCGTCAGCGTGTTGATGTCATTCGAAAGGCGGGGCCGTTCGATCTGGAACTTGGACCGAGCCTCAGCGGCAACCTCTCCATAAAGGTGGGAACGATCGGACGCGCCGACTCTGCCAGGATTATGGAGATTGTGGGAGATGATTTCGTTCGAATTCAACTCGCACCCAAATACCGATCAAGTTTCCAGGTTCCCCAGAGATTCAAATTGCCACAGGCGAGTGGCACCACAATGCTGCTGGCAGGAGACACAGCCGGGCTTGTCGTTGGTGCTCGTGACCTACCCCCGATTGTTGTACCACCCTCAGTGAGAGAATCTGGGTTTAGGTAACACGTTCTGTTCAACAGGG
>CAUZOL010000553.1:0-3028 GCA_963581435.1 Planctomycetota bacterium
GCGGTCGGCAGCACGTTCAGCCCCACCAAGGCGGTGTTGTTCGTGGTCATACCGCTGCTACTGTTCGGCGCGGTCAGCTGGGCGACCGTCGTTTACATTCGCTCGAACAATCAAACCAACCCGACCGCAAAGAACCCGGTCGACGATTCAGGTGATGTGTCTATTGTTGTCGCAGACGGGAGTACAACCGGCACCCAACCACCTGGCGTCAAAGACCCGGAGTACACAACCACGCCTCAAGGCGCGCTAAAAATACACATCGACTATCCCGCCGCCTGGCGTGCGGGTGACTCTCGGCCAATTGTCGTGCTGTTTCACGGTGGTGGGTGGCGTGCTGGATCACCAGAAAATCTCAAAGAACTGGCAGAATTCTTTGTCAAACTAGGAATGGTAACGGCACGTCCTGAATACCGAATTAAACAACGCCATGGCACAACACCCGATAAATGTGTCGAGGACGCCAAGACGGCAATTCGCTGGATTCGTTCAAAATACCGTGATCTCGGGATTGATCCACAACGGATCGTTGCCTTTGGGACGTCAGCCGGTGGGCATCTGGCGGCTTGCACAGGAACGGCGATCGGTGGGACGAAAGCGGAGCGTCCAAACGCTTTGATATTGCTAGCCCCTCACCTGAACTTGGCAGCAAATGTGGCGTCAATTGAGAAACTGGGCATCGACCGGCAGACGGCGAACGCGATTTCGCCGTCCTTGCATGTCGATAGCAACACGCCGCCGACACTCATCATCCACGGCAGCGATGATATCATCGTAAAGTTGCCGGAACTTCAAGAATTTGCCACAAAAGGCAACCAACTTGATGTGAGTGTTGAACTGCTGACGATTCTCGGGGCACGCCATGGGTTGGGCCAACTTTGGACCGACACGTCACAACGTCGGATTACTGCCTTCTTGAATTCGAGGTTTCCACCGGACAATCGCCCGAGTGACAGTGGCCAAACAAACAAAGCAACGCCCGTCGAGATCACCAATTCCATTGGCATGAAGCTGAGGTTGATCTCTGCCGGCGAGTTCCAGATGGGTAGTCCGAATTCGGACCGCGCCGCGAACAGAGAGAAAGAGCAACCGCGTCATCTGGTGAAGATCACGAAGTCGTTTTATATGGACATCCATGAAGTCACGGTCGGGCAGTTTCGGAGGTTTGTTCAAGCGGAGAAGTATCGCACCGAAGCCGAGCGAGATGGTAACGGCGCATGGGGGTATGACGCGACCAGGCGAAATCTGCAAGGAAAGCCACAATACAACTGGAAGAACGTGGGTTGGCAGCAGCAGGACAATCACCCGGTGGTCAATGTGACTTGGAACGATGCGTCGGCGTTCTGCCGTTGGTTGAGCCGCAAGGAAGGGACGACCTATCGCCTGCCGACTGAGGCTGAGTGGGAATACTCCTGTCGCGCCGGAACGAGCAGCCCCTACTCCAGTGGAGACGATGTCGCCTCTTTGCAGTCCATCGCAAACATCGCTGACTCATCATTCAGCCAAAAAATTCCCTCGCGACCGAAGTCGCCACAATCGTGGGACGACGGTTACCCCTTTACAGCGCCGGTGGGAAGTTTCCAGCGAAACGATTGGGGCCTGTACGACATGCACGGGAATGTCCGGGAATGGTGCCAGGATTGGTACGCACCCTACGGCAGCAAGAAGGTCCTCAGCGATCCGGCCGGTCCTGCACAGGGGCAATCGTTCGCAGATGGTCCACACCATGTGCTACGTGGCGGGGCGTTCGGCGATCAGCCGGGTTACGTCCGATCTGCCGACCGCGCCACCTACCCTCCGGGCGTCCGTATTCTCGACATCGGTTTTCGTGTGGCGAGGTCGATTGATCCGGCGAAGCGCACGACCTCACAGACACCAAGGTTCGACCCCACTCAGCCACCTCCCGCGGTCGCCCCTTTTCGCGATACAGACACAACTGTCGAGTTATTCAACGGCCACGACTTGACCGGGTGGAGCGTTGGATACCTACGCTACACGAAGGACAAGTCGCCAAAGCGATGGGTAATCGACAAGACAGCAGAAGTCCTTCACTCAGTCGGCGGCGATCAGGACCACCTCATTACCGATGACCAGTTCGAGAACTACACGCTCGATTTGGAGTGGAGATTCACACGAGGCTACAAGTCGGGGCCAAACGGTACGGGCGTAATCGTGCATTCCCCCGGCACGAGCAATGAGCTTGATCCCGATGGCTTCGAAGTCGATGTTAGGTTCGCCGAAATTTCGGCGCTCATCGAAACGCGTTCTAAAATTATGAAGTCCGGCGGCCAGGGTATGATGGGGACCGGTTGTTTCCTTGCATACGGTGAGTCGATCACGAATCACTCAGGATCGGCGAACGGATTGATCGGTAAAGAGAATCGTCGCCATCTCGATTGGCTGGAACCTCCCAAGATTGCTTCGATTTATTCCTGGAACAGGCTGTCCATCACCGCCGTCGGTGATCAATTGTTGGTACGCATTAACGGCAAGCTCGTCAACAAGGCCTGGAACCTTTCACGTCACAAAGGCCGAATCTGTCTGCGCAGTCAAAACGCCGCCGTCGAATTTCGCAATATCACGCTGAGACAGCACTCCAATTAAGCGGTGCGAGGATAGGACATTTTTCGGACCGTAAGAGATACTCGCGTCGTTTGCTGCCTCGACGCGAGTTTCATCAAACGTTCGTTAAAACGTGCAGGCTGAAAGCCGTTCCCGTCGGAATCCTCCGGTCGAGGCCGATTCCGCGAAAAGGTATGGCTATCGCTGGCGTTTTTGGAGCCCGCTAAATGGGTGATTACCCTTGCCCGCAGGGAAGGCTCTTACGCCGTTCGGCTGCCGCTTGAACGTTTGCGAGTTTTCACAAATCGAAGCCTGAAGCGCAAACGAAGCAATTGTTGGGGCGTTACTACTCACCGGCGATTGGTATGGACTGGATTTGGTGATTTCGGTAGGAGCGTCTGGTAAGGAGTTTACCAGATGGTCGAATGTTTGCCGAATGTCTCTGAACTTTCCCCGGATGAAAAAACTG
>CAUZOL010000554.1:0-3011 GCA_963581435.1 Planctomycetota bacterium
CGAGGCCTGGTCCATCGACGTCACCACTACCCAGCGCGGCGTTGACTGGCAAATGAATATCAAAGACGCTCGCTGCAAGCTCAAGTCCGTCTACCCTAAAATTCTGCTCTGACAGAGCACTAGTCCTATCGTTGCGATACCGCCGTCTTCGCGCCGATGCAGTACAGGTGCTTCTCAGCCCGGATGAAATACTGTCCCTGGCTGCTCGATAGCGACGAGTAAACCGGCTCGTCGAGATGGTTTTCGGCCACCACTTCAAATTTCGGGCCGACCTTCACCACCTTGGTGATGCCGTCGTCGTCCTGGAAGAAGACGTGCTGTTTGGTTGCCACCAGCGAGCCGCTGTAATGGCGGCCCATGCGTTCCTGCCACATCACTTTTCCGGTCTCGGAGTCGTAGCACGAACCGATGCCGTTGTCGGAAACGAGATAGAAGTATTTGCCGGCCGCGACGGGCGAGGGAACGTATGAAACTCCCTTGCGAGCGTGCCGCCAACGGATGTGCGATTGGGTTACGTTGCCGCTGCCGGTGGGATCGATCGCCAGAATGTGCTTATCGGGGAATCCGCCGGTGAGGAATAACAGTCCTTTGTTGTATACGAGCGATGCGACGAACTGTTCGGTTGGGCCGTCGATGATCCACTGCAGCGAACCGTTGTCGGGGTTGTAGCTGGTTACGCATTTGCTGCCCGAGAGCATCATCTGCATGCGGCCGTTGATTTCGCGAATGATGGGAGTGCAGTAGCTGCGGGTTTTGTTTTCGCGTGAGGTCTTCCACAACGTCTTTCCGTTGTCGCGGTCGATCGCCACAATGTAGGCGTCGCCGTCGTGATCGCCGTTAACGATGATCGAATCCTTGTAGATCACCGGGCTGCTGCAGAACCCGTGCACGCTGGAGAAAATGCCCGGCTTCACCCGCCACTTGAGGTTGCCCGCCAGATCGTAGGCTGCCACCACCATCTTGCCGGGTGTTGCGCGGCGGCGATTGCCGCTGGTCGCTGCAGCCGACTGCTTGTCGATCTCCAGAAAACTGACGTAGACCAGTTTGCCGTCGGTGGCAGGCGTGCCGGAGGCAAAGCTGTTCAGTTTGTGTTTCTTTTCGAGTGGTGCATGCACGACGGCCTGTTCCCACAGCGTCTTGCCCGACTTGCGGTCGAGGGCGACCAGCATGCGATTTTGCTTTTCGGTGTCGGCACCGACGACGAAAACATAATCGTTCCAAACCACCGGCGAGGAATGTCCGCCGTAGGGCATTTCCACTTTCCAGGCGACGTTCTCGCCAACGCCCCACTTCACCGGCACGTTCGCTTCAGCGATCGATCCATCGCCACGCGGCCCCCGCCAACCGGGCCAATTCTCAGCACCGGCCGTCTGCGCCAGAACCATTGAGAGCGCAACAACACACAGACCGCGAAACAGTAGGTGACTCATAGAATCCTCACAGTGTTGGGAGGCAAATAGAACGCATCAATTATTGATGATTAGTGTAGTCGGTAGCGAGAGGTGTTGCCAGCGCGGGGCTGGAGTCCGATCAGTGGGTACCGGATCGCTTTCGAGATTCGCATCGTAACCCGAAGCGTAAGTTTTGAAGTTGCGCACTTGGCTTGACGGGCGACAAAAACCCCAAGTATTTAAGCCTGAAGCGCAAGCGAAGGAGCATGTTGGCATCGCCCTGGAACCATCCTTCGCTTGCGCTTCAGGCTTCGATGAACGGGGGGCTTTTAGTCCTTTCTCCAATCTGAACACTGAAATGCGCAACTTCAAAGAGCGTAAGCGAGGACCGAAAGTGATCCCTCGCTTACGCTTCGGGTTACTACAGATGAAGGCCCTGATTTCAACTTCATCCAAATTGAGCCACTGTCTGAACAGTGAAAAGCGGTCGGTGTCAACCGGCTGGTGCGTGGGTGACATTCCCAACAGGCAAGCATCGTTTGCCTCATTCGGTCGTTGTTTCCAGGAACCGAATCACGTCCGTCGCGACGTCGCGCTGCGTCACTTTGCCAAATGCTCGCCAACCGGGGACGGCGTTGACTTCGATGACGTAACACGTTCCCGCGCGATCGTATAACAGATCGACGCCGGCGAATTGTGCGCCGACAATTGCCGCTGACTTGAGCGCCGACTGTTGTTCTTCTTCGTTTGGCGAATACGGTTCTGCGCGGCCGTTGCGGGAAACGTTGGTGCGAAAGTCATCCTCGCTGCGGCGACGGACTGCTCCCAGAATGTGGCCGTCCAAGATCAGTACGCGAATGTCGGTGCCGTCGTGTTCGACAAACCGTTGTAAGTAAAGAACAGCATCGATTCGCTCCAGCGTGCGAAATGTCCGCAGCGCCAAATCGGGATCGCTGACGCGCAGAATACCGCGACCTTCCGAACCGAACACCGGTTTGACGACGACATCGCCGCCCAATCGTTCAAACGCCTCTTGCGCGGCTTGCGCATTTTCACAAACGATGGTCGCCGGTACCGTCAAACCGGCCGCAGCGAGCCGGGCGGTCGTCAGATACTTATCGACAGCGCATTCGATTGCTTTGGGTGAATTGAGAACGGCCACGCCAGCCGCTTCCAGCCGGGCAAGTGCATCCATCCGAAACACCACCTGCTCCAACGAACCGGGTGGCATCGTTCGCACGACGACCGCATCGACGCTCGTCAGATCCAGTCCATCGGCTGACAGCATCGGGCCGTCCATTCCCAGACCGGCGACAAGATTGGGAAAATCAACCCGCGAATACCGATGCCCCCGCGACTCTGCAGCGCGCCGCAGTTCGCTGCAGTACCAACTTCCCCGATTACCCAACACCGCCACATGCATTGAAAACGTCCAGGGATTTGATTTGCGATTCACTGAATAGGTTTGTAGTAACCGCATTCATGCGGTTCATTTTCGGGCAGACCCGACGAATCGAATGACAACAACCAGCATTGAAACGGGTGCCACTGGCGTGGGGGCCGGGGCACACCGGGGGGACAGGGGCCCCCCCCCGGGCGCCCCCCCCAACAAAAGAAAAT
>CAUZOL010000555.1:0-3004 GCA_963581435.1 Planctomycetota bacterium
CCATCGTCTCGACCTCGGAAATCCCCCATGATCCCGAGATCGATTCCACACGTCAAATCAAGCAGCACCCACTAAAATGCGCGAAGAACCCTTATTAAGCGCACCGACCGATGGCTTACGTTGGCCGTTTTCGATCAACCAAATGTAGTTGACCGTAACGCCAACTGCATCGGCAATTTCGCGCAGTTTCAGACCCCGCTTGTTACGGACCATCCGCAATGATCGTCCTAGTTCTTCCGCGTCAATCGTCATCAAAAAACTCCTCTAACAGTCCGTGCAGCGGCCACAGCCGTTTAAAGATCGGCAACAATACGCTCGACGGAGTCGCCTTATGTGTGCCCGCCGCGACTTGGGTACCCAAACCACAATTCTCTCACTTAGGCCGACATAAAGATCGGATGGATGTCACCCCCAGCGGTTGCGTCGGAGCGGGCCATGGTGGCAGTTACTCCAGGAGCCCGATGTCCCGGTTGTCACGCAGCAGCAGCAGTCGCCTGACTGTATCCATCTGTATTTGACCCGCCGCATCAATCAGAACGGCGCGGTCGTTTTCTTGCCGCGCCTTTGCTGACCGCGTCTCCCAGATATTCATGGCACGCGTACTTCCTGCGCGCCGTGCAGACTGTGGCGCAACGAAATCGTATTGAAACTTTTCGTAGCCCGGAATCCCTCGCAATGAGCGAGACGCGATAAATCGGACGGCATCGTATCGATCGTCCAGCAACAGCGACAAGTACGGTCCGATCCAGTCGGTGCCAGAAATGTCTTGAGCCGGCTTCCATCCCATGTGCCAGGCAAGCAATGCCCGCTGACCTGCGTCGCCGCGCACTGCCCAGAGGAGCGAAGCCGCGATCGACTGCTCGTCCGCCGTCAACTCGGCTTTTTCCGTACCATACCAGTCTTCGAGATGTTGATCGGTCCAGGCCATCGTCTTATCGAGATGACAGAGATTACAGGCCATCGGCCTACCGGTTTCCCGTGAGACACGCACAATGGGAATTTCGATTTGATGGCTGCGGATTGCCTTCAACAGTCCGTACGCCGTGTGGGGCATGTGGCAGTTGTAGCAGTTGCTGCCCGACGACGCCGGCGCATGATGTGTGTGAGCCGTCAGCACCGTCTGGTCCTGGTATTCCTGGTGGCATTGCACACAGGCCCTGTTGCCGGTCGCCTCAACCTGAAGTTGATCGTTGGCCCATTCGGCAGACGGCCTGGAATCGTCATCGGCTTGGTGCATCTGATGGCAAGACAGGCACGACATCTTGCCCTGCTTGTAACACGCCGACTCCCTCAGGCCGTTGTATTCCGTAGCCGACACTCGGGCCATGCCGTCCGACCAGAATCGGTAGCCGTCGTCGGCGTCGAAGTCATGCAGACGTGCCTTCGCCAAGTCGTCGCCGGGCCGATAACGAAAACCGTTCTGGAGAAAGTCGATATGTTCGCCTGTTGTGATGTACCAGACACTATGACATTGGCCACAAATCTGCGATGCCCGCTGATGCGACAGTCGCGACGGATTAATGATTGCAAGGTCATCATCAGTCGCAACAACCCTATCCTTCATCCTGGTGACGTGCCGATGTCCCGGGCCATGGCACGCCTCGCACCCGATGCCGAACTCCGCCACTTGCGAGTCGTAGCCGGAAGGTCCTTTCCGTGGAACGCCATGCGTTGTATGGCAGCGGATGCAGTTTCCATTCCATCGGCCCGGCGGTTCGGACCGATTTCCAGGTGGCTGCAGAAGTCCAGCGGCACGAGGAATCCAGCGTTGCTCATCGATCAGATACATGAACGGCAAAATCACCACTTCGCGCCCATGTCCCGTCGGCGACCAGTAGGCTTGCATGTGATGTGAGCCCGTCGTCAGGCTCACCGGTCGCGTGACGGATTCGAGGCCGGATGCACCTGAACTGTTCGGGCTTCCACGCTGCACCCAGAAATTCTCGCCTTTATGGCTGAGCTTGTACGTGACATCGCCGTCGTGCAATGTCACGTTGTCAAAGTCTCCGACGACTGCCTCATTCGTTGCCAGTTGCGTCATCGTTCGATGATACGAGTCGTGCCAACTGTGGTGTTCGTCCTGATGGCACTCGCGACACGTCTCCGACGACACGTAGCCGTCTCCCGTCACCTGAACCGGGCGGTAAGATGTTTTCAGCAACGACCGCGACGTGTCATTTTGGGGTTGAGGCGGCTTCACTGACTGATTCGCACGGAGAGCGAGAAACAAAAGCACAACGACCGCAACCGTACCGCATACGGAATAGACAAACGACGGTGAGCGCAGCCGACTGCCTTGTGTGGGCAAATCGTCTGGAACTGATTTTGACCGGCGCCGAGACTTTTTCGACATGTCATCCCGATTGAAATTACCACGCCAAAACTATTTGCGGAGATAATAGGTGCACAAGGCCACTGATTGTCTCTCACACCACGAGACTCCGAACGAAGTAGCAATCCGGACTTTAGCAGTATCAACGCAGACTTGCGAACTGGGGGCTGTGATCACGGTCTCGAATCGGGGCGAGTTCGCTCGACGGCTGGCAGAGCGTAAGACTTTTCGTCGTCCCCTTGATGGGCGGACGTGTTGTGACGTTCAATTGATCGTTGAATTGAAGCACGCTTAATTGGCTTCGGTCTGAAACAGCACGAACTTCTCCACGGCGCGGACGTCAACCTTGATGGTGCCGTCCGAGAAGTTCTTCAGCCGCAGGTCGTCGATAAAGCGTTGTCGCAGCGGAGTCATGAGGCCACCTTTCTGAACGCAGAATTACGTCACAGAAACATGGCTCACAAAACCGGGAGGCGCAAATCGATTTCTTCGCTTCAATCGATGCAACCGGACCCCGGCAGAGGGTCAGACTCGCAACTCACGATACGCGGACCAACACCAACCCGCTCACCCACACCCACCGCGTAGCGGTTTAGTTGTGTGCCCAGCATGTTCGATAGTTTGGGGGTGAAAGTCCCCTATCCAACCTGATGGAGGTGAAGGATTAGTGAA
>CAUZOL010000556.1:0-2983 GCA_963581435.1 Planctomycetota bacterium
AGTGGCACCCTTCTCGTCAGTCGTTATTTTATGAATGCAGGCTCGTGCAGAATACCTCTGTCATCGAATCGTCCATCGTTCTTCACGGACCGTTGTGCGACTTACGGCTTCACGATCGATTTCAACGCCGAGTCCCGGTCCGGTCAATGCCGGCGCAATTCCACGTCGCGCAAACGTGAGGTCTTCGACCGTCAACCGCTCGCGAACGAGATGCCGGTCGTAGCTGCCTTCGAGATAGCGAATGCCGCCGATGGAAGCGGCGAAGTGTCGACCGGCAGCCGAGAGAATTCCTGTTTCGCCCACCATGCAACCCAACTGGTAACCCAATCCCGCTTGATGCGCGACAGCAGCCAGCCGCAGCGAATTCAGAAATCCGCCGCATTTCGACAGACGGACATTGAACAGGTCGCAGGTTCCCCGTTCAATCGCCCGCCGCGCATCGCCGATGCTGCACAGCGATTCGTCCAACATGATCGGCACGCCGATTTGTCCACGCAGCGCCGCCAACCCATCGACTTCGCCGTGCGGCACCGGTTGCTCGCAGGAACTGATGCCGAAAGGCAGCAGCGGTTGGAGTTTCTGCTCCAGGTTCTCGCAGTTCCAGGCTTCGTTGGCATCGATTCGCAGATCGACCGACTCGCCCAGTATGCGGCGAATGCGTGCCAGCGAGGCAGCGTCGTCGGCCCCGTCCATTCCCACTTTCACCTTGCACTGATGAAAGCCGTACAACCGCAGCTTCCAGGCGTGAACCCGTTCGCGAAACGGAGTCATCGCCGTCACCGCGGCGCTGTATTGCAGCTGTTGCGACTGCTGTCGAATCGCCAACGTCTCCGGCACCTTATAAGTGACCGCCGATAACGGAACATCCTCACGCCGCGTGACGCCATCGAGAATGCTCAGCTCGATTGCGCAGCGGACAATATTGCCGAAACAGTCGCGGGCGGCGGGATCGATCACCGCCAATTTCCAGTTGTCGCACAGGACAATTGCGCCAGCCAAGTCGTCAATCTCACCGTCCAGTTGCGAGCGCAGATCGGTCGCTGCAAGTTGGGCAAACGTCGAGTCGATGGTTTCTCCGGTCACGTATTCCCGCGGCAACCCTTCGCCCCAACCTTCCGTGCCGTCATCGAGACGGCAGCGAACGACCAGCGTGTCATTGTAACGGCGCGTATGCGAGGCGTGGCGGATGGCCTTCTTCAGCGGAATCCGGAGATGGTACGCGGTAATTTCTGCAACATGCATGACGTTGGGCAATGTAATGAAACGGTGGAAAGTTGCCCATAGCGGCGCACGACACGAGTTTTCAACGCAAAGGTGCAAAGGTCGCAGAGATTCGCAAAGAAAAGAAAGAAGATAACAAGGAAATAGAAGCCTGAAGCGCAAGCAAAGGAGTAATAAGAGTTCGTTTACCGACCCCAATGCTCCTTTGCTTGCGCTTCAGGCTTCTATTAGTGGTCATTAGAATTTTGCTCGCATCTCTCATTGTGTGAATGCGGTCCTTTTGTTTTTACTTTGCGTTCCTCTGCGACCTTTGCACCTTTGCGTTAAGACCGAGCGGGCAAAGTGCGTCGTGCGCTCGATCCGGGGCTGACATGGGACCCAAAACATGTTATGAGGGCGCGAGTTATGGTGTTGCCGTCGCACGGAGGGTTTGATGGGCGTTCCCGTTTCGCAAATGTGGACTGTTGCACGTTACGTACTCTCGCAGAAGCTGCGGGGTGTGAAGCGGTATCCGCTGGTGTTGATGCTCGAACCGTTGTTCCGCTGCAACCTGGCGTGTGCCGGCTGCGGGAAGATTCAGCATCCCACGGAGATTCTTCGGCAGAACCTTTCGGTCGAATCTTGTCTGCAGGCGGTTGATGAGTGCGGCGCTCCCATTGTTTCGATTCCCGGCGGTGAGCCGCTGCTGCATCCGCAAATTGACGAAATCGTGGCGGGATTGGTCGAACGCAAAAAGTACGTCTATCTCTGCACGAACGCCATTCTGCTCAAAGAGCATCTGCATCGTTTTCGGGCAACCAAATACTTGAGTTTCTCGGTTCACATGGACGGACCGCGCGCGGAACACGACGAAGCGGTTTGCCGCGAAGGCGTGTACGACATTGCCATCGATGCCATCCGAACGGCCGTCAATGCAGGTTTTCGCGTGACCACCAACACCACACTGTTCAACACGGCCGACCCCGAGCGGATGGGTGAATTCTTCGACACGCTGATGGACATCGGCGTCGAGGGGATGATGGTCTCGCCCGGCTACCCCTACGAAAAAGCTCCGGACCAAGAGCACTTCCTGCATCGCAACGAAACCGTGCGGCTGTTCCGGCGGCTATTCAAACAGGGGGGCAAGAAACGTCGCGTGTTCAATCAGTCGCCGTTGTTCCTCGAATTCCTCAAAGGCAATTGGCAACTGGAATGCACGCCGTGGGGCAACCCCACGTACAACGTCTTCGGCTGGCAGCGCCCCTGCTACCTGTTGTCGGAAGGATACTGCGAGACGTTTAGGGAGCTGCTCGAAACGACCGACTGGCCCGCCTACGGCCCGGAAAGCGGCAACGCCGACTGCCAGGACTGCATGGTCCACTGCGGCTTTGAACCGACAGCGGTCTCCGAGACATTTGGATCGTGGAAAGGCCTGATGGCTTCAGCCCGCAGTGTGCTATTGGGTCCCTTACCCGATCAGCCGTTGCCCGATCCACCACCGACGCTCAAGCAAGAACCGGCCGAAGAAGAAACACGCGAACTCGTCGAGTTAACGTATTAATCGCGGCAAGCAGGTTCGTAGTGGCCGCATTCATGCGGTTCGATTGCTCGTTCCGCTGGACGGCGAACGCAACAGGATGAACGAGTGTAAATAGCCGCCCCTACGTCGGCCGCCGGTGTATTCACCGGCGGCTAAATCGATTCACGACACTCGCTTGCGGTTTCGCGGTTCCCTTCGACCTCAATCCCCTTCGCGAATCACCTCCACGGCGTTCAAAATTGG
>CAUZOL010000557.1:0-2964 GCA_963581435.1 Planctomycetota bacterium
AGCAACGAGATCACGGCGATCCCCAAGCTGCTAGAAATGCTGGAAATATCGGGATCCTTAGTCACCATCGACGCGATGGGTTGTCAAACGGAGATCGCGCGGCGGATCGTTGAGGCGAATGCGGACATCCGAAGCCTCGTAGATCGCATTGTGTGCCATTGGGGAGAAGAACCCACAACTGACCGCCGCCACAAGAACGGCATCCGTACCTTCTGTCAGGCCGTCACCATCCACAGCACCGCCGCCGTCAAGGATGAACAGGGCCAACCAGCCCCGATAATGACTATCGAAACTTCATCCCAATCGAGTTGGTCACTGTCGTAGGACCGGCTTTGCCGGCCGGAACACCAGCCACCTGCTGAGGACGTTCGGGATCATCGGGATCGACGGGGACGGCATCCGGCGAATCGGCATCGCGGGTAACGATGCGAATCGGCGTTCGGTCGCCTTTCTCGATGGTCAAAGAACCGCTGCCGGTAATCGTCTGGCCATCACGTTCGACTTCCCACACGTAACCGTATTTGCCTGGCTTGGCGGTCATTTTCCCGAAGCCATCTTCCCCTTTGCTCACGATCTCGATCGTTTTTCCATCAACCGTGATCTCGACGCTCGGATCGTCGATGACAAACTGGACAACCTGATCACCCGCGCGGAATATCAATGTGATTGCCAACACGAGCGTCAGCGCGCCGAATGCTCCGGCGATGCCCCACGCCCAGCCGGGGATTTTTCCGAGGCGGTTCGAGGTTGAGCGCCGCTTGCGACCAACAGGGGGCTTATTCCTCCCCCTCACCTTGGGTGGGATGTCGAAGGTTTCGGCCAGTTGATCTTCCGTCTGGCGACGGGCGACTGTGCGGCGGCCTGTTGTCGATTTGCGTGATGCGGCTGTGGTTTTTCGCGTGACGCTCTTCAGTTCGACCGGCTCGAAAGACTCAACCGATCCGACGGGACGCGGCCCGTCGGCTTTGCCGTCGTTCTTCAAAAATGTGGTGAGTGCTTGCGCGACTCCTTTCATTGCCGTGTGACGATCTTCGATCTGCTTGGCCATCATTTTGATGCAGATCGATTCCAGCCGTGGATCGAGATCGGCTCGGAATGCCGATGGCTTTTCCGGGTCCTTCATCAGAATCTGGCCGATGACGGCGGCGATACTGCCCTCGTACGGCAATCGTCCGGTGAGCAGTTCATACAAGATCACACCGAGACTGTAGATGTCGCTCGCCGGGCCGATGCGGTCGATGTCGGCGTTGACCTGTTCGGGCGACATGTAGGCGGGCGACCCCATGACGGTGCCGGTCTGGGTCAGCCGTTCGTTCTCATCCGTGTTGATTTGCCGGGCGAGACCGAAATCCATAATGACCGGCTCGGTTTTCTTATCGACCATGATGTTGGCCGGCTTCAAATCGCGATGGATGACGCCTTCACGATGCGCCGTTTCGAGTGCCTGCGCAAGCTTACGGACGATGACGGCGACGTTGCGTTCGGACGGTGGTTTGTCGGGGTTGACGTAATCTGAGAGCGGTCGGCCTTCGATGTAGGCCATCGAAATGTAACGCGTGCCATCGATCTCGCCGATGTCGTGCACGGCGCAGATGTTTCGATGGCGAAGCTTGGCTGCCGAACGGGCCTCGCGATAAAACCGCTCCATCATTTCCTGATCCTCGTCGCCAAACTTGGGAACCTTCAGAGCGACGCGGCGGTCGAGTTCGGTATCGCGGGCGAGATAAACGGTACCCATTGCGCCTTCGCCCAGCGTCTTCTCAACGCGGTAACGGCCAAACTTTCCGGACTTCAGGCTGCCGGCAGCGATGCCTGTCTTCTCCGGGACGGAATCACCGCTTTGAGTCCCCGCGACCGTTTCTCGTCGCGCCTGTTCCGACGGATCGGTATTGCCCGGCGACTGCGATTGTTCGCCCACCGTCGGGCCGGCCATCTGTTCCACCATCGCAACATTGTCGAGAAAACGATCCAACTCCTTCGCAACATCAGGATGCTGCCTGAGGAATTGATCGCGATTAACATTCTCGCCGGCATCCACACGTCGCATGTATTCTGCGATTACCTGCGTCGCGTGGTCCTGATTGTCGGCGGCTGTTGATTGTGGCATGTTCATTGTTTGTTGTTCCCGTCCTCAACCAATGCTGTAGGGAACGCCGTCCCTGGCGTTCCGCGATTGCAGACCGATCCGGAACGCCACAGAGGGCGTTCCCTACAATTTGAAGAATCAATGACTCAAGCGTTTCCGCAGGTTTTCGAGTCCGCGTTTCAACAAGGCGGCGACGGCGTCTTCTGAACGTTCAAACTTCTCCGCCAATTCCGCCAGCGTGCAGCCCTCCAGATGTCGCAGGCGAACCGCTTCGCGTTGATCGTCGGACAGTGTGGCAAGCGCTGCTGCCAATTTGACTGCCTGTTCGTCGCGCATTGCGCGTTGACTGGGACTACTGACGACCGCGGCGAGGTCGGCGCCGGCTGCCATGCGGCTGTCGTCGAGTGATTGCTCGTTGCCAACAGCTCGCTTTTGTGTATGAACGTGCCGACGGATGGTGTCGCTGATTTTGTGTTCGTGTATTTTTCGCAGCCAGGCGACGAATTGTGCTTCATCGTCGCCGTCGAAGTTCTTGAATTCTTTGAAAGCCGACAGACAGGTTTGTTGCACAAGGTCGGACGAATCGACGCGTGCTTCGAGACGCCCGCCGACCGCCCGTTGGGCGAGCAGCTTGAGGTAGGCACTATGCCCGTCGAGCAGTTGGCCCAACGCCTTTTTAGGTTCTTCACCGATTTTAATGGGTGTTTTCAGCACGGTTTGAGTTTCAGTTTTCCACAGAAGAACAGGATGCGGGTGCGGTAGTGACCTACCCCCGATTGTTGTACCACCCTCAGTGAGAGAATCTGGGTTTAGGTAACACGTTCTGTTCAACAGGGCGCAGCGTAGCGGAGGCCTGTTGAACAGAACGGGCCGCGAAT
>CAUZOL010000558.1:0-2959 GCA_963581435.1 Planctomycetota bacterium
ACGCGCTTCTCGAAGTGGGTACGGTGTGTGGTGGACACGGCCGCGCAATAACTCATCCTCTGTTTTTTGCGCATACAGCACGTAACGCTCGGCGAGAAAGTGTTCGAGCGTGCCGAGTACCGCCTGTCCTGCCGGCACGTCTTTGTCAAGAGCGCCAATCAGGTCGCCCGTCTCCGCTTCAATCACCGTTCCCGGCCCCACCGGTCCCGGCCATAGCCGTTCGCTTTTATAACGGACCTTGCCCGCTTCAGCGCGCAGTTGCATGTCGGCCCGAAAGTAGTTCAATCGCCATTTCCACCGCGCGATTCGGACCGCCAGAGAACTGTTCGCATCGAGGCTGAAAAACCAAACCCCCGGCTCTTCACCATTCAAATGAACGTAGGTCCGCACGTTGGTTTCGTGGAAGGATGAGATACCCGGAACCGGTGGCGACCACCACGGCCGCACCCCCGACATGTGAAACGGAACCAGCCCGATCCATGCACTGCCATCGAACGTGTCGATGGTCAAACCCGACGGCAGAAGCTCGGCGATTTCGTGCGGACTGACACGCCAATGGACGAACAGCAACTTCGACCACGTTTGAAATCCGCCGGCCCGCTCTGCAGGGCGTCGCGTCGGAGCGATTCGATCGATATTGGCAGATTCGTCAGTCATCGTCACCCAATTTGAAAACGAACGACTTCCTTATGTGTTAATGCCAGTAAGCAGCGATCAGAAATCATGAATTTGAGATTTGAAATTCTAAAATTGAAATTGATAACTGAAAATCACTGCCGCTCGTCACCCACATCCCTAGGGCCTCGGTGACCTCTCCAAGTGCGGCCTAAGCACCGCCGTCCATAACTTGTAACCGTCATGGTTCAGATGGAGGCCGTCCTTGGCAAACAACTCGGCACGAGGCCGCCCGTCGTCGCCGAGCATCGGTTTCCAGATATCCACAAACGATAGCCGGTCATCATCGCCGCAAATCGATTGTATCTCGCGGTTGGCTTCCAGCATCGTCTCCGACAGATTCCAACGCTTGATGCTGGGTTTGATGGCGATGAAGAGAATGTTTGCCTTAGGAAGGTTTCCGTGAACGGTCTTCACAAAAGTGCGAAAATCCGCCGTCACTCTCTTGGCCGTCTTACCTTTTGCAATGTCATTATCTCCCGCATACAAGACGATCGTGCGTGGTTGATGCTTCAGAATAATGCGGTCGGCAAAATGATTTGAGTCCGCAATCTCTGAACCGCCAAAGCCGCGATTGATTAACTTCTCTTTGGGAAAATACTCTGGCAATTTCCACAGCCGGATGCTCGAACTGCCGACAAACAGCACGGCATCTTTGGGGGGCGACTGTTCGCGATCTTGCTTCTCGAATGCGGAGATCGCCTTTTCCCACCGCGCAAAGCCATCCGGCTCGTCGGCAACTGCTGGTGATACTGCGGCGACGATTGCCGGCAGGGCCAGTAACAGCAACACTCGCTCAAATGCGCACACCTTCATAACTCTGCGGTCCCCATTTCTCGCCACTGTTTCAGTGCATTCCCTACCTGTGTTGATTGGGAGAGGCGAAGTGAAACTTCGCAATTTCATGGCACTGTTCGTTACGAGACATTAGAGTCTGCTGAGGGGGAAAAAGAAAACGACAACAGAAAAAAGCAGAGACTTTTTCCCGTTGTCGTTTTCGTTGAAACTTTTGAAAGCAGACGACGTTTACAATCGTGCCGGCACCCAGAGCTGATTGCGAGCGTCTTGTGTTGGGGGAATGTGCTGGCCGTTTGAAGGATGTGTCTGGTAGATGATGCTGCCGGTTTGTTGCGGAGCCGAAGGGAGAGGCACCGCGGTTGCGGCCGGCGTTGCTTGCTCGAAGATACCCGCCGGCACAGTTGGAATGACGACTGGTGGTGAGTAACTGCCAACGAGTGGTGCGGAAATTACACCGCTGCTGTAACTGCCAACAACGGGAGTGACAATCGTGCCGCCGGAGCCATTAACGCAAGGGGTCACGCCACAAGGAGCAATACCGCAGGAGGAAGTACACGATGCCGTGCCACAACCTCCCCATCCGCCGCAGCCGAAAATCGCAGCAAACGGATCGGGGATGCTGCACGGTTCGTAGCCGCCGCCGTACGCCACTCCGTTACATGAATCAACGTATCCCGGCGAGTAACAGCAACCAACCAGGCTGATTGCCACAAAGAGGCCGGCGATTGACTGAATCAGACGTTTCATCGTTTCATCCTGAGTTGAGAGACAACCCCGTCGTTCGGGCGCAGGGGTGGGGAATCGCAAATATCTGTATCCTCTATCGACAAGCCAGATTGGTAAACTTTAACGATTACGTTGATTTTTCCGATTATTTTCGCCTTCTGAATTGGAGTTCTCGTCAACCAGTGATTCTCAGGACAATAAATTCCATAAGATGTTACATTAATGTCACTTAGAGCAGGAGACCCCCATGGTTATCTTCACTATGTCGCCTTCATACGACAGGGAAAACGAATAAGACCAGTCAAACCAGCGAATATGAGTAGAGCAGCAGGGGACATCGCTCCCCGGCAATACAAACAGAAGGGGCCGGCATGCCGCAGAGCAATTCCGATGAAACAACTCCAGTCAGCCTGAAAACGCTGTGGCGATTGGGCGGGCTGTCAATTCTCGAGTTGGTGATGCGGACGATTCGTGAGCGACGCAGTCATCAGCTCGACGCTCGCAGCGCTCAGTTTTCGTACTACTCGATGCTGGCATTGGCACCGCTGCTGATTCTGATCATCGCCAGCGTTGCGCAGCTTCCATTGGACAATGTGCTGGAGAGCTTTCTACGCGCCATCAAGGCTGGACTTCCCGACAATGTCGTGCAACTTATCAATGGTTCTTCACCGATTTTAATGGGTGTTTTCAGCACGGTTTGAGTTTCAGTTTTCCACAGAAGAACAGGATGCGGGTGCGGTAGTTCGCAAAGTTGCGGAAG
>CAUZOL010000559.1:0-2933 GCA_963581435.1 Planctomycetota bacterium
AGTTTTTTCATCCGGGGAAAGTTCAGAGACATTCGGCAAACATTCGACCATCTGGTAAACTCCTTACCAGACGCTCCTACCGAAATCACCAAATCCAGTCCATACCAATCGCCGGTGAGTAGTAACCGTCTAACAGGATAGTCGGTCCGCTTGGCGAAGTGGTTCTCGCGACCGCTCTCGGTGTCGAACGGTGTCAGCAGATTGTCGAGTTAACGGAAGTGGAATATTGATGATGAAGTCTTCACAGATGAGTTGGGTAATATCTTATTCGAGACCACTCCACCATGCACTTAACCGACAGGAAGAATTTGGAAGCGTGCTTCGCAACCTCAACACGAGTGTCGTTTAATCGTTCGTTTTTCGAGCCAATCTCTGAACCAACGACGAAGCGCGACACTGCAGGCCGTTGAGATAAGCGAGTCGATGTACGAGCGTTGGCGAAAGCAGTACGGCAGGCTGAAAGTGCCTCAGAAGAAGCGGGAAAAGCGGCATGTGGGGACTAGCGAGAACGGCTGCGTCGACCGAGGAGCCAAGGTTGCCGTCACCGGAATCCAGCACGAATGCGATTTCCAATAACAGACAAACGGCGGTAATGCCCGCGATCGTCCAAATTGGTACCGGCGAACGTTGTCCGGTCCTGCGTCGTGAGCGTTTGGATGTGGAATTCCGCCGTCGTGGCTGTGGGCGAGGCGGCAGTTCGTGTTCGATCTCGGCAAACAGTTCGGCGGCCAATTTCTTGAGAAATCCGATAGCGGCCAAATGTGCCGCTGAGACCTTGCTCATCCTCCGCGCTCACTTCGGCTGGGGTAACATCGTCTGCGGTGTCGCGCACGTCTCGCTGCACCGTCTCAGACTGTTCAGATTCTGCACGCACATCACTGGACGTCGGCTCCGGGCGCGAATGATCGATGAGTGTTCCGTCGATCTTGTCGTACGCGCTATTGAGCGGACCGGTCGCCTGATCGGAATCAGGTTTCGGTTGGTTGTTCGGTGCATCCGGACGTTGCCCTGGCGTCACACTCGATCCTTAAACCCCAGATGCAATCGCATGCGATGCAGAACACGAGCCAATCTTTGGCCGGATTTCGAGATGACAAGGCGTCCAATGTGTCAGACCATTGTTTAGCGGTCACGAGTCAGCTTAAAAATTGCTGATCGATTGATTTTGCGAAGCAGGATCGTTTTCCGACTGCTTCCAGAATCCGTATGCGATCTGCCAACTCACCCAATTGTGCCAATCAACCAAGTCAAGTTGGAGCATCCGCACAGCCCGCCAAACCATCATTTGAACACAAATTTAGAATATCGCTTCAGCGGAGCGGTGATGCCTTGACCGCCACACATTGAAGTAACCCCTTTATTGCAAGTGACTTGAGGCCACTGGCGGTCCAATTCGATGCACCGGGCAACTCGCAGCCCGCAATTGACCAACGCCCAGTTATGGGATACCCTATGGGATAAGAAGATTTTGTGACGCTGGAATCGGCGCAGTGTATCGTAAAAAGCGACTGCGTGTGTCAGTCATATCCCGCCGGCGGCGTCACCATGAGAAAGATGGTGGATTTGTTGTCTACAGTAGAGGAACCGGAAACAACCACGTTTAAGAAATTAGGAATCCACGAAAACACACTGCAAACCCTCGAGAACATCGGCTACCACACCCCCAGTCCGATTCAAGCGGGTTTCATACCGATTGCCGTCACCGGCAAAGATTGCACAGGGCAGGCCCGCACCGGGACCGGCAAAACGGCCGCCTTCATCCTCCCCACGCTCGAACGCATCGACCTCGACGAAAAAGCGCCGACGCAAGCCATTGTGCTCGCGCCGACCCGAGAGTTGAGCGAACAGGTTGCCGTCGAAGCTCAGAGACTGGCGGGCGGACACACGTGCCGGGTCGCCGTGCTGGTTGGTGGTCGGCCCATCAACAAACAAATGGACGCACTGCGCAAAGGCGTGCAGATTGCCGTCGGTACGCCGGGACGAGTCATCGATTTGTTGAATCGCAGGGCGCTCGATCTGAGTCAGGTCAAAGTGGCCATTCTCGACGAAGCCGACCGCATGCTCGACATCGGCTTCCGACCCGACATCGAAAAGATTCTCCGCCGTTGTCCGACAGAACGGCAGACGTTGCTGTTGTCGGCCACTATGCCGGCCGAGGTCGAACGGCTTGCCAAGAAGTACATGCGCGATCCCCAGCGGGTCGATCTGTCGGAAGGTGACATCGTCGTCGATACCGTCGATCAGTATTACGCCACGGTCGATAACGACCGCAAATTTGGCATGCTGGTGAAGATTCTCGCCAAAGAGCGGCCGCAACAGGCGCTGGTCTTTATGCGAACCAAACGCGGTGTCGAACGGCTGTATCAACGACTCGTCAAGAAGTTGCCGGGCATCGCCATGATGAACGGCGACATGCACCAGTCGAAACGCGACCGGGTGATGCGCGACTTTCGCGCGGGGAAAGTCCGCATGCTGGTTGCGACCGACGTTGTCGGCCGCGGCATCGACGTCAGCGGCATCTCGCACATCATCAACTACGACATTCCCGAATACCACGACGATTACGTGCATCGCGTCGGCCGTACCGGTCGTTTGTCATCCGCCGAAAAGGGCGTGGCCATCACCTTCGTGATGCGCGATCAGGGCGAGCAGTTGACGAACATCGAAAAGCGAATCAACCGCATGCTGCCGGAATACAAAGTGGATGACTTCAAGGCATTTCAACCCCGCGCACCACGCCCAACGGTTGAAGACAAGCAAGACAAGCCCGAAGTCAGCTTCGCTTGAGACAGCGGAGAGTCGAGAGACAAGAGTCTAGAGCCGGACGGCTGGAAGCGTACTGCGTTTTCAATCGTTGCTGGCTCTAGTGTCTTGTCTAATCTCTGTTGGCGGGTGCCACTGGCGTGTCGCCAGTGCAACGCGCAGGCCACTGG
>CAUZOL010000560.1:0-2919 GCA_963581435.1 Planctomycetota bacterium
CGCAGCCGGACGCCGTCGCCATTATCCAAGTCAAGGATGCCAAGACGCTGGTCGATCTCCGCAAACAGGTCGAACCGCTGCTGGTGCTTACGGGCGCGAAGATCAAACAGTCAGAAAACGGCGACGGTGTTGAGTTGGTCGCGATTAACGACAACGCCTTTTTCGCAATCAACGACAAATGGATTGCGGCCAGCAGTAATCGCGATCTGCTCACTAAGACGGTCGAGTTGCTTTCCGGCGAGAAGGCGGCATCGCTCGCCCAAGACGAGGCCTATCAGTTGATGTCAAAGAAGATGGGAAGCGAACACTTGGGACGCGTCTTCGTCAACACCGGCACCCTGGCCGAGGCAACGGGTGGACGCTTCGGTCTACCGGAGAAAATGGACAACCCGCTCTTCTCACTGTTGGTCGGTGGAATTCTCGAGTTGGCGGTACATAGTCCGTATGCCGGATTGACGTTGGACGTAGAAGAGAATCAATTTGCCATCTCTGTCGGCATTTCTGGCGAACGGAAAAAACTGGGCGAGACGTTTTCGCCGTTTTTCGCTACGCCTCCCGAAACCGGCACGCGGCCGATTCCCGCAGTGCCGCAGTTGATTGGCGGCGTCACAATTTACCGTGATTTTGCCGATTGGTATGGCCGCCGCGAAGAGTTGTTGCAGCCGCAGATTCTGCCCGCCTTCGACAAGTTCGAGGCGGGATTGGGCAATTTGCTGCCTGGAAGAGACTTCGGTGAAGACGTTCTGCCGCAACTTGGCAAGAACATCACGCTGGTGGCTGCCCGACAGGACTACAGCCACCTGGAGGGCAAACCGGGCGTGAAACTGCCGGGGTTCGCTGCCATCTTCGAGTTGGGCAAGCCCGACGAAGGGGCCCAGACATTCCAGTTGTTCTTTCAAACGCTGTCGGCGATTTTGAATATTCAGGCGGGACAACAGGGTCGAAAACCCTGGCTGCTCGATACGGAACTCTACAAAGACGTCAAAGTTTCCTATGGCCGTTACCTGAAGAAGCCGGAAGGCGACCGGTTGCCGTTAGTGTTCAATTTCATGCCCGCTTCGGCCCGCGTCGGCGATAAATTCATTATCAGTTCTTCGGTGGACCTCTGCCGGAATCTGATTGATGCATTGAAGAAGCCGGAGAATAACAAACGCGTCGAAAAGAACTTCAACCTCGAACTTCAATTCGACCCGTTTGCCGACATCATTGAAGCCAATCAGGATTTCTTCCAAGCTCAGCGCATCCAACAGGGCCGCACGATCGACGAAGCAAAGCAAGACATGGCAGCCATCCTGGACGTGTTGCGACAGATCAAATCACTCGATTTCAACACCACCGCCACAAACGATGCATTCACCGTGCAACTGAAAGGGGCGTGGAAGTGAGCGGCTCACAACCGGCAGGCGACCCTCTTCGCCAGTATGACTCGAAAAAGTTGGGCTGGACACACCGAGACGCCACACATTTGCTGTGGCGGACGCAGTTCGGCGCGTCGGACGCTGAGATTGAGCAGGCGACCGAGGCCGGTTTGGAAAAGACACTCGATCGGCTGCTGACGCCGCAAGAGGAGTCGCCCGATTTCGAGTCGTCCGATCGATTGCTGCGTCAGGTCGCCGTCGATACCGGCAACATCAGCCACCTGAAAGCGTGGTGGTTGTACCGCATGCTGAATTCGGCCAATCCGCTGGTCGAAAAGGTGTCGCTGTTCTGGCACAATCACTTTGCCACATCGAACGCCAAAGTCGATTCTGTCGATCACATGGTGGCGCAGAACGATTTAATCCGAAAGGAAGCGGTCGGCAGTTTTCGCAAGCTGCTCTCAGGCATGGCCCGCGACGTGGCCATGCTGATCTGGCTCGACAGCAACGCGAACCGCAAACGGCAACCAAACGAAAACTTCGCCCGCGAGGTCATGGAACTGTTCAGCCTGGGGGTCGGAAACTACACCGAGCAGGACATCGCCGAAGCCGCCCGCGCCTTCACCGGTTGGCATCTCCGCGACGACAAATACTGGTTCAACCGACGGCAACACGATTTCACGCAGAAAACACTCCTTGGAACAACCGGCACACTTGATGGCGAAGATGTCATAGAGATTTGCCTCGGGCAGGCGGCTTGCCCTCATTTCCTCGCTGAAAAGTTGCTGGCAACATTCGTGACGCCGCGCCCCGACAAGCAGGATGTCGCGCAGTTGGCATCGCGGATTCGTGCGCATGATTTCCAGATGACATCGGTGTTTCGAGAACTATTTGGTTCCGATTTGTTTTTCAGCAGCAGCGTTCGCCGGTCGATCATCAAAAGTCCGTTGGAACTTGTGCTGGGCGCTTATCGCGCATTGGGGAATCGGCCCAACCTGCAAACCACCATCGGCCTGCTCGCGAGTCTCGGGCAAGACGTGTTCGAGCCGCCAACCGTGAAGGGTTGGGAAGGAGGCCGGCTGTGGATTCATTCGGCTTCGATGCTGCTGCGGACCAACTTCGCCCCCGCGCTGACCAGCAGTTCGCGATTCGGAACAATCGACGATCCACAATCGGTTCTCAAGTCGGACGGACGAAAAACACAAGACGATGTCGTTCGTTACTACACCGAACTGTTGCTTGCAGGCGACGTCGAACCCGCATCGAAACAACAGTTGACCGAGTATCTAAAAAAGGCGGAAGGCGATCGTGGCGAGCGCAGCCGCGGTCTGATCCAACTCATTATGTCCATGCCCGAATATCAGATTGTCTGATTGCGAGCGATGCAACAACGGATTGCGGCACACGTTAAGATAGGACCAAGACCATGGCAACGACGAGACGAACGTTCCTGACAAACGTGGGTGCCGCCGGAATTGTGTCCCTCGGTGCGACACCGCCCTGGTTTCTCACGCGTGCGGCGTTGGCGACCGAGAAAGCGGAGAAACCGCCGACCGAAAAA
>CAUZOL010000561.1:0-2900 GCA_963581435.1 Planctomycetota bacterium
TCAATCGACGCAACCGGACCCCACCAGAGGGTGAGACTCGCAACCCACGAAACGCGGACCAACACCAACCCGCTCACCCACACCCACCGCGTAGCGGTTTAGTTCAACCAACGTATTTCCGGACTGTTTCTGATCCACAATTGCCCGCCAACGGTTGAGCGAAAGCCAGCGGGAGAAATGCCCCGACGGTAATTCCGAAAAAGGGTCGTTGAACTAAACCGCCACCCTTTGGTTACTCCTGATCGACGGGCTGATATCATGAATGGTAGGCAGCACTCACGCTGCATAGCGTCTATAATTAATCCATGAATTTCAACCAAATACTTCTGCCATTCGCTGCCGTTGTTCTATCCCTGGTCTCGGCGGCAAATGCCGATCCCGGACGCGGATTCTTCTATCCCGGTTTTCGGGCGACGGAGAACCCGTTTGAAAAGGCCGCACAGCATTACTGGGTATCACCCGTCGGCGACGATCGTGGACCGGGCAGCAAAGACAGACCTTGGAAAACAATTTCGCACGCACGCAAGACGATTCCGCCAGGCGGTGTCGTCAATATCTTGCCGGGACTGTATCAATACGATTGTCACTTCGGACCGGCGGGGCCAAACGAAGACAAGAAGACGGTCTTTCGCGCGGCTGACCAAACGTTGCGTACGGGGCGGATTGTGATTACGGCCGACGAAAACTTCAACGCGCCGAATTGGTCGTTGTCCGACAATCTTAGCGTGCAAGGGCTGTGGATTGGTGGCGCGATCGGCAGTGCTCACAAATCCGGCGGCGGCAGCTATTCTTCGCGGAACAGTGAAATCGTCGGCTGCACGTTTTTCAACTCACGCGGTTTCGCGGGCGGACCGGCTTACAACTGGCTATTTCAAAACAATCGCATGGTCCATCAGGGGCGCGGCACGCACGGTCACAGTATGTATATGGCAGGCGGCATCCGTCACGACTTGCCATGGAACAGCCGCAACTTGCACGTACTGGGCAACATCATCGTCGGCGGCGAAGGTTATGCGTTTCACTGCTGGCATTCACCGGTGAGCGCCACCATCGCCGGCAATTTCTGTTCCGGCAATTACTGGAGTCTCGTTCTGCAAGGCCCCAATCACTCCTGCCATCACAACGTGTTTTGGAAACCTCGCGGCAACGAGGGGGCTGGAGCAAGTGGCCGGGTTGGTTTTAACGCCTGGTTGCCCGCGCGGCTGCGACGATTCGATCATCTCGTGTTCGGTTCGGTACATCCCGTTTGGCAAGGCGGAAAGACGCCGCCGATTCGTTCCAAGCGCGGCATCGAGAAAATCTATCTGTTGTATGACGCCCACATCCGGGGCGTGCCAGACAGCGAGCACTTTTTACTCTCCGGCGAGAAGTGGACGGGAAAGTTGCCACTTCCCCGTTCGCGCGGCGAGGCCAAAGCATTGCAACCGCCGACAGCAACGAAAGTGAAACCCGCGTTCTTTCCTCGTTCGGCCGCCGAGATCGACGCCGCGATTGACGGGATCGGCAAGTACTTCCGCGACCACGATCCTCAACAGATCAGCAACGACAAGACGGGTCGCTTGGAAGCTTTGTTTGACATATTGGAAGTACGATACAAGAGCGAAGCCGCAGACTACGCGAATTTCCCCCCCATGGCCCAGGACAAAGACGACGGAACATACGGCGTTCACTGACGACGAAAAACTCTCCGCGATGAGTCACGGATGTTTGTAAACGTTCGCTCATTCAATGATCTCTTCGATCACTTGGCCGCGGTGAATTTCGAGTCGCTTTCGGCCGGGTACTTCAAGACGTTGCGCATCGAGCCCCAATTGATGCAGAACGGTCGCGTGAATGTCGGTGACGTAGTGCGGATTCTCGGCGGCGTAAAAGCCGAGTTCGTCGGTTGCTCCGTGTGTGACACCGCCTTTAATTCCACCGCCCGATAGCCAGCAGGTAAAGCCCTGGGGATGATGGTTGCGGCCGGTTCCCTGCGCGCCTGGGGTGCGGCCGAATTCGGTGCCGAATACGACCAGCGTGCTCTCCAGCAGGCCGCGCTGTTTCAGATCCTTCAACAGACCGGCGATCGGCTTATCGACCTTTGGTGCCTCGCTGTCGTAACGTTTCTTGATATCGCTGTGAGCATCCCAGGTGCCCGCGCTGCCCGTTCCGTGATACAACTGCACGAACCGCACGCCTTTTTCGACCATCCGTCGGGCGACCAGGCACTTCGAGCCAAAGTCGCGCGAGTGTTCTTGATCGAGTCCGTACAGCGCTTGCGTGCGAGCGGTTTCCTCATCGATCTCCATGAGTTCGGGGACGGCGGTCTGCATGCCGGCCGCCAGTTCGTACGAACGAATGCGGGCGCGCAGGTCGGGGTCATCGGGATACTCGACGCCGGCCGCCCGATTCAATTGGCCGATGAGATCCAGTTCCGCGGCCTGTTCTTCCGCGGTGACACCGTTTCCGTAGGGCTGCACGAATTGCAGCGGGTTCTTCACATCGGTTGATATCTTGACGCCTGCGTGCTGTGGGCCGAGATAAGCTGCCCCGTGACCAAATTCGCCGCCACAACAGCCACCGATCGATTTGCCCATGGCGATGAACTTGGGCAACTGCTGGTTCAGAGAACCCAAACCGTACGACGCCCACGATCCGATTGTTGGCTTCGCTCCTTCGCGCACATGATGGCCTGTGTGCCAGGTCAACTGCATGCCGTGATTCGGATGCACCGTCCACAGCGAACGCACGACAGCCAGATCGTCGGCGCACTCACCGATGTGCGAGAACCAGTCGCCAACCTCCAAACCGCATTCGCCGTACTTCCGATAGCCGGTGTTCAACCCCATCAGTTCCTTGTGCGGCGGAATGCTCATTCCCGAACCCATCAGGTTCTTTTCGATTCTCTCCTTATCGAGAAG
>CAUZOL010000562.1:0-2877 GCA_963581435.1 Planctomycetota bacterium
GCTCGAGACGTTCGATATCTTTCTCCACGTCACGCAACGCGTGCATGTAGTGTTCCAGCTTCTGCGAGTCGTCGCGTCCCAGCTGGCGTTTCACGTCGCGGTATGACTCCAGAACACGATCGGCACGGCGCTGATGTCGGCTCAATCGTCGGTGCTGCGCATCCTGTAAGGCTGGATCGGAATTGAACATGGCGTCGTACAATCCCCGCAGATTATTCGTCGAAGGAATGCCGCGCCCGAATTGATTGTACGAAAGCGTGTTAGATCGGCCTTCGCCTCCCAGGCCTCCTTCATTGCCAAGCACGAGACTCGGGTATCGCGTCTTATGCCCGTGCGTCATCGCGGCGATTTGATCGAGCGACGGGCTCTTCACCGCAGCGGCAGGGTTGCTGCCGGTCAAAAACGAATCGGCTGTGCTGTGCCCGCCGGCACTCACGCATTGAGGATGTTCCAGACCTTGCACAAAGGTCATACGTTTGGCCAAAGGACTGAAGGCTTCCATCGACTTGCCGAACTGCATCTGGCCTTCGACCAGGGTTGGATACCAACGCCAATCGCCATGCAGGGCGAAGCCGTGCCCCACGTACAGGCCCATGAACCGTTTCGGCACTTCGGCTTTTGCATCATTCGCCATGCATTCGAGCAAAGGCAAACTTAAAGCCACACCACCCGCGCCACGGAGAAATGTGCGTCGATGAATCTTCATGTTTGGTTTCTTCGATATAAGGATCGTTCAAGATATAGTCGTCTGTAGCTACGCCTGCCAGAGTGTGGATTTCCGCCGTCTGGCGCAGGCAGCTACAACCGTTCCCACTCTACTCCGATTGTTTTGATAGTGATCCTTGCCTGTAAACGTCGGACGTGACAATCGCTTTGATCAGACTCCGCATATTGTATCCGTTTTTTTCGAACTCTGATTGCAAAGTCCGCACGACTGACTCGTCGCGAAACGTGAGCGGTCTGCCCAGTGCATAAGAAAGCATGTGACGGGTAAAGCCGTAAGCGAACTCTTCGTGGCGGCCTTTCAGAAGGAACTGTTTCAACGGCAGCAGGCCATCGATCTCCTGTTCATCGATGACGACTTTCTTAACAACCGGGCCAGCCTTTTGAATTGTGGTTCGCGGCAGACCGACCGCATCGAAGCCTTCAGTCGCAATGCCCCATGGATCGATATCTTTGTGGCAGTCGTAACACGTAGTGCCTGTCTTGAGATGCAAATCCAATCTCTGTTTGACCGACACAGGGCCGCTGGCTTTGGCATCGCTGGACGGTTCCGGGAGTGCAGGCACATCCGGCGGGGGATCAGACGGCGGATCACCCAGCAGACGCGAACGGATCCACACTCCGCGGTTGACCGCGTGGGCATCCTGCCCGTTGGATTGAGCCAGCATGACCGCAGCCTGCGCCAACACGCCGCCACCTCGATGATCGGGCGCGGCAACAGGTACGAATCTCGGCGTGAAGACACTGGCGATGCCGTAATGCTCAGCCAGTGTTTCATTCACCACCACAAAGTCAGATTCCAGAATACTGAGGCAACTCAAATCGTTGTGAAGAACGTGAGCAAAGAATTCGACGCATTCCTGCTTCATGTATTCTCTGATTCGCACGCCACGATCTTTGAATGCGGGATAGTAATTCGGATCGACGGCGATCTGATCCAACCGTGTAAAATCGATCCATTGCGCCACAAAGTTCTCGATAAATCGCCGCGCACGTTTGTCAGCGAGCAGGCGGTCCACCTGGTGTTCGATCACGGTGTCATCAAGATGGAGATGCTCCGCGGCCAACGCGGTCAACTGTGCATCCGGCGGGCCGTTCCATAAGAAGTACGACAGGCGGGAAGTGAGGTCATAACTATTGGATTGGCGGAGATATAGAAAACGCGGGTCGCTGAGTATCGTGACGATTGAGCTTCGCAATGCATCGAGCTCGCTGCTTTCACCATCAATCTCGGCCGACCATATCTTGTCGACATGACTTGCATCGGTTTCGGACAGCGGGCGGCGCCAAGCCCGTGCCGCAAACGCCTTCAACCTGTCCGGCATTTTCGATCGGTTCAATTTCTCGTTCGTTAAGAACGGCTGAATGGCGGGTGGTGGCCAACTTTCAGAGAATGGTGTTTCGAACTCAACCTTCTCGATGACCACATGGCCATGCGTTTTCATCGCCTCGGGGTAGACAGCGGGCCCCTTTGCTTCATTGCCGTGCGTGCCGTTGTTTCCATTTGCCGACGGGATTAAGCCGTGAGTATGGCCAAACGCCTTGATCCATTGTTCATCGGGCCGCACAAGGAAAATTGGTTCGGTGGTCGCAAATCGCGCAGGCAGTTTAAATCCCTTGAGCTTGTTGTGATTCACAATCGATAGCGTGCGGAACTTCAGCCAGTAACCGGGGCTTCGATCCTTGGCCACAATGGGGTCAGAAACCACGCCAAGATGCTCTTCCAGAGTGCCGAATACTTCAAACTGCTGCGGGCCTTCTTTGACCGGGACGGTGATCGGCTCCACCAATTTGTAAGGATGCGCACCGGACTGATCGACGTACACGCCGATTTCCTGTGGCGTTCGAGCGGATTCACGTTGTTCGAATTCCCGATACCGAACGGCTAACTCACTCTCCGCGGGCATGGGAGTAAGATCGATGCGATGAGGGATTAAGCCATCTCCATAGCGACCGCTCACCTGCAATGGCCCCGCTGGTAAGCGAACTCCCAGGAATGCCGGTTGATGAATGGTGCCAGTAAATTCGCGTTCACCCAACTTCAATGTCAGTTCTTGTGGCGGTTCCGGGGGTTCCTGGACGAACTGTTTGCCCGGTTCCAACAGAGCATGGATCTCCTCGACGTCCAATGCCCGATTGTAAAAATGGACTTCA
>CAUZOL010000563.1:0-2846 GCA_963581435.1 Planctomycetota bacterium
CCGAATCCGCGGTTACGTCTCGACGCTCCGCAAAAACGACCTGAAAATCCTGGACGGCATCCAATCCGCCTTCCACCAGTCCCCCAACCTGCCAGCGCACATCTTCGTCACTGGGTAGTTACGAAAACTGAAACTCAAACCGTGCTGAAAACACCCATTAAAATCGGTGAAGAACCCTTCTCCGGAACAACATTCCCGCCGAGCCACCACGACATTGTCAACGCAAGAACGACAACCGTCACCACAACCAGAGTCATATCGAGCAGCGGGCTGTTCGCCGATGGACGCTCAGCGTCTGCCGGTGTGATCGTCGGCGGGGGTACAGGATCGTTTTCTTCGGGCTGAGATATCGTCATGCAATTCACGATGTTCGGTGGAGTTCAAATTATCAATGCCACGTCGCAAAGCCCTCGGGCTGCGTCCCGAGGGATCCCGTGGATTCGAACACATACCAATTGTACGCGACTGACCTGCCCAATAAATGTGGTTTGTTTCACAGATTGTACAGTTCGTCAAATTTCGCATGCAGGTGTCGAACCAATGGCTCGTGCGACAACGGGTCGCCCGACACTACCTCGACGAGTCGGTTGGCGCGGTAGGTTTTTCCGCGGCGATGAATGTGCTCGTTCAACCATTCGCGCAGCGGCGTGAATTCACCGCGGGCGAATTGCTCGTCGAGGTCACCCAGATCCTTCCGCGCCTGTTCGAAGAACTGAGCCGCATACATATTGCCCAGCGCGTAGGTGGGGAAATAGCCGATTCCCCCGCCGCTCCAGTGAATGTCCTGCAAACAGCCGAGCGCGTCGTTCGGTGGCGTTAGCCCGAAGTAGCGGGCGAAAGTCTCGTTCCAAACACCGGGAACGTCGGCCGGCTTGAGATCGCCGGAGACGAGTTTCTGCTCGAGTTCAAACCGCAGCATAATATGCAGGTTGTACGTCACCTCGTCGGCCTCAACGCGAATGAACGACGGCTGCACGTCGTTGACGGCATGATAAAAGTCATCGACGGCGACTTCCCCTAACGCCTCGGCAAACGCCTGTTGTGCGGGCGGATAAAAATGCGTCCAGAACGCGCGACTGCGACCGACAAAGTTCTCCCACATCCGCGACTGCGACTCGTGAATTCCCAACGACGTGCTTTCGCCCATCGGCGTGCCGTACGCCGACTTATCCAGCCCCTGTTCGTACATGCCGTGTCCGGCTTCATGGAGCGTGCCGAAAAATGCCCCGGGGAAATGTCGCTCGTCGTAACGGGTTGTCAGCCTGCAATCGCCCGGCCCGAAGCCCGAGCAGAACGGGTGAGCCGCCTCATCGAGTCGGCCTTGTTCAAAATCGAATCCAATTTGTGTCGCCGCCGCAATGCCGAATTCGCGTTGGGCGTCAATTGGGTACCGCCGGGTGATGATTGTGGAATCGGCACGAACGCCGGACTCCTTGATGGCGGCGACAAGCTTCACCAGTTCTTCCCTAAGCGGAGTGAAGACCCCCTCAACGTCGGCCGTGCTGGCTCCCGGTTCGTAATGGTCGAGCAGCGCATCGTAGGGAACGCCATCGCCGTAACCAATCGCCTCGGCCTCCTCACGTTTCAACGCAACGACCTGCTCCAACCAGGGGATGAATTCCGCAGCGTCGCCCTTCTTTCTCGCCGCGACCCACTGCTGCTGCGCGAGCGACGTCACGCGGGAAATCTCTTCGACCAGCCGCCGCGGGAGCTTGGTCGCGCGATTGTATTCGTGGCGGGTTTCACGAAGGGTAACGGCCTGCGGCCAATCCTCAGCGCTGTCGCCCATGATTTCCAGTTCGCCCAGCAATTCGCCCACGCGCGGGGACGTCGTCCGTTCATGCACCATACCCGCCAGCAGACTCAGTTGATTCGCCCGATGTTCCACACCGCCAGGGGGCAAGTAGGTCTGCTCATCCCAACCCAAAACGGCGGCACACGATCCCAGCAAGGCGGTTCCGGTGAGGTGTGAAATCAGTTCGGCATACAGTTCCTGTGGGGTGGCCATTGGATTGTCTTTCCCTGTTGGTGTCCGTTTGAGTGATGTCTGTCCGTTCCTGTGGTGCAACCGCGCCGGCACATCAGCAGCCGGGCAGCGTAGTGTAGCTTCCTGCACCCGCGACGAAAAACCCAACGGCTGCCACATCGAATGTCCACGCCTCTCGCTGCTTTCCGCCAATTGTTCGGTCGCTGACATCGCCGTGCGACAAAATTCGTCGCGCGATGTCTCCGGGTCCGACAACTTGCGTCGCGTAACAACCGGCGCGATAATGGCCAGTCCATTCTGGCAGCCGGTTCCGACGAGATATGCATGGACTCGAACAGGGAGACGACGACGCTGCGGCCGAGGTCTTCCAACTGTATGCCAATCGGCTCGATTCGCGGATTCAGCAAACGGTCGATCACACCGAGCGGACCGTCAGCCGGACGTTGCGACGGTTGCGATAGCTACTGGAACAGTTAGACGGTGAAGATCCCTGAACCTCGTCCAAATTGCTCCAGCGAATCGGAAGTGAAGGCAGCGACTGCCAACGGCGACGCAGCATTCAGCTGAGATTGCGTTGGCGATCAGCCGGCCGTGGCGTAGAACAATGTCGTCCTCTTCTGAACGTTGCACGCTTTGCGAGAGCGATTCTCCTCAGTGACGAACGCCCCACATCGGCCACCGGCTTCTCAAACCAGCACGGTATCCAAGGCGAGTTCGGCGTCGTAATTGATCAACTCGATCAATTCGGTTTGCACCCGCTCCGCCTCATCGATGGCAATCTGACACGTCCCCGCCGCTGCGTGACCACCGCCGGCGTAGCGTAAACACAGAGCACCAACATTTGTCTTGCAGGAACGAT
>CAUZOL010000564.1:0-2831 GCA_963581435.1 Planctomycetota bacterium
ATTCTCCAACGCGACACGACGATCAAAGAGAACATTCGCGGCAAACGGCTCCGCGCAGGCTGGGACGAGAGCGTCCTCGATGACATCTACGCTGGTTTTGCAGCAGTTTAACGTGCGATTGCCCTGGTTCCTGCCGCCATCAACACAAAGCGCACCCATTACCCGGAATCGTATATCACAGCAAGCAAGCCCCCCAGTTTAACACGTCATGTCAGGGCGTAATTCGGAGGTCAACCAAGGGGTGTCGCGGGCGCGAAGCGTAGGGCGCTGGTATCAATTCTGCGGACGTGGAATCTGGAAATCTTACCTCCTCGGTTCACTTCGAATTCGGCGCGAGTCGCCAACCGCCAGCTTCGATAATTCGCACCGTGGCACCGGGAAGCCTCTCGCCGGTGATTCTCTGAATCGCCCAACGGCAGGCGAGTCCGACTTCCGAATTCGGCGAATCTAATTTGTAGAATTTTCGCAAATTGTCCACGGCGTCGGTGGCCTTGATTCGTCCCAATGTGACGGCTGACATGGCGCGAACCGGATGAACCTCCGCCGGTGATGTTAAAACGTCGGCTAGTCGGCCCTGCAACAATCCTGACAGTTCCCGCTGTCTACCACCCAGGTCGATATGTCCCAAGGCCCAAATTGCGGCCACGCGCTCGCGTTCTGAAAACGGGGCCATTTTCGGAATGAGCCGCCACGCAACTTCGAGTGCCGGCTCGTATTTTCGTTGCCCGAAGGTCTGCATCAACTGAGTCAGTTGTTCGTCGTGCGTACCGTCGAACTCCTGCTTTCGCTTGTCCGCGACCTTTAATGCACGTGCGAGCATCGCGGGCAATGTGGAGGCGACCGCCAGCTTGCGAAGTGCCCATGCCGCGGCGATTCGCACTTCTTCGCGGGGCGCATCGAGCAGCTTGGCCAGTCGTGCGGCAGACGGTTTGTGATCCAGCGCCCCCATGAGCAGCGCGGCTTGTTCCTGCCCTCGCCAATCCTCTCCACCGAGAACCAAAGTCGCCGCCTTGCGCACGGCAGCATCCAGATCGGCTTTCAAGCCGAACGAGAACAGCGTGTTGCACGCGAACCGACGGACGTCCGGATGAGGGTCATTCAACACCGGTTCCAATTGTTCGACGGAAGAGGCAACTGCATGAGTCGCCCGCGCCCGCGCAGCCAACATTCGTATGTTCGCATCGGGATTCTTCAACAACTCCACCGTGAGAGGAATCACCAGCAGTGAGTTGATTTCGAGCAATCGCTGTAGCGCAACCGCCGAGACCGCCGGCTGACGATCGACAGCGAGTTCCAGCAGCAGTCGCCGCGTTGCTTCGTCGGAATGTTGAGACAGAAGTCTTGCCGCGAGCAATCGATCGACGTTTCCAAGCGGCGTCTTGTCCGCAGCGAGCATTTGCGCCCGTTCGACGAGTCCAGTGTCTTGAATACGGCCCAATGCGTCGGCGGCATCGAGCCTGAAGGATGCCTGTGTGGTCCGTTTCTGAACTAGTTTCCACAATGGCTCGACCGCTTTGGTCTCGCGGACGCGGCCCAGTCCGCGAATTGCCAGTTGCAGCATGCCGCGTCGCGTTCTGGTGTCCTCAATACGAGCCATCCAGCGATTGCGGATTGGTTTGTGATCCCAGGCACTGAGCGCCGGTTCGACGACTTGTGCAAAGCTGAGTCCCTGTTCTTCGAGCAACTCGAACAGAGGCACCGCCGCCTCTTTTGCGTCGAGCACAACGAGTGTCCGCGCGATCTCCAATCGAACGACGGAACGCTGATCGTCTGCGGTAAGCGATTCGATGAGCGCACCGGCGGTTTCCTTCATTCCGGGTACCCCGATGCGGTGCGCGTGGGAGATCATCTGGGCAACTTCTCTTCGCAAATCGGCTTCCGGTCCCGCCAACGCTTTCAACCACAATGGCTTGAGTTGTTTTTGGTAGACGATTTTCGGCGGGGGCGGTGCCACCGTGGGGTCGCTTTCCATCGCGGAATCCACCGTCAGACCAGCGGGAGGCTCGGCCGCAGTCGCACACCAAGAAGCCGTCACAATCAAGAATCCGACCACCGCCGTTGTCGCATGCTGCCAATTCATGTTGGAATTTCCGGTAGTGTCTGTATTTGAAATTGGGTGGAAATAGTCGAGGCAATTGCCCATTGAACGTCTGGCACTACGCGCTGCAATCAATTGTAGGAATGCGCGCCAGCACCCACAACGGATTGAGTTTTCAGACTTATACTGTCTTCTTCACGCTGGCATGCATTGGAGGTAAGCGCGCCACGAACCGCATCTTGCACCGCGTGGTACGATTTCCTTGGATTCGGTTTCTCTATTTCAAGGAGCAGCGGCATCCTTCCGCGTCTTGCCCTCATCGCGAAGCCGCTGTCGCTGTTCGTCTCGATACAGCGATGCCTGTTTCCATAAGCCAGCTTTCTCCAGCCTGTGTGACGCGTCGATTTTGGATTCCGTGGTACTTTCCGTCGTTCCTTCAGTCTTCAATACTTTCTCCAGTGAAATTGATAGTTGCCCAGTGTGAAGCGCTAAATTTGGGTGCGTTGGGAGGTACTTAACCAGGGGACTCCCGCCCGCGAGGTGTGGGCGAGGGTTCAGCGCCTGAAACGCTGCTATTCCGTGTTTGCAGCAATTCGCTCTGCATTGCATCACATGTTATCCTCATATTCAGCGGTCGCTTTGTTTGACGTGACATTTTTTTCTGATTTTCTCCGCATGAGTTGAGTGACTTCGGGCTCTAGTACTACAGTCGCACTTGCCTGAAAAGGCTGCATGTTCTAATACTCGTTCCCGAGGAGATCGAGTATGGCATGGAAGCCGGATGCGAACGATG
>CAUZOL010000565.1:0-2816 GCA_963581435.1 Planctomycetota bacterium
CAGAAATTGGCCCTCGGGATGGCCGAAGCGCACGAGAAGGGGATCGTGCATCGCGACTTAAAGCCGTCCAACATCTCCATGAACCAGCGGGGTGAACCGGTGGTGATGGACTTTGGTCTGGCTCGGCGCAGTAACAGCGGTGATGCGCGGCTGACTAAAAGCGGTGCCGTGATCGGCACACCAGCGTACATGCCACCGGAGCAGATCAAAGGGGACTTCGATGCCATCGGGCCGTGCTGTGACATTTACAGTCTGGGCGTCATCCTCTACGAACTATTGACCGGTGAGATTCCGTTCGACGGACCGATCGCGGCGGTTCTGGGGCAGGTGCTCACACAAGAACCGCCGCCGCCGTCGTCGTTTCGAGCTGACCTTGATCCCCGTCTGGAGGTCATCTGTCTGAAGATGATGGCCAAGGACATTTCCGAACGGCATCAGTCGATGGCTGATGTCGCTTCCGATCTGGCATTGTCACCGCAAGCGGCTTTGGACGCCAAATCCAAGAACACGTCCGCAGCAGGCAAGCAGAAGGAATCGGTACCGACGGTAACCGACTCCAAATCGACGCAGCACAAGCAGGAACTCGATCAACGGAAGAAGCAGATCGAGTCGCTGCTGGAACAGTGCGAATACGCCCCCGCCATCGACCTGCTCGAAAAAATGGCAGCGGTCAAAAGTCCCAAGCTGGCCAAGTACTCCCGTTGGGCGCAGCAACAGTTGCCCAAAGCGAAACGCGGCCCAGAGGAAATGCGCGAATCGAGCGCCGCGATGCAGCGGACCGCCGCCGATCTGTTCGACCGCCACGACTACGATCAGGCCGCGGAGATTCTGCAGCAGGTTCCCAAGAAGTATCGCAGCCCCGAAGCCAGGAAACTTCTGCGGGAATGTCTCGACCTGCAGGAGGAAATCGACGTACTGCAGGCAGACATCGAGCAAGCCGAGGCGATCAACCGGTACGGCGATCTGATGCCGACAGTCAAACGTCTGCTGCAGGTCAAGCCGAACGACCGCTGTGCCAAGCGGCTATTGAAGGAACTAAAAACGTACGGCAAGGGTGGCAACATGCGTTTCGGCGGCCGCCGTGACCAGCGTTTCGATGCGGCCGGCAGCACGTTCAGCCCGGCCAAGGCGGTGTTGTTCGTGGTCATACCGCTGGTGCTGTTCGGCGCCGTCAGCTGGGCGATCGTCGTCTACATTCGCTCGAACAATCCAACCAACATGACCGGAAACCCATTCGCAAAGAACCCTGTCGAGGATACGAGTGATGTGTCTGACCTCGTCGCAGATGGGGACCCAAACAATATGGTGCAAGGTGCCGAAAAATGGACCTCTCTGTTCAATGAAACAAATCATGCTGGCTGGAATACCGCTAAGTTCAACGGTGCGGGCGAAGTCACTATTGCTGATGGGCAGGTGATTCTCGAAATCGGCAGCCCCTTTTCCGGTGTGAACTACGTCGGGAAAATCCCCAGAATCAACTATGAAGTCGAACTCGATGCCATGCGTGTCAGCGGCAACGATATCTTCTGCGGCTTGACTTTTCCGGTGAAGAAGGACGCTTGCTCATTGATTCTCGGCGGTTGGGGCGGTGGAGTCTGTGGACTCTCCAGCATTGACGGCTTGGATGCCTCAGAGAATGAGACATCCAACAACATGAAGTTCAAGAACGGTCGCTGGTATCACGTCCGCTTACGGGTCGGCGCCGACCGGATACAGGCCTGGATTGAGGGCAAGGAGATCATCCAGCAAGACATCACGGGACGACAACTTACCGTTCGCAGTGAAATCGAACCGTCGAAGCCGTTCGGATTGGCCGCCTTTAAAACCAAAGCGAGGTTCCGCAACCTTCGCATCCGCTTCATCAAGGAACTGCCGTTCTCCCCCACGACTTCAGCGGATACAACCGTCGATTTGTTCAACGGCCGCGACTTGACCGGGTGGAGCGTTGGATACCTACGCTACACGAAGGACAAGTCGCCGAAGCGATGGGGTATCGACAAGACAGCCAAAGTCCTTCGCTCAGTCGGCGGCGATCAGGACCACCTCATTACCGATGACGAGTTCGAGAACTACACGCTCGACTTGGAGTGGAGATTTACACGAGGCTACAAGTCGGGGCCAAACGGCACAGGCGTAATCGTGCATTCCCCCGGCACGAGCACCGAGCTAGATCCCGATGGCTTCGAAGTCGATCTTCGGTTCGCCGAAATTTCGGCGCTCATCGAAACGCGTTCTAAAATTGTGGAATCCGGCGGTCAGGGTATGATGGGGACCGGTTGTATTATCGCGTACGGTGAGTCGATCACGAATCATTCAGGATCGGCGAACGGATTGGTGGGCGAGAACAACCGCCGTCATCTCGATTGGCTGGAACCTCCCAAGATTGCTTCGATTTATTCCTGGAACAGGCTGTCCATCACCGCTGTCGATGATCAATTGCTGGTCCGCATTAACGACAAGCTCGTCAATAAGGCCTGGAACCTCTCACGTCAAAAAGGCCGAATCTGTCTGCGCAGTCAAAACGCCGCCGTCGAGTTTCGAAACGTCACGCTCAAACAACACTCCAATTGAGCCGTGCGACGATCGGATACTTTCTGCACCGCAAGAGAAACTCGCGTCGTTTGCGGCCTCGACGCGAGTTTCATCAAACGTTCGGTTGATGCGACCAGCGGACGCGATCCGCAACGCAACGATAAGCGGCACCATCGTTGTGCGGTTTGCCGCACGACAAGCTCGAATGAAGACGAATCGATCACTGACTTGTTCGACGTGTGAAGAATTGGTTTCGATCGGTGGTTGACTCGTCGTCCGTTGAT
>CAUZOL010000566.1:0-2795 GCA_963581435.1 Planctomycetota bacterium
AGACACAGTTTTCTATTGCGACGCCCCCGGAGTCGTGACGACGCGATCACACCAAGCACAATCATTCTGGATTGCTGACATGAGAAATCCTGCACGACTAGTCGCAGTTTTGGCACTGATTATTTCCGGTTCGATGACCGCGACTTCCGCATCGGCGGCCGATCAGCCGTTGGAGTACAACCGCGACATTCGGCCCATTCTGGCAGACAAATGCTTCGCCTGTCACGGCCCGGACAGCGCCGCGCGGAAAGCCGATCTGCGCGTCGATGATCGCGCTGCGGCAATCGATATGTTGGCGATTGTTCCCGGCAAGCCGGACGAAAGCGAAATGATTGCCCGCATCTTTTCAAAAGATGAAGACGAGCAAATGCCGCCGCCCGCCACCAAGAAGACCCTCACGGTTGCGGAAAAGGAAATGCTCCGAAGGTGGATTGCCGACGGCGCAGAATACCAGGCACACTGGTCGTTAATCGCCCCGGTGAAACCCCCACCGCCGACAACAAAGAAGCCGGCATGGGTTCGCAATCCCATCGATGCCTTCGTGCTGGCACAACTGGAAACAATTGGACTCACCCCCGCGAAAGAAGCCGACCGGCGGACGTTGGCCCGCCGCGTGTCGCTCGATCTGACCGGCCTGCCGCCCGACCCCAAACTGCTCGCCGATTTCATCAACGACAAGTCGGACGGGGCGTATGAAAAGTACATCGACAAACTGCTGAGTTCGGTTCGCTGGGGCGAACACCGTGGCCGCTACTGGCTCGATGTTGCCCGCTACGCCGATACGCACGGCATTCATTTCGACAACTATCGAGAAATCTGGGCCTACCGTGACTGGGTGATTGCCGCGTTCAATCGCAACCTGCCGTTCGATCAATTCACAATCGAGCAACTGGCTGGCGACCTGTTGCCGGGCAGTACGCTCGATCAGCAAATTGCTTCGGGCTTCAACCGCTGCAACATCACAACGAACGAAGGCGGCATCATCGACGAAGAGTATCGCGTACTCTACACGCGCGACCGAACCGAAACCGTCGGCCAGGCGTGGCTCGGATTGACGATCGGCTGTGCCGTCTGCCACGATCACAAGTTTGATCCCGTCAGCCAACGCGAGTTCTACGAGATGGCAGCGTTCTTCAACAACACAACGCAGCCCGTTCGCGATGGCAACATTAAGGACACCAAACCGATTGTTCGAGTCCCACTGGTGGCCGACCGATTGCGGCTGACGGCTCTAAAGACAGAAATGCCCGCCGCCAGAAAAGCTGTTGCGACCCGGCGAAATACCGCACGGCCTGAATTCGACAAATGGCTGTCCACGGCGAAAAGCAACGACGCCGCCGCAACCATTCCGATCGAATCACTGTATTTTCACGCACCGCTCATCGAGGGGCAGGGCAAAACGACGCAGATTACGATTGACGGCAAACCGCGCGACATCGCACTGGCTGCTTCGGCAACCTGGAAGCCGGGACCATCGGGCGGACCGGCAATTCAAACACAGGGCGCGGCCGTCACACTGGCCGACGTCGGCGACTTCGAGAAAGATCAAGCCTTCACCTGCTCGGTCTGGGTCAATCTGCCAGCCAACGATTCCAGTGGTTCCATAGTCGCCCGCATGGACGACCGCAACGACTTTCGTGGCTGGGACATGTGGGTGCAGCGGCGGCAGATTGGCACGCACGTCATTAACACCTGGCCCGGCAACGCCGTCAAAGTTGTCGGCAAGAATCAGATTCCCGCCAACAAGTGGGTCCATGTCGCCGTCAGTTACGACGGGTCGCAAAAGGCGTCCGGCATCAAAGTCTACTACGACGGAAAACCGCAACCGACAAACGTCGAAGCCGACAAACTGACGGATACAACACGCACGAAGGTCCCGTTCAAAGTCGGCCAACGGAACACAACCTCGCCGATCAGCGGGGCGGCCATTCACGATTTGCGAATCTACAAACGGTCGCTCGCGGCGGCCGAGGTGGCATCGTTGTCGAAGGGATCGCTGTTCGCCACCATTCTGGCGAAGTCGGCCGAAGAGCGAACCGAAGCAGAAAAACAACAACTCTACGGTTGGTGGCTGGGAACGCAGGACGGACCGTTCCAGCAACTCACCGCAGTTGTCGCGAAACTTGAAAAAGAAGAAGCTGACGGCAAAGCCCGTGGCACAGTCGCCCACATCATGCAGGAACGCAAAGAGGCGGCGACCGCTTTTATCCTGTTCCGCGGCGAATACGACCAACGCCGCGACAAGGTGCAACCCAACACCCCCGCCGCCTTCCCGGCCATGTCCGATGGCCTGCCGAAGAATCGGCTCGGCTTCGCCAAGTGGCTGTTGCAGGACAATCATCCGCTAACCGCCCGCGTCACCGTCAACCGATATTGGCAACAGGTGTTTGGCACTGGATTGGTGCGCACTGCCGGGGACTTCGGTGTGGCTGGCGAAATGCCCTCACATCCCGAATTGCTCGACTGGCTGGCGGTCGATTTCCGCGAATCGGGTTGGGACGTCAAACGCTTCTTCAAGCAAGTCGTAATGTCGGCCACCTACCGGCAAGCGGCGATTGCCACCCCAGAGAAACTGGCGAACGATCGCGACAATCGATCGTTCTCCCGCGGTCCACGGTTCCGCATCGATGCCGAAATGGTTCGCGACTACGCACTGTCGGCCAGCGGCTTGTTATCGACAAAAATCGGCGGGCCAAGCGTCAAACCGTATCAGCCCGACGGCGTCTGGGAAGCGGTCGCCATGATTGGCAGCAACACCCGCGACTACCGCCGAGACAGCGGCGACAGCCTGTATC
>CAUZOL010000567.1:0-2789 GCA_963581435.1 Planctomycetota bacterium
GGTCCCGGACTGATTGCTCAAATCGTGGTCAGCAAATTTGGTGACCATTTGCCGCTCTATCGTCAAGAAGACATCTTCGTGCGCCACGGATTGCACATTGCCAGGAGTACAATGTGCGACTGGGTGTCCGCTGCGGCGGAGTTGTTTGAGCCCCTCTTCGAATTGCAACGGCGGTTGGTGTTGCAGTCTGCGGTAATGTGGACCGATGATACGCCGGTGAAAGTCCTCACCGGTGGAGAGGAAGGAAGCCGCCTCGGTCGCTTCTGGACCTACATCGGAGACAGCGAGCATCCCTATTCGGTCTACGACTTCACGCTGAGCCGAGGCCGCGATGGTCCGCAAAGCTTCATGCAGAAGTTTCAGGGCTATCTCCACGCAGACGCCTATGCGGGCTACGACGCGATCTTCCTGGGGTCGGGCAGCCGGGTTCTCGAAGTCGCCTGTTGGGCGCATGCGCGGCGGAAGTTCTTCGATGCACGCAAGAACTATCCGCGCGAAGCGCATCAGGTGCTGGAGTGGATCGGGCAGTTGTACGACATCGAAGATCGAGCGCGCGAGTTGCCGGCCGACTCGCGCTGCGGATTACGTTGCGCCGAAGCCAACCCCGTGCTGGATCGGCTCGAAGCGTATCTCGCCCACCTTGCAACCACCGTACTCCCCAAGAGCGCACTGGCCAAGGCCGTCACCTACGCACGCAACCAATGGAACGCCTTACGGCGTTACACGACGGACGGACGGTTGACGATCGACAACAACGTGAGCGAAAGAACGCTTCGTCACCAGGCGATCGGGCGTAAGAACTGGTTGTTCCTGGGGAGTAAAAATGCCGGACCGCGGGCAGCCGTGTTGTACACGATCCTGGCCGGTGCGAAACGACATCGGATTGAACCGTGGGCGTATGTTCGAGAACTTCTGATGCGGCTCCACGCCGAGGATTGCCAACTCGAAGAGATGCTTCCCGATCGCTGGGCGGCCGCACATCCCGAAGCCGTTCTGACTCACCGCCTCGAAGAATCTCGCGCCAAAGCCGCCAACAAACGCGACCGCCGCCGTCGCCGACGTGTCGCGGCCCGCCATCAACGCTAGGCGGATCCAGCCCTCCCCACCATGGGCAGGCCGGACGCTTACCCAAGTTGCTCGTAAAACGCAACTGCTTCCTCGGTTACTTTGGCGGGATCGGCAGGGGGTTCCGTTGCGGCTGGTTCAGTTTCGACTTCGACCGAATCCGTGCTCGGAGTCGTCCCGTCGGTGGTCGATTCGTCGAGTTCAGTCTGTTCCGACGCGCATCCCAGCAAAGTCAGAGTGACCACGAACAGAGAAGCGATCAATACAGATTTCATACCTCAATCTCCCTGCAAGAACATGATTTCAGGCCCTGTGTCTCCCTAGTACTACAGTTGGACTTCATTGTTTTGGTGGGTCGTGGCCTCTTCGTCGGTAGTGGCTGAGCTTTGCGATGAGTTGGTGCCGACGTCGCCAGGCTGACCATTGCAGTGCCCGATCAACGGCAGGAATTCTCGTCAGTGCCAGGCGTATCAGCAGACGCCGCACTTCCGGAACTGTGACGGGAATCAGTTCCGCATCCCCTTTTTTGACGGCTGCGACGCGGCGTGTGAGCGGATCACCGACAACGTCGCGTGTGCCAACATCGAGAGCGTGATATGTCGATGCCAGCCGACCCACGAACGGACTTCGTATTCATCCAGACCAACTTCCTGTTTGGCCTGCTCGAAACATTCTTCAACAGCCCAGCGACTGCCGGCAATGCGAACAATTGTTTTCAGCGGTGTGCGTTTCGGCGCGTTGGTGAAAAAGTAAGCCACGTCGTCGGGATCGCTCAACGATCGACGCACCAGGAATCCTCGTGTGAAGTTGTTGTCTTCGGGATTCGGCCAGGAGACGAACGCCCAATCATAAAGACGTTCGCCTTTCAGGCCGGGACCGCACGAGAGTTGACGCCACACCCGTTTGGGCATTTGTCGGACATGTTCATCAACACGGGTCCGTCGTCCGCGCAGAAACAGGTGCGTGTTTGACGAAATCGCGACCACATAGCCCAGACCACGACCTTCACAAAAACGCCGGAATTTCGAGTCCGAACCGTACACTTCGTCGGCCGTGACCCATTTTGCAGGAACGCCGGCGTCCAGTGTTCGTTTCAGCATCGCACGAGCCAGCGCCGGCTTGGTGGCGAACGTCACCGACTCCGGAACTTTGGCTTCAGCCCGACGAGCGGCATCAGCGGCCCACTCCTTCGGCAAATACAAAGACCGATCGATCAAAGCGTGACCAGCATCGCTACGGTACGCGAGAAACACACCGATCTGGCAATTCTCAATTCGGCCGGCTGTTCCAGAGTACTGCCGCTTGACCCCGACAGATTTCTCGCCCTTCTTCAAAAACCCGGTTTCATCGACGATCAGAACTCCGTCCTTCGAACCGAGATGATTCACCACATACTGCCTCAGATCATCCCGGACTTCGTCCGCACTCCAGCGGGACCTGGCCACGAAATGCTGCAGGTTCGTCGGCGTCCGTTGACCGAGTTCTTCCGCCAATTGCCAGCCGTTCTTCCGCTCGATCCGGCTGATCAGTCCCCGCAGATAGCACTCCGCATGGCAGCGCAAATCCCGTCGCGAAAAGCGTGGCCCAATCAACCGGGCCGCCGCATCGACTTCCTCAATCCACTTGGCAACTTCCTGATCAGTCGGCATCCTTGCCCTCCTCGAATTCCTGTCGAGAAGGTACACTTTGTCCCGATATCAAGGAAGTCCAACTGTAGTACTAGC
>CAUZOL010000568.1:0-2786 GCA_963581435.1 Planctomycetota bacterium
CGGCCGCCGGATTGTGGGCATAATCAAGAATCACTTTGAACGGATGCTCATCGAAAATATTCATGCGTCCCGGCGCCTGGAAGAACGACGAATCAAAGGTGCGCAGGCCATGGCGAATATCTTCCAGGCTGACTTGCATGTTGTAGGCAAGCGCCGCGGCGAACATGGCGTTCTGCACGTTATGAAGCGCCCGGCCCTCGACTGTCGCCGGGATCAGGTGCGTCCACAGAAGCGCCGTATGCCCCTCATTGTCATATATCGCGATCATGTGGCCGTTCATGCCTTCTTCCAACACGAACGCCTGACCACCAGCGCGAATATGCTGCTTAACCAGCGGGTGCCCGGGATTCATCGTGACGTAGGACAGCGTTTCGGCATCTGTGTAGTCGGCCATTTGCAGGCAATGCGCATCGTCAGCGTTCAGGACAGCGGCTTTCTGAGCGATCTCTATAGGCACACGCTTAATGACGGCCAACTGTTCCAGCGTGTCGATGCCTTTTAGACCCAAGTGGTCGGCGGTCACGTTAAGACAGGCGGCGACGTCGCAATTCTGGAAGCCCAGGCCGCCACGTAACATCCCTCCGCGTGCCGTCTCCATCACCGCGGCATCCACCGAGGGATCACGCAAGATCATCTTTGCCGAAATCGGCCCGGTCATATCGCCAGACACACTGAGTTGACCATCAATATAAACGCCATCTGTCGACGTTAGTCCAACGGTGTAGCCGGACATTTTCAGGATGTGCGCAAGCATCCGTGACGTTGTAGTTTTACCGTTGGTGCCGGTCACCGCTGCAATCGGAATTCGGCTCGGCTGACCGGCAGGAAACAACATGTCAATTACCGGGCCTGCAACATCACGAGGCGTACCCTCGCTTGGCGCGACATGCATCCTGAAGCCCGGCCCTGCGTTCACTTCACAGATCCCGCCGCCGGCTTCCCGGTATGACTTGGTAATGTCTTTGGTAAGAAAGTCGACACCGCCAATATCGAGGCCAATCGCTTTGATTGTTCTTTCTGCCATTTCGCGGTTGTCGGGATGTATCGAATCCGTCACATCGATTGCGGTGCCGCCTGTAGACAAGTTGGCCGTTGAACGCAGGTAAACGGCGTGGTCTTTTTCAGGGACGGTGTCGCGGCCATAATCGAGCTCCTTGAGTAGTCGTTCCGCCTGGTGATCAAACTCCAGCCTGGTCAGTACTTTCTCGTGGCCAACGCCGCGGCGTGGGTCGTCGTTGACGATGTCCACAAGCTGCTCAATCGTATGCTCACCGTCGCCGACAACGTGCCCGGGCATGCGTTTTGCCGCCGCAACCAGCCTTCCATTAACGACGAGCAATCGGTGGTCCCAACCTTCAAGAAAGCTCTCTACGACAATGCTTCTGCCATGTTCTCTCGCTTTCTCAAAGGCGGCTTCAACTTCTTCGCCTGTTTTCAGGTTAATCGATACGCCACGGCCGTGGTTGCCGGAAAGGGGCTTGAGTACCACAGGAAATCCTATACGCTTGGCCGCTCGCGTCGCGTCTCGCGACGAGCGCACAACGTATTGCTTTGGAACCGGTAAACCAAGATCACGAAGAATACTGTTTGTTTCTTCTTTGTCCGATGCCAGTTCAACCGCGATATTGCTGGTCAGCCCTGTCGTGGTCGCCTGGATACGGTGCTGAAAACGCCCGTGCCCGAACTGAACCAGGCTTTGTCGATTCAGGCGAATCCAGGGAATTTCTCTTTCCTCCGCGGCGTCAACCAGGGACTGTGTGCTGGGTCCAAATGCGCGTCGCTGTGCGTAGCGAATAAAGGTGTCTCTTTCCTCGGCGAAGTCCCAACCGTCTGATGGTGCCGCATCCGACCCTAATTCAGCCGGCAACAGGCTGTGGATCAGGGACAGCGCAAGCTGGCTCGCTTCGCGTCCGACTTCGGCATTCTTGTACTGGAACACCATGTTGTAATGACCCGGCTGACCGTCGATTGAGCGCGTCCTGCCAAAAGTAACCGGCGAACCAGCGACATTCTGCAGCTCGATTGCCACGTGCTCCATGACGTGTCCGAGCCAGGTTCCCTCTTCTTCGCGCAAGCGCCGCACGAAACCACCGGGCTCGCGGTAGGAACAGCCGTGATCGTGAAGACCGGGAAGGTACTGCAGCAGCGGGTCGACAAAATCCTGGCCCAGACGGCTGGTGGGCCACTCTTCCAGAATGCCCAGATCCAGTACGTGACGGATAACCGGAAAGTGGGCATATATGTTCGGCCCAACGTAGACGTTGGTACTTACTATTTTCATTGTCCAGGATCCGTAGTTATTGTTTTGCTGAGTCGCGGACGGGTTATTCGGAAGATGCCTCTCTGCTGCTGATTGTAAATCTTCCACCACTGATAAGTGTATGAAGTTTCACATTAATCAGGCTGACGGGTTCGCCACGCCTGGCGCTATCCATTGACGAGTGGCTGAGTTCGGATGGATCAATGATGGTAATTCCGCCACTTCCCACAACCTCCAGGTCATCGCCGGGGCGAATGAAGGCGGCTGTGTCCTCATCGAGACCAATGCCGACGGCAAACGGGTTGTACGCGAGGGCGGTCAATAGTCGCCCAAGCCGATCGCGCTGTCGAAAGTGCTGGTCGATGATGAAATTATTGGTCAAACCCAGTCCCGGCGCCATCGTGACCATGTCCGGGGTTGGCATGCTTCCCTCTAGGCCGCCCGCGATCATATGCTCAGGTATGAACGCGGCACCGGCGGACGTACCCGCAACATGCATACCTGCCGCATTTCGACGACGAATCAT
>CAUZOL010000569.1:0-2774 GCA_963581435.1 Planctomycetota bacterium
GCGTTTGGCACTGGCGACACGCCAGTGGCACCCATCGAAGTCGATCGAAAAGTTTCTACGTCAACTCGTCAATCGGTTTGCCGAATGGCAGCGTCTGGATTGGTCGGCCGGCGTGGTCGAGGTAGTGTTTATCGACGTCGATGCCGAGGAAGCGGTACATGGTCGCCAGCACGTCCTGCGGCGACTTCGGATTGTCCAGCGGAAATGCCCCTTTGGAATCGGACGAACCAACGACGCGGCCACCTTGCACCGGACCACCGGCCAATGCTGCGCTGAAGACGCTGGGGTAATGATCGCGGCCACGGTTGTTGTTCACCTTCGGCGTGCGACCGAATTCGCCCCAGGCAATAACCATCGTCGAATCCAACAGTCCGCGCTCGTCAAGGTCTTGAATCAATGCGGGGTAGCATTGATCCCACCTGGGCAGGAAACCGTTGACCATCGAATCGACGCCATCAACGTGCGTGTCCCACCAACGGCAATCGACAGTCACCAACTTCACGCCCGCTTCCACCAATCGGCGGGCAAGCAACAATCGTTGGCTGAAGGCAGCCGCACTGCAACGCGTCGGCACGCCGGGGTCGTACCTCGGCATAAAGCCATAGCGTTCCCGAACCGACTTCGGTTCGGCATCCAGATTGAAGGCATCGCGGGCTTTGTCCGAACTGAGAATGTTGTACGCCTGCTGATGAAACTTGCTGATCGCTTCCATCTGGCCGCTTCCATCAATGTCGGCCCGCATCTTGTCGAAACCTTGCAGCAGCGTTTTTCGGCCATCGAATCGGTTCGTTGAGATCCCATCGACGAGCGAGAAGTTCTGTAGGTTGAATGGTCCCTTGGTCCCTGGATCGACCAGCGTCTCAAACGGTTTATTCGCAACACCGAGGTAGGCCGAACCGGTTCCGGGAACCTGCCGGGGAATCATCACATACGGTGGAAGTTCGGGGGTTTGCCGGCCCAACTGTTCCGAAACGATCGAGCCGCAACTTGGGTAAACGTTTTCGTTGGGATTCGTTCCCGGCGGATGTCCGGTGAACAGAATCTGATCGCCGGCCGAATGCCCCGCGTTCGTGTGATGCAGGCTGCGGATGATCGACCACTTGTCCATAATCTTGGCACAATTGGGCAGCAGATCGACGATCTGAATTCCCGGCACGTTGGTCGATGTCGCGCCGAACGCCCCGCGGTAATCTGAAGGGGCGAGCGGTTTCGGATCCCAGGTTTCGTGCTGCGACGGTCCGCCCCGCATCCACAAAATGATGACCGAGCGGTCCTGGTGAATCGGTGCGCCTTGCGCTTCCAGCCGAAACAGGTCGGCCAACGACAATCCGCCAACACCCAAAGCTCCCGCCTTGAGGAATCCGCGCCGACTCAGCCGCACGTTGTGCTGAAATTCCGCGCAACCCAAGAGAGACTTTTTCCGTGCCATGAAGATCCCCATCGATTTTCAACCAGCAACGCGACCGAATATTCCGCATCTGTTTGCTGTTACTCAATTTATCCGCAAAACAGCCTCACATCAAGAGAATCTGATATAAAGCCGCTTCAGCATCATTCATCGACTCCGCGGCGCTGCGAAATCCAGTCGAACGGCTTACGAGAAGGGCAAACCTCGTCTGGCCGTAAAGTCGGTCTAGTGCTAAAGTACCGGCCACGAATTGAAGTCAACGCCCCTGTTTCAGCCGAAGGACCATGCGATGCTTGGCGCAGAACTCACACCAATCGAATACCTCGCACGTTGCAACGAAGAATTCGCCAAGCTCGATCTCGCGCCCGTCGAAAAGCTGGCCGAAGAAATTCACGCGGCCTATGAAGATGGCCGATTCGTGTTCATCTGCGGCAACGGCGGCAGCGGTTCGAACTCCTCACATTTGTGTGAAGACCTTGGCAAGAGCACGCTCGACCGAAAAGACTTCACCAACGATTCGGTCAAGCGGCTCAAAGTTCTCAGCCTGACCGACAACACCCCCTACATTTTGGCGTGGGGAAACGACGAAGGTTTCGACCGCGTTTTCGTCGAGCAGTTGAAAAACTTCGCATCGCCCGACGACATGCTGATCGCCATCAGCGGCAGCGGCAACAGCCCGAATATTCTGAGTGCCGTCGAATGGGCGAACCGGCACAAACTGCGCACGTGGGGCATCTCCGGTTACACCGGCGGTCAACTTCAGCAGGACGCCCAACACAACCTGCACGTACCGTTGGACGACATGGGCATGGTCGAGTCGATTCACCTGTTGCTGTTCCATTGGGTGCTCAACGACGTCTACGCACGAATCAATCGCGTCGGCCGCCACGCCGGCCCATCGAGCGACGCCGCATAGTCACCGGCATCCCAACACCAAGGGCGGTTCGTAGCGACCGCATTCATGCGGTTCGACTGCTCCCTGGTGCGCCGAAGACCGCACAAATGCGGTCACTACATACCTGAAAAACTGCGCCCGAAAATCGCTCGTTTCGCGGAAATCACCCCGTTATGCGACAATCACGATAAGTCGCACCACTCCAACGGGTTTGGTCCGCGCACGCCGTCTGTAAACGGGCAACAACGGCCCGATCTCCCGGATTTTTTTTGACCGGCTGATCTCGCGTTGTTATATTTTCAGTTGGTCGCGATGAGCCGATAGAGATGGCGCGTCGCAGCCGCATCATTCTTTGCAGATCGACCGCGATTTCTTTTTCGCGTAACTACCCAGTGACGAAGATGTGCGCTGGCAGGTTGGGGGACTGGTGGAAGGCGGATTGGATGCCGTCCAGGATTTTCAGGTCGTTTT
>CAUZOL010000570.1:0-2760 GCA_963581435.1 Planctomycetota bacterium
AACGGAGCCGCCTGACGCTTGCCCGCACGCCGAGCTTCCTCGAGCGCTTTGTGCAGCTTCGCGACTTCTTCCCTCAGCTGACCAAGCTCCTTCTCGAGCTTCCTGCAACCGCGGCATTCTGGTTGTTATCCGACGTCTTCATCCATGATCGACGTAAGTTAAAAACACAAGCCAAAATGCGCAACCCCATTTGCCGGTAATCAACTACCCCGCAGGGACTCAACGCACAGTTGATTCGCATTGTTTCCAAGCTGATGAGTGTGGCCATTGTTGCAGCCGTGTTTATAATCGGCGGCCAATATCTGGGTATTCCCATTGCGACGCTGCTGGCCAGTGCCGGCATCGGTGGTATCGCGCTTGCACTCGGCGCTCAAGATACGCTGAAGACTCTCTTCGGTACGATGATGCTGATGGCCGACAAGCCGTTTCGCGTCGGCGAGCGCATTCTCTTTTCGAAATACGACGGCGTTGTAGAAGACATCGGCCTACGGTCTACGCAAGTTCGGTTGCTTTCCGGGCATCTGGTCACAATTCCCAACGACCAACTCTCCGGCAGTGACGTCGAAAACATCGCCCGCCGCTCGTTTATCCGCCGCACTGCGGAAATCCACATTCCGCTCGACACATCCTGCGAGAAGGTGGAGAAGGCGGTGGCCATTATTCGGGCGAGACTCGACAACCACGAAGGCATGGCTCCCGACCATCCACCACGTGTTTTCTTCGACGAGTTCGCTTCGAACGCGTTCCAGATTCAGTTTTTCTATTGGTATTCGCCACCGAATTATTGGGATTTCAAAGCGTTCAGCGAAAAAGTGAACTTTGAGATCTTCCGCGAATTTGAAGAGAACGGCATTCAGTTCTCGTTGCCATTCCGACATTCCTACTGGAAAACCGATGATGAACAGGGACCAATGGACCTTAACATCAGCGGCAACAGCGGCGCGGAGATGATCAGCGACAACGAGGCACTGAGTGCCGGTGCGTCGGATTAACTTCACCGGGCTTTGGAGCCGGTTTCGATGAAATTCACGATTGCCGTAACACTCATCGTCGTTGGAGCGTTCGCCGCGCTGTTGGTGGCGTATTTCGCATTGCGCAAGCCATGACCATGCCATTTATCCCCGTGTGAACAGACACGGGGCCGGCGTTGAATGACTCGCGGTACCTTACTGGACCAGCAGCGTGAATGAAACGCACCACACCGACCGCCGGTGTTTTCACCGGCGGCTAAGTTGCCCTGCGAATCGCCTACAGCAATTCGGGCATCGGCTTGTGGTCGCTGACGAGATATTGCGGGCGGCCTGCCAGATCGTGGAGTTTCGTTTCGGAGTCGATTCCCAGGAAACGATGTAGCGTCGCGTGGACTTCGCCGAAATGCACCGGTCGATCCGCAACTGTGGCCCCCAGTCGATCCGTCGCGCCGATGACTTGCCCGGTGCGGAATCCGCCGCCGGCAATCAGTCCACCACCAACCTGCGGCCAGTGATCGCGGCCGGCGTTTGCGTTGATCTTCGGCGTGCGACCGAACTCACCCCACGCCACCACGGCGACGTCGTCGGCCATGCCCCGCTCGTGCAGGTCTTCAATCAGCGTCGCCAAACCCCGATCAAAGAACGGCAGGTGCGTGTTCTTCGCTTCGCTGAAGTTGTTGCTGTGAAAATCCCAGCGGCCGAAGTTCAAGGTCACAACGCGGGCTCCCGCTTCAACCAGCCTTCGCGCCAACAGGAAGTGTTCCAGGTTGCGCGGTGCGCCGTCGCCGTATTTCTTGGGATCGCCCTTGCCGTACCGCTCACGGATCGACGCGTCTTCCTGCGAGAGATCCAGTGCGTCGGCCAGTTTGCTCGACGTGAGAATATCGAGCGCTTGCCGGTTAATGGCATCAAGGCCGGCGAACTCGCCGCCGGCGTCAACGTCGCTGCGGAAGCTGTCGAGATTCTGCAGCAACGATTTGCGGTTTTCCAATCGATCCTCGGTGATGCCGTTCAGCACCATGTCGGCTTGTGCCGGACCGGACGGGCGAAACGCCGCGTTACCCACACCGAGAAATCCCGGCAGTCCGGGTGAACCGTAGGGCGGGTGACCGGCATCGGGAGCCAGCCCGATAAACGGCGGCACCGACCGATTGTACGGCCCCTGGATTTTGGAAACGACCGAGCCGATTGACGGCCAACCGCCGGGCGGCTGATTCTGCGTGGTGTGTCCGCTGTAACAAATGAACGAATCGTGTGAGCCGCTTGGCGAGCCGTACACCGATCGCAACGGCACGCACTTGTCCATAATTCTAGCCATCCGCGGCATGTGTTCGCTAATCTGAATGCCGGGGACGCTGGTATCGATGGGCATGAACGGCCCGCGAATTTCCGACGGCGCGTCCAACTTCAAATCGTACATGTCCTGATGCGGCGGCGCACCGACCATGTAGATCATAATGACCGCTTTTTTCGATCCCCGAACCCCCGCCTGCTGCTCGGCCCGTAACAACTGCGGCAACGACAGCCCGCCAACCGACAGCGTACCAATCCGTAGCGCCTCACGCCGCGTGATGCCGTCACAGAGACGTTGGCCGCGTCCGAAAATTGAAAGCATGGGATACCTTGGGCGGGAGGGATTCAGGCGGGATGCAAAGCATGTGCGGACGTTGATCCGACGCTTATTTGTAGCAGGGAAACAGGGTTAGAGCAAGTGCCGGTGTGTGGATGAACGAGGGCAGACACTGCAGGGACCGGGCCGGCCCTGATTGCTGTCGGCGGCGCGATTCGG
>CAUZOL010000571.1:0-2752 GCA_963581435.1 Planctomycetota bacterium
TGAGGCAGCAGAAATCCGCACCATTCTGGATGCTGCCACTCAGCCGTTGCGGGCAATGGTACTGCTCGCTGCTAACGGCGGTCTGGGTAACACGGACGTGTCGAGCCTGCCAATTTCTGCTATCGACTTCGATACTGGATGGCTCGACTATCCGCGACCGAAGACAGCCGTAGAGCGCCGCATTCCATTGTGGACCGAAACATTGGATGCGGTCAAAGAGGCGATTGACAAGCGTCCGAAGGCGAAGGATGCAAGCGATGATGGTCTCGTGTTTCTCACGATATTCGGGCAGCGTTTCGTTCGGACTGGGAAGAATCGGAACCCAATCGACCAAGTTGCAAATCAGTTTGCAAAGCTGCTGAAGCGACTCGACCTCAAGCGACCTGGGATAAATTTCTATGCACTGCGGCACGGATTTGAAACAGTTGCTGGAGAGTCGCGAGATCAAATATCTGTCAATATGATCATGGGGCATGCCGACCAGACTATGGCCGACAACTACCGGGAGGGAGTCAGCGACGAACGGTTGCAGGCCGTGGTCGAAACAGTTCGTCAGTGGCTCTGGCCGGACGATGGGCCAGTCGAGGCATAGGTCGCTCTCGGGGGATCAGCGATCGCAGTCCGTTGTTTGGTGGATTTACGATTTCCGGCATTTGCACTGTCTCTTGGGGTGCGAAAGGTTCCAGGCACAATGCTGGGGCCAGATGCTGTTATTGCAATTGTTGTGCAATAACTACTTCGATCGCGCACGCTGCCCGCCGAGCGAGCCTCGCGCGTGCGCGAGGGCATCAATGGTACGATCGAGTCTTCAGGCCATAGCAGAACTTTCCGGCCCCTCAACAGTATCCGGGGATCTGACGTCTCGGAATGATCGCTGTGCCGCGGTACTCTACGCTGGCAAGGGCATTATCGCTTGGGGTGAATCAATGCTTGCAACAGTTCTAGAATCTGTTGCCCCACTAACAGCAAGCCCCGTGCTGAGACGGTGTTAGCTCCTCACACTGAGATTCATGACACCCGCTGTTCAGTGGTTTTAGCCTGGATTTCCCGCATTCTGGCACCAGTTGGGCGAAGCCGGCGGTTTTGAAATTGCCCCAAGAATCGCGTATGGGACCCATTCACGTTCTGCACCATGAGCCAGACCCTGCCCCGGTTTCTGTGGCGGGTGCCCAGTTAAGTCCCGTGTGTGGAAATTGTTCATTGCTTAAGTTAATTCCCGCCCCCTTCTAATCGAATGCCAAACACCTCCGGCTGAGTTCACTCGTGGGCGGCTCAAATCGACGCAGTCTGGTCAACGTGACCCAAACCCCTCGTCGGCACGACCGAAGACGTTACAGGTCGCCGCGAGGAACTTGGGCCGGGCGTCTTCGCTTCATCCAGTTCTGCTTCAGGTTCTCGATGGCCGCTTTCTTCTGTTCCTCGGTCAATTGCCGGCGGCGTTTTGGTTTGACGATCGCCGCAACGATGTCAAAATCAGCCACGTCGAACGTCAACGTCTTCTCGCAAATGCCATCCTGGCAGAGAGTGCAAACGCCAGACTCCAACAGTCGCCGCGCAGTGATCGGCCGGCTATCGACTTCGACCGCCAGAACATTTCCGCCGTGTGGATGGATGATCCCGCGTTGGCAGTCAACCATCAGTTTGAATATCTTCACATTCCCATTCCCATTGCATGTCAGGGGAACCCACCCTCTTCCCTTTCTTGTTACGGATCTTTCGATCGTTGGTTTTCAATCGCTTCTCTTTCTCAACCCTCTCTGTGAAGTGTTTCTTTCGCTGGTCGTCAAACTCTCTTTCCTGCTCCCTAGCTGATTCGATCGTCGCATTCCATTCAGTCACTCACTGGATGAATCGTTCCCGTCCAAATTTGCGGAGCAGCGAGTGTACTCGCGCAGCAATGTCCTTAAGCCACGGGAAACAGTTTTCGAGGGTCTCTTCAACGTCCATGGTTTCAGATCCTTCGCGCTGCGTCAGTTCGCCAACGAATGTTGAGCAAATACGAGCCGACACGCCTTTGCGGTTCTCGTGCTATCGATCCGGCCGGTCACGTAATTCTCGGATCTGCTATCTTCTTCTCGTGATAATGCTGCGGTCTCGGATACATCCGTTGGTGTAATTGTCTGCGATCTGCGACACGCAGACAAGGACTGCCGTGTCACCGGATGCAGTTGGCTGCGGCCAAGTACGATCCCAACGACTGGCGTGGCGAGTCCGTGGTCCGGCATGTCCGGCGGGCGATCAAGCACGCGGTGACCGCATTGGAGATTGTCGACGGCGATCGGGCATTCGATGGCGAGGATCATCTACAGGCCGCAGTGTGCCGCATGGCGATGGCGTTGGCTGTGCGGGAGAAGGTTGTGGCGGTCACCGATGAGTGAATCTACCGCCCCGTCCGCTTGTGAAAAACCGAGTGGACCGTATATGGGACCCATTTAATGACAGCAACACGAACCAGACCCCCGGTCGCCGACCGGCAACCCTACTAGTTACCATCCGCACAAAAAAATCTAGTTTTTTTAAAATCCTCGGATCTATTCTTCGCCCCATTTCTCTTTTCGGTGTTGGGATATGTGGTTCGCTAGGCCCGCCAATTCGTTCAAAGCGGTTCTCGGGGACAGCCGTTGCCAAATCATTCGTAAGCGTCCGGCCTCTTTCCAGCAGTGAGTTTATTCGCCGCTTTCTGATGCACGCGCTCCCGAGCGGTTTTGTCCGCATCCGCTACTACGGCTTCCTGGCCAACCGGTACCGGAAC
>CAUZOL010000572.1:0-2743 GCA_963581435.1 Planctomycetota bacterium
CGATCTTCACCAGCTTTTCCCGCAGCGTTGTCAGCGACCAGTGCTTCACGTCACGGGGCAAGGCCAGTCGCCGCAGGAAGTTGCCCAGGTTGTAGGCCAACGCGAACAGTTGCCCAACAAGCATCGGTACCGATGCGAGTGTCGCAGATCGGCCGGGGGCCCAGCGTTATCCTGCGCGAACAGAAAAAAATGCGCACTAATACCACTTGACCAACCACGGACTTCATAGTCGGTGGTTTGTTTTGGTGTCCGCGATTCGACGAGTTTCGCGGACAGAATCGTGCCTGAATCCTGCGCTGAAGCCAAGGAGAAATGGACGCCTACTTGGGCGACGCTCCGATACAGAAAAGATGCTTCGATGAGCGAATGTAAAAATGTCCTTGTGAGACTGCCATTGATGCCAGGCATCTTTCGCCAACGCTATTGCGAGCGACTTCGTCGTACCGAGACCCCGGTCGCAGAACTAACGTAACACCATCCTCTGACAGCACGTAGATCCTCCCATCTGCAAAAACCGGTGACGCAGAATGGACACCGGTTAACCGCTTCAACCATACGGGCTTTCCGGTCGAAGCCTCAAAGCAATGCAGAATGTTGTCTCTCGTGATCGTGTAAAGATAGGGGTCGACAAAGAGTGGTGACGCAAGCGCCGGGACTCCTTTTCTTTGTTCCCAGGCGATGTGCGTCTTCGTAATGTCGCCTTTTCCACCCAGCCGAATTGCTCGGATCGTCGGGGCTTCGAATCCAGATGATGTGAAGATCAATCCGTCTCCAACAACCGGTGAAGGGGTCACTCCTTCACCTTGGCTGTAGATCGACCAGATTCGCTTGCCCGTGCGTGCGTTGAAACCCTGGACACGGTCTCCACCAGCGCTCACGATTTGTGTCCCGTCGTTGATGAGAATCGGCGTCACATGCCCAACACGTGATTCGCCTCGCCTTCCCTTCCACCGCACTGATCCTTCCGCTGCGTCCAATGACAGAATGACGGCGTTCTTCCAAGGGACCTTCCAGCCCACGCGAGTCTCATCTGCACTGCTTCCGTCAAACGGCATAATGAGCTGACCGTGAGCAAGCACTGGGGACGCACCGAGACCATGCAAGCTGAAAAACTTGATCTCGTGATTCTTCCAAACCATCTTGCCGGCGAAGTCGACGCAAACCACCGTGCCGTCATAAAAGACCGCATACACCCGCTCGCCATCGGTCACCGGCGTTGGAGTGGCATAGGAATTCTGCCTCCGCTTGGCTCCGGTCTTCTGGCGATGTACTTCGGTATTCCACGCGATACTACCATTCTCTCGATTGACACAGATGACGCGGCACGAGACGCCATCCTCAGTGGCTGTCGTGAGAAACACATGTTGTTTATAGACAATCGGGGACGACCAACCTTCGCCTGGAATACTCGTTTTCCAAGCGACTTTGTCGTCTGCGGACCAGGTAATCGGCAGATTCACCTCACTGGAAACCCCTTGGCCATTCGGTCCACGAAAACGAATCCAGTTCTCAGCGCCTGCCAAGTCGCACATGGTCAACGAGAGCACCATGCAGTATAAAAAGTGAGTCGTTGCGTTCATCAACAATTTCTCCAATCAAGAGACTCTCTGACTTCCATCTCACTCAATACCAAAGCTCCGATGGATACGCTGTGTTGCTTTTCCGGTTCAATGCTCCGGAGTCGCGTTCCAAGTTGACGCTGAGCAATCGTTCGATGGCATCTGAATAAAATTGTACTCGATCCAGTGATTCTCAAGGAAGGTGCAGTACTCTTCCGGACCGCGTCTCCGACGGGCGTGCCGAAAGACCGTTCGCTAGGCCATTGCAACGACCGTCTGGACCGAAGTCAATGAGTCGAGCCGAATTCCGAGACAGTGTATGAGTCGCCCTGACGCGTACAGAGACCGCGAATTCGGTGGTTTGTTTTGGTGTCCGCGATTCGACGGGTTTCGCGAACAGAATCGGGGCAGAGTCCTGTGCGGCCTGATTTCGGGTCCGTCTTTAGACTGATCAAACGCGGTTTCATCTGGTCTTGGCCGCGTCGTGGATTGAGACCTCGCTTCCGCCAGCGAGATTCAGGTCTAGTGGTCCCTGCTCGTCATCGCGCGGTCGATCGGTACTATCGATTCACTTCCGCGGTGGTCTTGCATAGAGAATTAGCTTGTCGGGCGGCACGACACCGTTCACCGATGCGTAGGTGCGCCACCGAGCAGTAAGTTTACTCAGTCGATCGGGCTGCCTGTCTGCAAGGTCCGCTGTTTCGCCAGGGTCGAGCGACAAATCGTAAAGCTGCCATTTGCCGGTGCCGTACGGTGGTGGAAGATTGAGAATTTTCCACCGTCCCTGCCGATAAGATCGGATGCCAAACAACTCACCGCCAAACCCGCGTTCGTCAAACGCGGCACGGTCTCCGCCTTGCATCAGAGCTACCAGCGATTTGCCTTGCATGGGAATGACGTTTCTATCGAAATTCGCGCCCCCGGCAATTTCGAGAAGCGTTGGCATGATGTCCATCACATGAACGGGAGCAGTCTGAAGTTCAGTCGGAGTCTTCCATCCCGAAGGGAGTTTGGCAATCAAAGGGCTCAACACCCCGCCTTGTGACTGGTATCCTTTCATTAGCCCGCATTCCCCAGATGACTTCCTTAGCTTTGGCACAAGATTTGCGCAGTGCCCCTGCAAAACAAGGGTATTCTGCCAATTCATGCCATGCGAACCAGGGAACCCGATGGGTGATGCTAAG
>CAUZOL010000573.1:0-2738 GCA_963581435.1 Planctomycetota bacterium
CGAATCGCTCAAATGCCGCAATAGCCATCCTTGGCCTCCCTGGATCATTCGTAAACAATTTGCTGGATGGCACTCCTAACAAATCACGGCTTTCTGAGCGACATTAATTTCTCGAACGGTCCTAAGTCCATCGTCTGTCCGCGAACGTTTGCGTCAATTCTCTCATGGGCGAGACGTGTTGGCGGTAACCAACGCTTCGACGTTTGTGGAAAAGGCGCGACTGTTTCGCGGCGCAACGTTTGTGGTCGGCATCGATACGGCGGAGCGGATTCTGCAGGTCCGTTTCTACGACGGACGGGCAGAATTGATGGCAGATTCGTTGGCAGAGATCCAGGACGTTGGCTGCCGTTTCCTTGTTGCCGGCCGCTCAATGGGCGGAAATTTTGTGACGGTAAGCGATCTGGCAATCCCGTCGGAATTTTCCGACCTGTTCGTCGAACTTTCCGAACGATTATTCCGTGCCGACGTTTCTTCGACCGAGTTGCGCGACGGCGTGCGGGGCGATGCCCCGCCGCTAAACAATGAATCCAATTCTGCCTGACGGCTGCCCGGCAGCGTGAACCGCTAAAAAGCGCCGACGTTTTCTTCGCCGTCACGGGTGAACAGAGCATCTAGCGTTTGCTGACTGATGTTCTCGTTGACAAAACGCACCGCTCCGTCGGACATCAAGAAGTGCGTCCCGCCATTATGGTGGCTGTGAAAACCTGCGGGGTCGGTCAGCGTGGGGTAAAGCGTGATGTCGATGTCTTCCGGTTTCGTCCAGAGTATGCTGTTGCCCTCGACTTCGCCAATGAGTAGCGTGTTCGACATTCCGTCGGTGATATCGCGAATTGCTGTCCCCTCGCCCCCAGTAAAAACGCAGTTGGGACCGTAGACCGCGGCGTAGTGTGTTGTGTTCCCCTTGCTGTCAGGACTCGACGGGCAGCCATAAATAGCCGGCATGCTATTCATGACCGTTTGATTTGCCGGACTGTCCCAGGGCTGATCGAAATCGTACTGATTGTAGAGGCCCTGTTGATCCAGAAACGGAAGAATCAACACCCGCCAACTGTGTATCGGTTTGCCGTTTTCATCGGGAATGTAGGCAGGCGGAAAGCTACCGTAGACATCGTGGTAATTGTGCATCGCCAGCCCAAACTGCTTCATGTTGTTCTTGCACGCGGAACGCCGGGCGGCTTCGCGGTCCTGTTGCACGGCGGGCAAAAGCAGCGCGATTAAGCATGGAATAACGAGCAGCATCCCGCCGGCAGCCACCGCGACGATAATCCATACGGTCGCGTTCGAGTTCGACTTCTTCTTTCGCCGCGACGAGCCGGATCGGGAGCCGCCGCGTGAAGAGACCATTTCGCCACAAAAGCGGCATTTCCGAGCGGCGTCTTTAATTTCTTCGCCACAGGCTGGGCAGTCTTTCATGGTGATTCAACTCATACTCTGCGAGAGTGATTTGGCTGGTTCAGGCTTTTTCGGGATCGAAACCACGAGCGAGTTCGTCGTCCCATTCTTCCAGCAACGGCCAATCGACGGCGCAGGTGCCGAAGTCGGCCATGTGCTGATATCCGGTCAACCGATCGATTGTGGACTGTAGCAGTTTTCTGTCGTTGCGGAAAATGGGGCCGTGACTCGGCAGCAACCACTCCACCGAGCTGTCCCGAATTCGCTCCAACGATTCGATGAAGTCGGGGATATCGGAACCGTGATGAGCATCGATATTGCCGACGCAGCCATCACGATATATGTTATCGCCCGAAAAAAGCAGGTTCCCCAGCCGAAACGCCAACTGGCCGGCGGCGTGTCCGGGGGTATGCCAAACGTCCAGCGACACGTTGCCGATTTCGAGAGTCTCACCTTCATCGATGATACGGTTGAGCTGAATTTTGGGCAGGTCGATCGAAATTCCCTGGGCTGAAATCTCGGCGTACGTGACGATCCGGTCGCCGTCGGCCAACGGACGTTTGGTATCCTTGTGGCCAACGATCTCGGCCTGGGGCAGCATCTCCTTCGCCAACTTGAGGCCTTGAATATGGTCGACATCGGCGTGCGTGGCCACAAGGTACTTGCAGCGCGACAGTTGAAAATCCATCTGGCGAATGATCTCGATGATCTCCGCCACGCTGTCTTCATATCCGATGTCGATCAGCAGCCAGTCGGCACCGTCATACACCAAGTAAACGCAGCAGCCAAATCGCCGCTGCGCCTGGTTATTCATCTCAATGACGTGAGGAAAGACGTCACGTCGAGGCATCATGATATCGGCCTTTGGGTTGTAATCTTGAATCGGATGTTCGCGTGACTGTGAAATGTCGGAATCGCGTCGCCATTTTATGACGGGCCGGCTGTAGAGACAACCGTCGGCAAATGTTGCACGAACTGGGGACTCGGGTTCGCAGAGCCAAAAGGGGGCAAGATAGTCTATCGGATCGACCCATGTTTGGCGGAAACGACCGACCGGATCGATTCGTCTCGCAACGGACCACTCGACTCGAACGCGTGCTACAATTGAGGGTCGAAGGTTGGCCGATTCTGATATGTTTCGACAAAGGACGGAAACACCGATTGCCCTGTTGTGACCGGGTGCCGATGAGTACATTACGCACACTGAGATAACATCCGGTGTTACTACTCACCGGCGATTGGTATGGACTGGATTTGGTGATTTCGGTAGGAGCGTCTGGTAAGGAGTTTACCAGATGGTCGAATGTTTGCCGAATGTCTCTGAACTTTCCCCGGATGAAAAAACT
>CAUZOL010000574.1:0-2724 GCA_963581435.1 Planctomycetota bacterium
CTGCACTGGCGACACGCCAGTGGCACCTGAACTAACAATCCACCACATCAAGATTAACTTCTCGGAGCTTAACGATGGCAAAATGGCCGATTGGCGTGTTCGCATCTGTCGATGCTGGTTTGGGCGTGCATTTGGACGTGGCACAGGAACTTGGCATTCCCACCGTGCAGGTCCATGCTCCGCATCAAAACACGCGCACTCCCGAAGTGGCCGCGGAGTTTCTTGCGAAATGCCAGGCGGCCGGCATTGCCATTACGGCCGTCTTCGGCGGATTCGAGGGAGAAAGCTATGCCGACATTGAAACGACGGCCCGCACCGTTGGGTTGGTTCCGCAGGAGACTCGGACCGCACGTTTGCAGGAAATGAAGGAAATTTCCGACTTCGCCAAACTACTCGGCTGCGACACCATCGCGCTGCACATCGGCTTCGTTCCGGAACCGGGTGACGATTACAGCAGTCTGCTCGACGTGACGCGCGACCTGCTCGATCACGCGAAGGCGAACGGTCAACAGTTGAACCTGGAAACCGGGCAAGAGAGTGCTGAGCATCTGCTGAAATTCATTGCCGACGTTGATCGCGACAACCTGTTCATCAACTTTGATCCCGCCAACATGATTCTCTACGGCACGGGCGATCCGATCGAAGCGCTGAAGCAGGTGGGCAGTTACGTTCGCAGCATTCACTGCAAAGACGGAACGTGGGCAGCCGACGGTAAACGCGGCGTGGAATGGGGGCAGGAAGTGGCGCTCGGTGAGGGCGATGTGGGAATGGAAACCTACCTCCGCACGCTCAACGACTTGGGTTACACCGGCCCGCTGACAATCGAACGCGAAATTGCCGAAGACCGCGAACGCCAGAAAAAAGACATCGGCACAGCGGTGCGATTGCTGGAAGAGTTGCGGGGGAAAATCGGCTAACAACCAAGCTAACCCGCCCGGCAGCACTGGGTCAGGTTGAGGGCCTTTTAATGCGGCAACCACCATCAGTTTGTATCCAGCTCCTCAAACTCACGCATAAAGCGCTTCCGGTCAGAATTGGACATCTTCATTACTTCATCGTATGGGGCAAACATCCAAGTCCCATCTTTTGCCTTTGCGACTGGCAGGAGATTCCCACCAATCCCGGCAGAATATCGTGTCGGCTGAGCACATGAGGAAACGGCGGATACGATAACCAAAAGGAACACTACAGCCATAAGTCGATGGAATGCGTTCATTTTGATCTGCCAGAACAAGGGATGCCGCAAAGGCTGTCACGAAAGGGAGCGAGGAAATTGGGGCGAACTACGGCTGGCGGGGCGTAAGCCTTTGCGTCGCCCCGTCGATGTGGGGACCGACCCACATCAATTCCACAACCGTGCGCGTCGGCAATGTCATACGGGAATGCATCGAAGCACTCGGTCGGGGCGACGCTTCGCTTACACCCCGCCATCCGTTGTGTCACGCGGCTGAACGCTCCTCGTCGGTCGCGGCGTCGCCTTCAGAGGAATCGGCGACCTGTTCATTTGGCGAGATCATCACGTTGCCGCCTGGGCGTTCTCGAACCACATCCCACGCCAGACCAAGTTTTTCCAGCATGGCAATGGTGAGATAGGTGATGTCCAATTCCCACCATTTGTGGCCATGTGCCGCCTGCGTCGGAAATGCATGGTGGTTGTTGTGCCAGCCTTCGCCGTAAGACAAGTAGCCAACCCACCACAAATTCCGGCTGTCGTCGGTCGTTTCGTAGGTTCGGTATCCCCACATATGCGTTGCGGAATTGATCAGCCACGTCATGTGCAAAACGATAATCAGGCGGACGAACATTCCATATGTAAGAAAGGAAATGCCCGTGTACATGTCCCAGCCGAGCCATCCCGCCGTAAACAACGCGGCACCCGAGGCGATATGCCACAGCAGGAACGTCCGATTGAGAAACCGCATGAACGGTTCCTTGACCAGATCGGGCGTGTAACGCATATAAAGCGTGGTCCAATATCCCGAGCCTTTGCGTGGCAACATCCACAGCACGTGGGCCCACCAGCCACCGTCGCGCGGAGAATGAGGATCGCCGTCCTGATCGCTGAACTTATGGTGTTTGCGATGCGCGGCGACCCACATCAATGGCGGTCCTTCACCGGCCAGCGTTCCCAGCACTGCCGCCATCCAGCGAATTGGCCGATACGTGCGAAAACTTGTGTGCGTCAGCAACCGGTGAAAACCAAAGGTGACTCCAAGACACCCGGTGAGCCACTGCGCGACAAAAGCCAGCAGCAGACCTTTCCAGGTAAAGAAAAATGGAGCCGCCAACACTCCCAAATGCACAAATGCCAGCCAGCCGACGGCCCTTGGTTCAAGCCCCTTCGACCAGCGACTTGCCTTGTCGTTTTCGCTTGACTGCATTTCCGTCGCACGTTCATTCGCAACGGCGATTTCGCTTGTGTTGTTGATTGGTTCCGAGACCGCCATGTTGTTTCTCCAGGTTGAAATCGCGCACTCTGGCTGCGCGGAGCAGGCAGGCAGGGAGTCCAGCGGGTTGCGAAGCAGCCGGTGCAGAGACTGTGCCAAATTCACCAGCACAGTCGTCTATTTCAGATCAACGCCAAGGTTGGAGAAAGATCGTGAACCCGCGTCCCTACCGATGGGAGCGGGATTCTCACCGAATGATCGCAAACGGTCAATCCCAGTTCGGCTGGAGTACACGAGGCAATTTTCGCGCTCGATTTGAACGAAAAGATGCAGAGGG
>CAUZOL010000575.1:0-2715 GCA_963581435.1 Planctomycetota bacterium
GGCGGATCCAAAGAACGCCAAGAAAGTCGCCTGGTTGGAGCACGGTTCATTCGGCGTTGCCGTCAACGGCGTTCCCTTCGATCCGTTTACGGCCGAGTACTGGAAGTTCAACCGCAACAGCGGCTGGCGATACGAAGCGCTCTCGGGCAAGCTCGATCTCGGTCTCGATACGAACAATGCCCACGTGCAACCGAACGGGGCGTATCACTATCACGGGTTGCCGGGCGGGTTGATCAAGCGGCTCAGCGGCGGAACGAAAGTGCTGCTCATTGGATGGGCGGCCGACGGCTACCCGATTTATGCAAACTACGGCTACATCGACCCGATGGACGCAACGAGCGGCACTGTGAAACTGGCTGCGAGTTACCGCATTAAGCGGGGAACACGCCCCAACGGTCCGGGCGGCCAGTATGACGGCACATTCGTGGAAGATTACGAGTATGTCGCCGGCGCGGGCGATTTGGACGAATGCAACGGGCGGTTCGGTGTGACGCCGGAATTCCCCGACGGCGTCTATCACTATTTCATTACGGAGCAGTTCCCGTTTATCCCGCGGGGCTATAAAGGGACACCCGATCAGACGTTTCGGCGCCGCGGTCCCGGGCCGGGTGGACGTCCCGGTTTCCCGCCGAGGCCACCAAGAGGCCGGCCGCGCGGGCAGTAACAGCCGGAGCAGGGCGTTGTCTCGCCGCACGGAGCGATATGGGGGGAGAAGAAAGAAAAGGGGTGACTAACGGGATTTGAACCCGCGACCTCCGGGACCACAACCCGGCGCTCTAACCAACTGAGCTATAGCCACCACATAAAGTTTTCTTCGACGTCGCTACGATAGCCAACGATTGCAGAGCTTGCAAGCTGCCGGAATTGCCACTTGGAACTGAAAAGTTGATCAAGACGGGACAAGCCTCGAGAGCGGCGTGGCTAAGTGGTAGACTCGATCGAAGATTGTTCACTGTTTCCGAATCCACCGTCGTATTTTATTTCCAACGAGAGGGTCTGCCATGCGTTTGTTCGTTGCTGCCGTTATCTTCGCCGTATCGCTGGCCGGCACAATTGCTCGAGCCGACGTGGAATCGGGACCGACGGTGGATGAAAAGGTACCGGCACTCAAGGTCCATGCGGTGGTCGGGCCGGTTGAAAACAAGGACGTCGATTACACGGCCGAGCGAAAAGGCAAGCCGACGATCTACATCTTCATTCAGGCGACGGAATGGTCGCGGCCGATGGCCCGGTATCTGCGCAAGCTGGACACAACAATTGGCAAAACCGAAGGGGCCGCCATCGTCGCCGTCTGGTTGACCGACGACAAAGAAAAAACGCGGACCTATTTGCCGCGCGCTCAAATGTCGCTGAAGATGGAATCGACGGCACTCGCGCTTTTTCCCGATTCGCAAACCGGCCCGGAGGGCTGGGGACTCAACGCCGACGCGTTCATGACCACCGTCGTCACGAACAAGGGAAAAGTCACAGCGACCTTTGCCTACCAGTCGGTGAACGAGACCGACCTCCCCGATGTGGAAAAGGCATTTCACAAGGCATTGAAGGCCGCTGCGAAGTAGACGCCGCCCATCTCGTCTGTCGCAAAGTGACACGGTATCCGTAGACAATTCGCTACGGTTCGCGGAGTTTTTCCACGCTGTAAACCGTCAACTGCTCTTGCTTGCCTTTGAGCGGAATGGTGCCAAGCGAACTGGTTTCGGCGACGCCGAACTGAAGTTGCACCTCTTCGACCTGCTGGCTGATCAGAATGTCGCAGCCGGGAAACTTCTTGGTCGAGGTTTCGAGTCGGCTGGCCGTGTTCACCACATCACCGATTGCCGTAAACGATTGCCGCAAATGTGAACCGAGGAAACCGACCGTCGCCGAACCGTAGTGAACGCCGATCCCAATGCGAAATTCCTTGCCTCCCAGCGCTCGCTGACGACGATTCATCGCTTCAAGTGCCTCGCGCATTTCAAGTGCAGCACGAACGGCACGCGCGGGGGCCTCGGGGTGTTCGTCGGGGACTCCAAACAACGCCATCACCGCATCGCCAATGAACTTGTCGATGATGCCGCCATGTTTTTGGATCGCCAGAGTCGCCTCGGAAAACCATTCGTTGATCAACTCAAAAATCTCTTCCGGCTGCATGCCTTCGGAAATCTGCGTGTAGTCTCTGATGTCGCAAAACAACACCGCCAACTCTTGGTTTCGCGGTTTGGGAACGTTCAGCTCACCGTTGAGAATCTGGTCGATTAGATGCTCGGGGAGATGCCGTTGTAACGCGAATCGAGTCAGGTTGGGTTGATCGACGGTCCGCAGCCACTGCTCGACATCGTACACGCTGCGTTCCGCGCCGCAGAGGCTGAGAATTTCGAGCGATTCGGCCATCACTTTGACCGCCTGTCCCAAGTCGTCGGCCGCCTGATACAGATCTCGCAATTCGTATCGCAACGGAACGGTTTCGCGAGACAGTCCTTTGTCGTTGAGCGTATCGATTGCGCTCAGCAGCATTTGTTCGCCGCGCTCGCGATTGCCGCGCCGCCAGGCGAGCGCCCCATGTATCCCCGCCAGAACGGCGGTCAACTCCTCATGTCCGTCAATCTCCTGAAGTATCGTTTTCGTTACTACTCACCGGCGATTGGTATGGACTGGATTTGGTGATTTCGGTAGGAGCGTCTGGTAAGGAGTTTACCAGATGGTCGAATGTTTGCCGAATGTCTCTGAACTTTCCCC
>CAUZOL010000576.1:0-2711 GCA_963581435.1 Planctomycetota bacterium
TTTGGGGTTTCCTTTCCCATGCCCGAAACCATCGCATCTTCCGCCTCATGCGCGAAGAGCGGTTTTGTGAACGGTTACCTGAGAACCAAAGACACGGAGTCCGCTGGATGAAGTTGCCCGCACGGTCCGGGCGGCGTACTTCGGCGATGAAGCCATGCGTCTGCAGCGGGGCCGCCACGAAGTTCGCCTGCTGGTCCGCTATCCGCCGGAAGAACGCAAAAGCCTGGCGATGCTCAACGAGATGTACATCCGCCTGGACGATGGTCGAGAGATTCCACTCAAAGAGATCGTCGATGTCACCATCAAACGGGGATACTCACAGATATTGCGTCTCGATCAGCGGCGCGCCGTGTCGATCGTCGCATCCGTCGATGAGGACCAGGCAAATTTCGGCGAGATCGTCAGCGACATTCGCAAATCGTTTCTCCCGGATCTGCTATCAACCAACCCGAGCGTCAAGCCCCGCTGGCAGGGCCGTCAGCTGGAGACGCAGGAATCGGTCGGCAGTCTGCTAATCGGCTTTGGGATTGCGGTGTTCGGCATGTTTGGTCTACTGACATTGGCGTTCCGCTCGTATATCCAGCCGCTGTTAATTCTCGCCGTGATTCCATTCGGCTTCACGGGAGCGGTTTGGGCACACTGCCTGTTCGGCGAGCCGATCACTCTGTTCAGCCTGTTCGGCATGGTGACGTTGTCGGGAATTCTAGCGAACGATTCGATCGTGTTGATCGACTTCATTAACCGCCGACGCGAAGACGGCACCAGTCTGGATGAGGCCATCATCGATTCCGGTCGCTCGCGATTTCGGCCCGTCGTCCTGACATCCTTCACCACGGTTGCCGCTCTGCTGCCACTACTGTTCGAGCGAAACACCCAAGCCCAGAACTTGATTCCGATGGCACTCAGCATCGCCGGCGGACTCAGCCTGGCCACCGTCTGGGTCCTGCTGTTCGTTCCCGTTCTCTATCGATTGAGCGACGGACGAACGCCTGATGCTTCGCAAGACAACGCAACCCGGCCACTCGAAGCCTGATCCCCGGCGTTTACTTCTTCGCTCGTATCGGCTGAAGCAAGGCTCGATAGTTCTCGCCGAGGATCTGCTGTTTCGCCCTTTCAGAAATGTCGGCACCGATAACCTTGCCTAACTCCGTTCCCAGCGATCGTGACGGCAGGTGACTGCCGAATACGATCCGTTCGGCACCCAGTTCGCGCACGGCCATTTCGATAAACCCGGCCGAAGCATCGAAACCGGATGTTTCGACAAGGATATTCTTCGATCCGCGGACGGCGCGAATGCCGCGTTGCCATTCACCGCCGGCGTGAGCGCAAAGAAATTTCTGTCCCGGAAATCGACGGGCAACCTCGGCGAGTTCCGACGGTGTCGATGCCCCCGGGCTCCGCTTGCCGCCGGTGATAAACCAGGTGTGCTGCATGATGACACCCTTCAACTCCGCGATGCGTTCAATCAGCGGCGTGAAGTTGCGATGAGTGCAACTGAGCGCACCGGGGCCGCCACCGGGAAAGTACACACCGAGCATCGGCCCGTCGCGCAGCCAGCGATTGATCGCATCCAGCGAAGCCTGCACGTCGTTGCCGTTGAGTTGAATCATTCCCAACAGCATTTTCGGCCAGCGCTCAAGCGGCTTCAAAATCGACTCCGGATTCGAGCGAAGCCGTTTTTCCAAATCGGCGTCAGTCGTTGTTCCGGTTCCCACATGTGCAAAGTAGCACAGCTTTTCGAATTTTCCCTTTTGAATTGCGGGCAGCGACCGCTCGATGTCCGCGAGCAGTCGGCTGCTGCCATCGGCTCCCGGATGAGAATGGGACGGCGTGAAATAGGAATCCCAAATTCGGTATCCCTTTAGCCGTCGCGCCGGCGGCATACCAAATTGTGCAGCGACAGAATTCATGTTCCAACCTTCGCAGATATCTGTCGGGCGTTTTTCGAGAGAACCGACCGCATTGCCGGCTCATCCAACAGCCCGGATTCGTGAACGCGGATCAATGCGGCTTCGGGTATGAGAAATGGAGCATGCGTTCCGAACATCACCCGGCCGTTGGGAATGCGCTCCACAAGTTTGGGAACCGCGTCAGATCCATCGACGCGGGCCGTATCGAAATAGATTCCCGGCACCTTCGCCAGTTTTTCCAGCAACGACGAACTCGGGCGGTAGTTGAGGATTTGGACTTTGGCTCCCCTGGCGCGTGTAATCACGTCGGGAAGCGGCGTGAGATCGACATCGGTCACGCGCACCAGTGGATGTTGCGTGCGCACGTCTTCCATCGCCACGGCGATTTGCACGAGGCGGCCATACGCTGTGGCGAGTTTTAACAACCGCGCGAACCGTGAATCGTCCAACGTGTAGCCATGATAATTCGGGTGCAAGCGAATGCCGGGCATGTTATGTGTTTCGATGCAGCGACGCAGATCCTCTTCCCAGTCGGGCAGCTCCGGGTTGATCGAACCGATGGGAATCAATTCCGGATGTCGTTTGCATTCTTCCGCCAGCCGTTGATTCACGGCGCTGATGTCGCGGTGCAGAACACCCTCAAAACTTCCCACCCAAGCCTCAGCGATCCCGAGTGATCGCAGCTTCTTCACCAGCACCGTAGTGTCATCGAGCGGCAGCCGTCGAAACGGCCATTGAAACAGACTGACGTTGGTATCGACGATCTCAATCACCGTCGATTCTCGCGCGGCCGTCGGCGCA
>CAUZOL010000577.1:0-2675 GCA_963581435.1 Planctomycetota bacterium
TGCTGGCATCTTCGGCGCCGGTCACTTGTACGCCCAGTTGATTCTGTGCGTCGTCCGAGGTGAACAACGTTTCCAGAAGTTCCGCCATGCCGGAGGCATCGCTGTTGGTGAGTGGGAACACTTTGATTTCTGCCACATTCGACGTCGGCAAATCGAGCTGTCGGATCAGCTCGGCCATCAGCGGCATGCTTTGCTCCGGCGCGGTGACAATCAGGCTGTTCACGCGTGGGCCTGCCGTTACGCGAATGTCCGCCAGAATTCCCGATCGGATAATGCGGCGGGCATCGCCGTCGTTTGTCAGGAATTCGATGACGACCGATTTTGCGTCGCGTAACTGCTGTGTTGCTTGACCGCCTTGACCACCGCCTTGTGCACCGGTTGTCTGTGCGGGACTCAGCACGCTTTGAATCGACTCATTGATCACTTCGACCAGTTCGTCGGCGATGGCGTTCTTCAACGGGAAGACCTTCATACGGCTGACGGCTGGACTGGCGTCGCGATCGATCTTGCGAATCAACGCCGCAACTTCCTTCAGATCACGCGGTGAAGCCTGCACGATGACCGAATTGGTCCGCACGTCGGCAACGGCCCGAATCCGGGCGCTCAATCCGCCGGCCGGTTGCTGTTGCCCCTGTTGTTGCTGCTCTGGATACAGCGTGGTGAGTGTTTCGACGACTTGCGAGGCGATGGCGTGCTTCAACGGAAACACCTGAAACTCGGTGAGCGGATCGATCGGCTGATCGAGGTCTATAGCCAATTCGCCAATTTCACCCGCAACGGCCTTTGAAGCAATGATCAGGATGGCATTGGGTCGGACAACCGGAATGATGGCCGCCTGTGACTGCTGTGTCGTGCCGCGAATCTCAGTCAGCTGTTCGTAAACGGTCGTCAGCAGTGCGGCAAGTGCTTCGGAATTGACGTGTTCGAGTTCCAAAAGCTTGATGCTGGGGACGACGCCGACTGCCAGTTCTTCGAGTTTGCGCATCAGTTGCATGACGGCGTCCACGTCTCGTGGATCGCCAATAATGATCCTGCCGACGTTAGGCACATCCTGAATGGTGACTGGCCCACGAAGTCCCTCGACGCTTAACAGCGGCTCACCTGGTTGTGGCTGATTGCCCGCATTGGGCTGATTGTCTGCCTGATTTGGCGCGGTGTTGGCATTTGGTTTGGTGTCATCCGACGGTGTCTGAAATCCTTGTGGCCGATTGTTGGTGTTCTGCGCCAGCATCATCTTCAGCACAGGCCGAAGTTCTTGAGTGATTTTCCGCATGTCCTTTTCACTGGCGACCAATCGAATCGCGCGGCCGGAGCCGCTTTCGAAGGCATCGATGGTGCGGATCATCTGCACGATGTCTTGCTGTTGATCTCGCGTGCCGGCGACAACCAGTTCTTCGCGATCGGTGTCGATGCCGACCGCAAACTGAACGCTTGCGGAATTGGGCGAGCGTTGCGTGCGGCGGGCGGTCTGTTTGTGAAACACCTGGAACGCGGGCAGATGCCCCGGTCCATCGTGAATCAGTTTGGCTCGATCTTTCAATGCGGTATAAATGACCTGCGCGACCGCTTTCGCTCCCCGACGACGTGTGGGAACAATCACTGGCGACAAAAGAGCTGACGATTGCACGGTTGGCGACTGTGGTGAATTCACCTCGCGACGACCGGCAGGTTCCTCGGAAACTGCGGCGGGTTGGAGCAGCCGTGGCTTCGGTGGGGAGTCGTTTCTACTGCCAGTTCTAACAAGCGGCTTCCGAAAACTGTCGTTGCGATCGGCATTCGGGAAGGGCTTGTTTGTCGGCGTCGCGACGTGTTCGGCCGCTTTCGCTTGTCGTGGTTCATCGGGTTGGCTGGCCGGTACGCCCGGACGCTGATACCGCGTCCGCAGCGAATCGAGGTGCAGCACAACGAGGAAGTTCCCCTGCTCCAGCAGGCGAAATCCCTTTGGCTCGATCTCGCGGTTCAGCAAACGAACGGCGTCGGTTCGCGAGTATTTGTTCCGGTCGGCTCGCGTTAAGCGGCCGGCAGGAGCGCGTTTCATGACTAATTCGGAGTTCGTCTCCTCAGCGAGTTTGCGCAACACGCTGGGCCAGGTGGCGTTGAAGAAGTTCAAGCGAACGGTGTATTCGCTCTGTTCCTCCGAGTTTCCTGCTTCCTGCCCTTCCTGAAACGGCTCCTCGGCGGCCAGAACGGGAGCGTTCACCGCGAAACCCGATTCTTCGACGGTTTCTGAGGCGAGTTGCAGTCCAACCCAACCAATTCCCAGCAAGAGAATTCCGCCAGGCCAGCGGAGCTTCTTCCAACATTCTGTCGGGGCGTTTTTCATCGGGTAATCCTGCGCTTCCTTTCTATACAAACCGCCATCGAACAATCGTCCGACGGAACGGCGGCGTTAAAACCGGCATCACCATTATTATCGGTACAGAGTGACGCGAAGGTGAGAACATTATTCACCCGGACGCAATAGATAGATGGGGCAATAACCAAGGTTGTGGAGAGAGGCAGATGTGGAATGAGAGAGATGGGGTGTGCCGGGGCAATGCGGGGGTTGGCTAGCAGCGTGTCCGGATACCGGCCTGAACCTGGATATCATTGGCGAAGTGTTGTATTTGGTGTCTGGTTGACAGGACATTCATTTTTGTTCGATGAACGGGTTCACGGATGAGTCGTAAGTTTCG
>CAUZOL010000578.1:0-2673 GCA_963581435.1 Planctomycetota bacterium
CCGGTACTCGTTCGATGACGCGCGTCCCCTGCGCGGACCGACCGTAGGTTCGGGTCATGTTGGTTTTGGCCCAGGTCTCATCGATAAACACGACACGATCAGGATCAATCGCTCCTTGATCCCGTTTGCATTTACCGTCAACTGCACCCGATTGCGACGGTGAGACTAAAACTTTTCGGGTGACGCATCCATTTCATCCGGTGCTGGGACGTGAGTTGCGGCTGGTCACGTTTCGGCAGAACTGGGGTGAAGAGCGAGCCTATTTCTACGACGACAACGGTCGTCTTTCGTCCATTCCCCTGCAATGGACGACTCTTGCAGCGCCGGATCCGTTCGTGGAACTCTCCGGTGGACGCTCAGCGTTTCGCGTCAGCAATCTGCTCGAACTGGCGGATTTGCTGGCTGGCCTCGGCGGAGGTAAGCCATGATCCGGTCAATACACTGTCAACGAGATTACGCCGCAAGGCGTTGACGCGACACGACGACGTCAGGGGCTTTGTGAGACAATAGTAACTGTAATTCTGCTGGTACGAGTACGAATTCGGATTGACATCCCGAATCTGTGCGGCGTATTCTTCATTACACTCAAGAAGACGATTCCGGGAGGGTGGAATGGACGACTCATGGAATGCGAAGCTCGAAGCACTGCGGAAATCGGGAACGCACAACGCGGCTGCCGAGAAGGTGTCCGACGAGTTGTTTGGCGATCACGAGTTCTTCGACGCACGCGATCTGGTGCAGGTGAAGTACGAGATGCTGCGCTGTGTGCGGGAGGACCGGCTGTCGGTCACCGAAGCGGCGCGACGCTTCGGCTTTTCACGGACGGCGTTTTATCAGGCGCTGTCGATCTTCGAGCAGCAGGGGATACCGGGCTTGATCCCGAGTCGACCCGGCCCGAAAGAGGCGCACAAGCTGAACGAATCGGTGATGGAATTTCTGGAGCAACAACTGGTGGACCACGCCTCTCTGAGGCCGGCGGAGATGGCGGAACGCATCACACAGAAGTTCGGGATTTCCGTGCATCCGCGGAGCATCGAACGAGCTTTGTCCCGACGGAGAAAAAAAGGGCGATAACCGGCTCTCTTTCGCAGACGGGCAACATGTCACCGGAAATCTCTCGTCAACGGTACGAACAGCTGCGACAGCAGGCGTTAGCAGGACAAGACACCTCGCGGGCGTGGGGACTGAACCTGTTGCAAACGCGTGGAGTGGCCGCCTGGGTGAAAGCCGCGAGTGAAGACCGGCAGCCGTCCAATTCCCCCGTCATGCCGTTGACGGATGGCGTCAGCCTGCCGGAATCGGTGCAACATCAGATGGCGACTCTCCTCGCGGAGATGATTCTCCGACGAAATCCTGAAGTCGTTTCCGGTTCATTCTCCTGATTTGCGGAGGAAGTCAACGTGCACACGCAGCAACATAAAGTCACGGCCGATCATCTCAGGCGCAACGCCTATCTCTACGTCCGTCAGTCCACGTTGCGGCAGGTGGTCGAAAACACGGAAAGCACGCGGCGGCAATACGGGTTGCGAGAGAAGGCGACGACACTGGGCTGGCCGACCGAGCAGATCGTTGTGATCGATACCGACCAGGGTCAGTCCGGGGCCTCGACCGACCGCGAAGGATTTCAGCGGCTCGTGAGTGAAGTGGGACTGGGGCGTGCGGGCATTGTGATCGGCCTGGAAGTCTCCCGCCTGGCGCGTAATTCCAGCGACTGGCATCGGCTGCTCGAAATCTGCGCTTTGACCAACACGCTGATCCTCGATGAGGATGGATTATACGACCCCAGCCACTTCAACGACCGGTTGCTGTTGGGGCTGAAAGGAACGATGAGCGAAGCCGAGTTGCACGTGCTGCGAGCGTGGTTACAGGGGGGCCTGATCAACAAGGCCCGCCGTGGCGAGTTGAATTTCCTGCTGCCGGTGGGCCTGGTTCGCGATCATCGTGACCGTGTGATTCTTGAGCCCGACCAGCAGGTCCAGCAGGCAATCCGTCTGTTCTTTGAAACCTACGAACGCTCAGGGACCGCCACAGGAATCGTGCGGTTCTTCCGCGAGCGTGAATTGCGGTTTCCGCGTCGGTTACAACGTGGCGTACGGAAAGGCGAGATCGTGTGGGGTTCTCTGCGACACAGCCGGGCGTTGCAGGTGTTGCATAATCCGCGTTACTCGGGCACCTACGTCTATGGACGACACCGCGTGGAGGCGATCAGGGCCAGCAGTGGGTGGAAAATCTTGCTCATTTGTGTATTGTCGTATCTTGTAGTGTGGGATCAGGTTGCACATTGGTTGTACCCCGCCATGTCGTCCGTCGCACGCGAAAGACTGCTCCTCAGTGGCCCCTTTCTTTTCTCGTCGGCTCACCAGCGTTACAGATTCAGCAAACTGCCGAGATTGCTGCCAGATTCAGCGATCGATTCACGCTGAAAGCTGCCCTCTGTTTGGTCGAACCAACGATTCCGTTGGTGGCAAGTCCCCCCACTAATCCCCCCACTAATCCCAGGGCAATCGCACGTTGGAATTGTGATTTGGCCCGATGATTGCATTTCGTGGGTTCTTCACCGATTTTAATGGGTGTTTTCAGCACGGTTTGAGTTTCAGTTTTCCACAGAAGAACAGGATGCGGGTGCGGTAGTTCGCAAAGTTGCGGAAGCCGCGGGCGTTCGACTTGATGGAT
>CAUZOL010000579.1:0-2649 GCA_963581435.1 Planctomycetota bacterium
AGTTCTACCGTGTTGATGGATTGGCCATTGCGGTGAAGGAGCCGCGACGACTGGCCGAACTGGACGACATCGGCGTCGTCCGCATGTTGACTCCTGAACAACTCGAACGAAAACTCACCGCCATTTTTGGCAAGAAATGGGGCCGCATGACAGATCGGGAAAGCAAGTTCAAGATCCTGTACGGCGGCATCGACTCCAAAGAAGTAACCGAACGGCTCACCGATCCAAGCGGCGCGATGGGAGCCATCCAGCGGATCATGGCCAACGACATCGCCTGCAAAAACGTGGCCCCCGATTTTTCCCTTCGGCCGGAAAAGCGTCGCCTGTTTCCCAACATCGAGCCTAACGTTGTTCCGGGTGCGAACGCAAAATCTGACAAACAGATTCGCCGCGCAATCGTCCATCTTCACAAGCTGATTCTGGGACGATTCGATACGACCGACGATCCCGAAGTACAGCGCACTTACGACCTGTTTGCCGGAATCGTCAAAGACGCAAAGTCGCGAAAAGGCATCTCGAAAGTCGAAAGCTATTCCTGCCAGACTTTAGCCGAAAAAACACCGCGCGACCCCGACCCGGATTACACCATCCGCGCCTGGCGCGCCGTCGTGACTTACCTGCTGCGCCAACACGAATTTCTGTATGAGTAAGGACCCCCCATGCAACGCCGAAATTTTCTGAAACTTTGTGGAACCTCCGGCCTGGGTTTCGCGGTGCCGGTCGGGCTGTCATCGATCGCGCGAGCTCAAGGTGCAAAGGCGGAACTCCCGTCGTACAACGGGCCGTATTATGTCGTCTTCAACGCCGCCGGCGGGTGGGATACCACGTACCTGATGGATCCCAAGGGCATGAACAAAATGAACCGTCTTTACAAGGAAGGCGACATCCTCACGCAGGGCCGTCATCGACTGGCTCCCAACCGTGCTCACATCAAAGCAGGCATGAGCAACGAAGATTTCTTCAAGAAGCACGGCGACGATTTGTTGGTTCTGAACGGTTTGGATTATTCCGTAAACAATCATTCACCGTGCTCGCGATACATGGCGACGGGCAAGCTCGACTCTCTGGCATACCCAACCTTTGCCGCACTTGTTGCCGCATGCAATGGCCCCGATGTTCCGCTGGCTTTCCTTACCTTCGGCAACTATTCAGCCACTGGAAACCTCGTCCCGATGGCACGCGTGCCCTATCTGCAATCGCTAAACCGACTGGCCAATGCCGATGGTGTAAATGGAAGCACCCGGAGTAACTATCACGACGACTTCGTCAGCGACCGGATTGAGCGGGCATTGGAAAAACAGATGCAGGCCCGCGTCGCAAAGGTTCGTCTTCCTCGCGTCGAGCGTTCGCAAAGCATGCTCTACGCCGCTCAGCTCAACTCGAAGGCCCTCGAACGGGTCACCCCCTTTATCCCGAAAACATCGCCCAAGGAAAGGCTTTCGCGGCAAGCGGACATCGCGCTCGCCTCGTTCAAATCCGGAGTCTGCGTTTCGGCGAATCTCTCAATCGGCCAGTTCGACAGCCACGCCAACAACGACCGCGATCAAATGAAACTGATCCCCGAGTTTCTGGCTGGAATTGACTATCTCGTCAACAGAGCCGAGGAACTCAAGATCCGCGACAAACTCGTCATCATCATCCAAAGCGAAATGGCGCGCACACCATCGTACAATAACAATAACGGCAAAGACCACTGGTCAATCGGTTCGATTATGTTCATGGGATCCGACATCAAAGGCAATCGCGTCGTCGGAGCCACCGACGAAAAACACTTCCTTGTCCCCATCAATCCGAAATCACTCTCAACGGACAGGGAAAAAGGCATTCGCGTCCGCCCCGAGCACATCCATGCGTCGCTCCGAGAATTCGCCGGAATCCACAATCACACCTTTGCCAAACAATTCCCGCTAAAAGTTCCCGGTGAGGAACAGCTCCGCGGCTTATTAAGATAGCACCACAAAGATGCCCCCCCAAAACGAAGTCGCCGAGACGACCGACCGCCAGACAGGAGCCGACCACTGGGTTTAATTATCGAAAGAGCAAATGGCACGAATAACCGGAGTTGACACGAATCGCGCGGAACCCGCCAAGAGGCAGGTGTTCGACCGACAGATTGAGGAGTGGGGAGTCACGCTTGAGCCGTACGAAATCTACGCCCGACGCCCGTCCGTGTTCCACGCCGTGCTCGGAATATGGGGTGGCCTCAAGTCATCCGGCCTGCTCGATCGCAAGTTGACGACGCTGGTCAATCGCAGAGTAGCCGAGTTGAACGGATGCGTGTTCTGACAGGATATTAATGCTGCCGTGAGCAGCAAATAAGGTGTCGCTGTCGAGAAAGTTCTCGATATTCTGAACTACAAAACAAGCTCCCTGTTCAACGAACGCGAGAAGGTTGCCCTGGAGTACGCCGACCGCATTTAGATCACCGAGCTTGACGTCAGCGATGACTTCTTCGCTCACGTCCAAAAGCACTTTTCCGATGACGAGATTGTTGAACTCACAGCGACCATCTCGTGGGAAAACTGTTCCAGCAAATTCAACCGCGCGTTGCGGATAGAACCTCAGAAACTATGGGAGTGCCAAGAAAGCCGACCGCGCCGCCAGCCCAATGAATAAGCAAACTTATTCAATAACCGGTTCGACGGTGAG
>CAUZOL010000580.1:0-2580 GCA_963581435.1 Planctomycetota bacterium
CGCATTCAGAAGAAATACGACCATCGCCTGCGTGAGCTTGTCCGATCGACAGGTGCAGTGGAACATGCAATCCAATTGGGAGTTCCCCGCTCAACGGCGCACGGTTGTTCTCATCGCCGCAGACCTCAAGTGGCGAGAACTCGCGCAGAAAACTCCAGAATGTTGTGACGGACAGCACGCCGAGTTTTTTTACCATACGGGCATGGTTGATGTCGCCCGTTGATCGGACGTGCTCACGCAGGAGATGGTCGTATTTGTTCTGAGTGCGGTTTGTGGAAATCATGCTTCCATCTTCACATCCGCCGCTCACAGGTTCCCAGCAGAAACTCGAACGGAAACGCGCCGAATCTCAGATTCCCGCACGGAAAAGTGGCGAGAACTCGCGCAGAAAACTCCAGAATGTTGTGACAGATAGCAGGGTCGCCTGCGACTGTCATTTGAACGTGGCCAAATACGCTAGCAAATCGGTCATGGCATCCAGATCGACTTGCTTTTCGAGGCCTTCGGGCATGAATGACAGCCCAGTGCTGCGCAGGGTATCGATGTGAATTCGCAATATCGTGGTGCTGATGCCGTCGCTGCGCCCGATGCTGATGCTGTTGGCCATCTCTTCGACAATCATACCGGTGAACGTGCGGCCGTCGTCAGTCAAGAGGACATAGTTCACAAATTTCGGTTTCACTTCGCGATTGGGGTCCAGGATACTCAAGAGCAGCGAGTCTCGGCTCTTGTTGCCGATTCCCGCCAGATCGGCCCCCACCGCATCCCCGCCGGCCGGCGATTTGTGACAGGCTGAACAGACTCTCTTGAAGACCATTTTTCCACGTCCGGCGTCACCCATTTTCCGCAAAGCAGCCTGATAAGCGACAACGACATCGCGCCGTCGCGGCAACGCGGCTTTTGATAGCAAACGGCCGACGCGATCTTGAATTCGCTGGTCGCGATGGTCGCGCAGCAGAGATAGCCGCGATACGGCGATGTCGCCGCGCGCGATTTTCCCCGTCTCGATCGCATCCAACGCGTCGATGGTCCACTGCGTACGCGAGAACAGAGCCTCGGTCGCCCGCGCCCGCAACTGCGGGCTCAATCGCGACCAAGACGCAATCAACATTTTCGGAACCTTGGGGTGGTTGAACTTTCTCAGCGTCTCCAGGGCCGCTGCTTGAATCGGCTGCGGTTGACGCAATTCGAGCAGACTGCCGAACACGGCTTGAATCTGGGCGTCACGGAAATCGGCCAGCGCGAGCGTGCCAATCGCTTCGATGCGATCCACGGTCCGGCGCTGTTCGTCGACGGCCTCCTTTCGAGCGACTCGCAAAAGCTCTGACAACAGCCCGCTTAGCTTGCTGGCACCAGCGTCCGAGAATCGTTGCCGAACTTCTCGGCTGGCATTCTTGAACAGACCAACTGTGATCGCCCGCCTGACTTCGCTTTCCTGTGTTGGAACCGACTGTAGTCCTTTCAGCAACAATGCAATTTCGTCTTTGCGGTTCTGTGCGCCGATTTGAGACGCCAGCGATGCCAACATTTTTTCCCCGTGGTCGCTGCTGCGGAATTGCTGATTCGCTGACAGCGCGACAAACACGTCACCGGCACCCTGCAACAGCGAGCTCTGCACGGCCGCGCGAACCCATGGATTCGCACCGTCGCGCTCGAGTAAAATTGCCAGAGCCCGAAAGCTGTCGAGACCTGGAAACGCCCCCAGTGAAAAGGCCACTTGATACCGTACGCGAAGATCGCCGTCATCGACCAATGACAACAATTTCGCGTGTATTTTGGGCGAGTCGCGGGCCATGGATTCTGACAGCCGCACCGCGTGTACACGAACTTCGGGGTGCGAATCCGCTAGACGCGGAAGAATGACATCGGGTTCAAGTCGGCTCAGGCCGTGCAGAGCGTACAGGGCGTGAACCCGGGCGGTTGGCGATTTCGACGTTGTCGCCAGTTGCCGCAATCGATTGACGCCGCGCCGGTCTTGTTGCTCATAGATCAGTCGAGTCGCAGTCTCGCGATGCCAACCGTTGGGATGTTCCAACAGTTCGATGAGTTCGTTTGTTGTGGCGAGCTTGTGCGGCAGCGGTTCATTCGATTTGGACGGAGCCGAATTCCCTCCCACAAATACGATGCGATATATGCGGCCGCGATCGGTGCCGCTGCGAGGGTCGAGTTCTTTTAGGAGGCGGGGCGGGACGAACGCGGCACCTTCGATCAACTCGCGGTACATATCGACGACGTACAAGTTTCCGTCTGGTGCGTTGGCGAATTGCACAGGACGAAACCAAGTGTCGGTCGAAGCCAGGAATTCGGAGTCGCGGTCGGCACGTCGCGCGAGTAGTCCCAGACCGTTTGCCTCCAGCTTCGCTCGGTAAACCAGGTTGTTCGCCACTTCACCCACGAACAAGTTGCCGCGGTACGCTTGGGGCCAAGCGTCGCCACGGTAGATCGTGATTCCGCTGGCCGACGTGAAAACGCCGCCGGGCCAACTGACTTCCTCATCATCGCGGGGGGAGGCGGCGATCGCGCGCGATCGCTCAATCCGCCACGGTTCCAGCGGGCTGATACGATGCAACTTCATAAGCC
>CAUZOL010000581.1:0-2549 GCA_963581435.1 Planctomycetota bacterium
TCAGCATGTTGAAGAACGAGTCCACACTGAAGGTAGGCATCAAGAACAAACGACTCACCGCCGGATGGGACGAGACTTATCTCAATAAAGTCCTATGCGCACCATGACTTTTGGTGCAATCGCCCTGGGGCGGGCGTGACAGCTTATTGTTTTGCAAAAAACAGGATCGTCTTGTGGGGCATCTGGTAGACTAATCCGATGCGCATCCCATACACGAAACTGGCGCCAGCGACGCTCCGAGCTGTTGTTCAGGAATTCGTCACTCGCGACGGCACGGACGAATCGTCCGTCGAGCGGCGCGTCGAAAGTGTGCTGCGGCAGCTAGAGGCTGCTCGTGTCGAGCTGCATTTCGATAGCCAAACCGAGAACTGTAACATCGTGACTGCCGAAGCCGGTGACACTCCGCCAGCGGACGACGCAAGTGATTGTCGATAGCACCGATCTGATGGTGTTTCGTAATTCGGTCGTAAAATGGCTTGTCTCGTATGAAAGCAGGTGTGACGGCTATGCAGCATACCCCAGACGGACGTACGACGCCCTGCGACATCGTTTCTGAAGGGCTTGGGCGCGTCGTACCATTATTCAATGTGCCGTCGCAACGGCCGAACTCAACTTGTTGCCGTTCTGTTGCGGTAGTATCATCAAAAATCACTTGTCTGTGTTTTTGAACTCGATGAGAGGCCGAAATGGCGAGATCCAATCAGGCGAACCGACGGCAGGTGCTGCGGGCCGGCCTTACCGGCTTCACCAGTTTGACTCTGCCCGGCCTGTATCGGGCTCGAGCCGAGGTGGCCGCCACGAGCAGGAACGTGGATACCGCGATTATTCTGGTCTGGCTTCGCGGCGGACAAAGCCATCTCGATACGTTCGACATGAAACCGCTGGCGACGTCTGATTATCGCGGGCCATTCAGCCCAGTCGATACGAATGTGCCCGGCATTCAGATCACGGAACTTTATCCGCGTCTGTCGAAGTGTGCAAATCGATATGCACTGCTCCGGTCAGTCACTCACAATGCCGGCGGACATCCGGCAGGCTCGTTACGGGTGCTGGGTGGCGACCCGGCAACGGCCGACAAGCCGAAGCCAACGTATCCCGATTGGATGTCGATCGCGAGCCACTTGCGCCATAATCCGGCTCAACAGATTCCGAACTACGTCGCGATCAATCCAGTCGATCGCTACGACTCGTTTCAAATCGCTGGTCCCGCATATCTGGGGCCGTCGTACGAACCGTTCAAGGTGACGGGCGACCCCAACTCCCCCGAATTCTCCGTGCCGAACGTTGGTCTTAAGGACGAACATGCCAAACGCCGACTCAACGAACGCAACGATTTAAGAGGCAAACTCGACCGTATGCGGCGGGATATTGACCAGACCGGCCTGATGCGGGCCTTTGACAACTTTGATGCGCAGGCGATGCGTCTGCTGTCCAGCCCTGATGCCGCCAAAGCGTTCGACCTGTCGCAAGAGCCCGACCAGCTCCGTGACCGATACGGACGCAACCGCTGGGGACAACAATGCCTAATGGCGCGGCGACTCGTTGAGGCTGGGGTCGATATTGTGGCCACAGAGTTCGACGGACCGTTGTGTGGACGTGTTGCCAACTGGGACGACCATGCCGTCAACCACCACGTCTTCGACGCCAACGCGTTCCGTGCGCCGTTCTTCGATCAGGCAATTTCCACGTTGATCGAAGACATCTACGACCGTGGGCTCGACAAGCGGGTAATGGTCGTCGTGACGGGCGAGTTTGGACGCACGCCGCGCATCTCACACGTCGCGAGCAGCGGCGGCGGAGTGGCCAGCGCTCCGAAAGGTACGGTCCAGCCTGGCCGCGATCATTGGCCGCGTGCCAACACCATGCTGTTTGCTGGGGGTGGCATTCGGACCGGACAGGTGATTGGTTCCACCGATGCGCGCGGCGAAGCCCCCGTTTCGCGCCGTGTCACTCCGTACGATTTTCTGACGACGATATTTTATCACCTCGGTTTCGATCACGTGCAACTCGGTCTGCAGAGTTTTGCCGGTCGGCGGAATCCGATTTTCACTAAAGGCGATCCGATTCCGGAACTCACGCGCACGGCATGACCGAATTGCAAGCACACACGAGTCGTGTTCATTCTCGGTCGTCCTGTGTCACAGACGGTCGTTTTTTGGCGTGTCTCACTGCACGCGAGTTTTCGAGACAGGTTTGGCCGCTACGCAACTGTCGCGACTCATGACGGATCGTCATGTGTCACCAACGGAAACCGTGGTCAGGTCTGAAACTCCACCATTCCTCGCAGTCGAAATGACGACACCGTTCGGCCGCCCTCAGCCGCGCAAACTGCTCTCGGTCGATGGAACTGGAGCGCTCTGGATCACGAATTATGCGGCTCCTCAGCCTTGAGAATGCCAGCACCGTAAACTAACTGATTTGAGTAAGCGTTCGACGAATCCATACTTGTCAGGTCGTGTAGTCTTGGGTGTTGAAACTTCGCACTCTTGGGAGACACGATATGGGACGGCCACCGAGCGACCTGGACGACTATTTGGAATGGCAGGAGC
>CAUZOL010000582.1:0-2527 GCA_963581435.1 Planctomycetota bacterium
CGAAACAGTTTCCCACGATCAAATTCAACAGCACAAGCACCAAGGCCATTAAGGGCGGATACTTAGTAACCGGCGACTTCATGATGCACGGCACGACCAAAAAGATTACGCTCGTGTTGATGGGTGGGAAGGAGCATGACTTCAAGAAGGTGAAACGTGTTGCGTTCTCGACCGAAATCTCACTCAAACGCAGCGACTACGGTTTCGACAAGAACGCCATCGGACCAATCGGAGACAAGGCTCTAATCATGATCGATTGTGAAGGCGTGCGAAAATAGCTGATGCCCGATCCACTGTTGTATCTGAAGGCGATGGGGGCTGCCGCCATCGCCAGCGCGATGTTCGTGCTGGCAATGGGGAGGGTGCGACCGTCCGCAAGTACGACCTGGCTGAATTCGGCGTGCGTTCTGGGGATTGGTCTCGGCCTCGCTCTCGGCTGCGACGTGTTGTCTTTGCGATTGGCCTGGCCGCCCGTGAACGGCCTCGACCGGTTTTTTACGATCGTCGTCCCTGCGGTCCTCAGCATTGAACTCATCGCGGGATTCCAGCGCGTGCCGCCCTGGGCCGCCTGGCTCCTGCGAATGAGTCTCGCTGCGGTGGTCCCAAGAATTCTGCTGCACGGTTCGGTTTACTTGAGTGGCTCCGGCAACGACTGGACCCAGTGGCAGGCAGGCACCGCTCTGACGGTGTGTAGCGCATTGTTGGCAGCTTCGTGGGGACTGCTTTCGTGGTTGTCCCAGCGTTCCCCAGGAGTTTCGATTCCATTTGCTCTCCACTTGTCGACCCTATGCGCCGGCCTGTGTGTGATGATGGGGGGGTACATCAAGGGGGGCGCAGCGGCCGTCCCCTTGGCTGCGACGCTCGCGGCAACGGCCATCGGGGCGAGGCTGATCACGAAACGGACCGGCGCTTCCGCGAACTTCGGCGCGCTGGCAATTCTGGGAATCGGAGTGGTGGGTTTATTCGGCCTGTTGTTCATCGGGCTGTTTTTCGGCCGAATCTCGACTGGCAGTGCGCTGACTATGCTGCTCGCTCCACTCCTGTGCTGGACGACCGAGACGCCGCTACTGCGACACCGGAAGCCGTGGCTCGTGGGATCGCTGCGGTTAGCGCTGGTCGCGATTCCCCTGATGGTGGTGCTGGCCTTGGCGAAGAGTAATTTTGACCGGAAAATGGCCCCGTTGCTGACCTGGGACGACGACAACATGCTGCGGGTTGACCTATCAGGGAAATACCCGATGCTCCACATTCCGGCGGAACTGGAGAAAGGGAACCAAGACAGACTGTTGCCGATCGCTCCCGAATTTGCCGAGTTCTTGCTGGCGACACCGGAAGCCGAGCGAACCGGGTTTGTCTTCACCCCCCTGCCTGTCCGTCCCGAGCGGTCAAATCGACTTGGAGACCAGCAGGTCGGCCGGGTTGTCTCACGCATCGGGAAGGCTGCAGCGGTAGCAGTCGATACCGACCGCAAGACCGGCAAGGTGAAGTACGCCAGCGCCCACGACTTGCGGCGATCATTCGGGGAACGATGGGCGCCACGGGTGATGCCTCAGGTGCTGATGGAACTGATGCGGCACGAGAGCATCGAAACGACGCTGAAATACTACGTCGGCCGGAACGCCGAAACGACGGCTGCGGCACTGTATGCGGCCGTTTCAGGTAACACTTTGGGTAACACGGCCGATTTCCAGCCGACCGCCGACGTCACCGAAAACGAAAAAACCCCTGCAAAACAGAGGCTTTCGTGAGAGGCGCCGCCGGGATTCGAACCCGGGGTGGCGGATTTGCAATCAGATCCCTAAGGCCGAAAACCCCGAGGAAAACGCACATTCTCGGGAAGGCGCAGCAGTTGGCGCAGAAAACACTCCCATCGACCCCAATCTGCAATCCATCATCGACTGCTGGCCGGGCCTCCCTGCACACGTCAAGCAGACGATTCTCACGCTAGCCCAGTCCGTCCCGAATGCCGACGAATGACCCACACCGGCCACTGCGTTCGCGGTCCGTTCACTCGATGGAGACCCGCTGCAATGAATTGCATCAACCTGCAAGAACAATTCGGCACGCGATACCGCGTCACGTTCGACCCTGCCTACTCCCCAAAGCACGTCCCGCGCGACAAGCTCGACCCGTGGGCGATGCTCATCCCTTGCCAACGCGGCACCGTCTACCCGCATGGCGGCGACTTGCTGACTGTGGAAGTGGAAGGCAGACGGGTTACAGCGAACCGGTTGCGTCAGCTTGACTGCACGACGACTTGCCAAGAGGGCGACAGCTTTCTGGCGGTGACATTCCATGCGGTTGACTTCGATGAAGTCGCGGCAATTATGAAGCCAAGGCGACGGCGGCAGGTTTCGGAGGCGGAACGGCTGCGACTGGCATCGATTGGCTTCAAACAGTCGGCACAGTCAGCGTCGGTATCTGGAGCTACAACGCATTTGGAGGCATCAGCGTGAGTGTTCGGTCGCCTGAGCCGGCTGGAGTGGCTTGGCGCGTCGGTTGGCTCTCTGGACCGCCCAGGGCAACC
>CAUZOL010000583.1:0-2500 GCA_963581435.1 Planctomycetota bacterium
CGTCGCCGTTGTACCATTCGTAGAACAAGCGGCCGACTTCCTCGCTCAGACGCGTCAAATACAGTCGGCGGAAAGTGGAGTAGCGTACGTCTGAGGCGGCCTGCGGAGCGCGAAGCGGATACTTCGACACAACATCTTTGGAGTAGATTCGCGCGCCATCGCCATCGCCGTCCATCTCGTACACCGTCACAAGCGCTTCGGCACGACCGCGGCGGAGATTGGGGCTGCTTTCTTCAAACAGCGAGTATTTCTTCAAGTCGATGTAAACCACGTATGTGGTGTTGAAATACGCTCCGATTTCGGTTGGCCTGTCCCGGTGCGGATGCTTATCCATCCAGGCGTAAACCTGATCGCAATCGATGACTTTGATTTTCTTGCCGGCCATTTTCCGTGAAACGTACTTCGCCAGTTCTTTGTCAATCTTATTGTTGTCCCACTTCAACTCAACGGGCGCATCGCAGACGACGGCAACGGTCACACCGAAATCTGTCATCGATTTCCTGGTGATCGCGTCGAAATCCGGCTCGTTCGATGGTGGCCCACCAATGAGGTAGCCGGCCATGATGAAGTAGTTGCAACCGTGCAGCGCGAGGATGAGCATGCACACGATTGCCGGCCGCACCAATGATCGGCAAGCACTGCTCAAAAAATTCGTCCGGGGTGTTTTGCAATCCCGCATATCGCGATCCTTCGCTCGTGTAGGGATCGGACTCGGTGCCGATCCATGTGTTGCATTTGGTTTCGTTTGTCGATTCGTGTGTCGAAATATGGGACCTACTGCACCAAATCGCTCGCACGATAGTCGTGCAACATTTGCGCGACTTGCTGAGCCATCAGGTCAACGTATCGTTTCTGAAACGCCGATCGGGAGATGCTGTCCGATGAGACGGGGCTTTGTCGCGGATGGGTTGATGTGAATTCGCGGACGAATATTTCTTGGGCCACTTTTTCGTCATCGACCTCGCGTACGCGGTAGGCGTACAACGTTCCTTCGGCCCGGCCGCGCAACATCCACGGACTGTTTTCTTCGGTGCAGGTGAACGTGTCGAGATCGACGTGCACGATGAGATCAGCATCGAAGTGCTGCGCAAGCTCCGACTCGTCTTCCCAGAACCCGCCGTTGTTATCGATGAAAGTTGCAACATCGTCCGACTTGATCACCTTGATCTCGTGGCGTTTCAGTCGGCGAATCGTTTCTTCCGTCAGGTCGAATTCGACGGACGCGAACTCGCTCTTCACCGATTCGGGCGTGGTGAAGATCACCAGCACCGTCATTTCGTCTTCGACGAGATCGATTCCCGTACCGGTGCTCAACGGAGACTTGATTTTCGGGTCGCCGTAAAGCAACTTGCCCGCCATCACAAACAGCGAGCAGCCGGTCAGACCGACAGCCAGGCAGGTGACTGCCAACGCAAACAGGCAACGCGACCGTGACGGCCACCGACTGGCTCGTTGCGAATCGGTTTCTGGAGGCGTTTGTTGCAACGGCACTGCCGTCAGCGCGTCATCCATGACTGCTTCCTGAATTGATGAAGTCGAATTGTGCAGGGGGAAGTGAGATATCGGTTGATTACGGCCAGATCATTCGGATGGCCCATTGCAGCACGCTTGCACCGCAAACAATGCCCAGTAAACACATTAAGGCGATGTCGGGCTGCGAGATCAGCCAAAGTCGCCGTCGAACAATACTGACCCAACACCAGAAAACTTGCAGAGTACAGATGATTGCCAACATCAGGCCGGCGGAGTTGGCGCGTGCTGCAGCCAGAAAATTTCCTCGGACAAAATTGGAAAAACTGGTTGTCATACCGCAACTTGGGCAGGGAATGTTAAACATTGATTGAAAAGTGCAGGGGGGAAGCCCCAGTCGTTCATGCGTGCCATAACCGCGAACGTTGTCCGGTTCAAGGCTGATTGCGACTGCAAAACCTGAAATGAGAAACAGGCTCCACACGGCAAGCAGCACCCGACCGAGCCGACGCACGGGGTAATCGCTGATGTCAGAAGTTTCGTTCATTGATGGAGAAGTGAGAGGAGAGAAAGGTAAATAGTTGTTTTCGCAAACGGTTGCAAGATCGATCTTAACGCTTCAAGCGGCAAAACGCGCTCGGTAAGTATTTGAATCTGACTCAAAGACGCGAAGCTACAAAGGGCCGCGAAGAAACGAAAGGGGATGCAGCGACAGAAATTTGCATTACGCAGCAGATGGAAGGGTGACAGTATTCTCCCGCGACATTGTCTCGCTCTCACATGTCTTGTGACCGCGAATTATGCGATTCGACGCGAATACAAAATTACTCGGAGCTTTTACGTTGACCGAGCTTGTCGCGATCATCCCGCCTTTTTCGCGAAGATTCGCGATATTTGCGGTTATTCGTAACTACCCAGTGACGAAGATGTGCGCTGGCAGGTTGGGGGACTGGTGGAAGGCGGATTGGATGCCGTCCAGGATTTTCAGGTCGTTTTTGCGGAGCGTCGAGACGTAACCGCGGATTCGGCT